>CAYYFS010000070.1:0-10278 GCA_964471055.1 uncultured Dehalococcoidales bacterium
TTGACACCCCGCAGTTCAATCTTGGTGCCGATAAGTCCCAGGACCACCGACTCTAGACGGGTGATGCGCGTGTAGTCTTTTTCGTTGGGATATGGAGGTGAGGTCACTACTGCATCCACGGACCTCGGAGCCACCATTGCGAGAGCACTCCGTGAATCCGCGAGGTGAACAACCGCGGGCGTGTCAACTCCGTGCCGGACCGTGGAGAGGTCTCTTGCCATCTCATCCACTGCACCCAGCCAAGTGTCAACCACGGGCGCATCGGGCTTGCGAACTCCGACACCCACTTCCGGGCCGAAGTGCAGGTTCCCGACCTCTGTCGGCAGCACCTTCGCGAGCGCAAGGAGGTAGTGCCGTTGATACCCGGGCTTGGAGTGGCGCCCTATCGCGTCCAGAAGAGTCAGTGTCTTGTGGAGCGGAACCGGGCTGATCGAGCCTTTGATGAGGAGTTTGCGCGATTCCTCTGGGAGGTCCATCAGCCGCGCTCCGGCTTCGTCCGCTACTCGTTGTCCCGTCTTTGCGTCCTCCAATGCCCGTCGGGCGGCGTCTGCTACTTGACGGGAGTTGACGCGAAGCCCGGCCGGCTCTGGGCGCCAATCCGTCTTCACTTGTGCAGCAAGATGCGCCATCGGAAGGGCTTCGACGCCCACACTCGATATCCCAAGCTTCTTGCACTCCACAAGCGTGGTACCCGTGCCGCAGAACGGGTCCAAGACTGTCTGGTGCCGCCCTATCCCGAACCGTGTCAGATAGTCGCGCACAAGGTGGGACGGGAACGAGAGCACGAATCGATACCAGGAGTGGACAGGACGGTCGTCGGCGGCCAGCCTGTTCTTCACTCCGTTGCTTTCTGGACGCGGCGCGATGCCCCCTGGCAAGAGCAGCTGTACTCTGTCACTGGCGGTCATGTGGCACCGGTCCCGCTCCCACTTCCTTCTACGCCTAGACGCGCCGCCAGCATACATCCGCACCATGTCCGCCGACACGTGCTGGTTGGCACACAGCGTCCCATACCCCAAGGCCCGGGGCTCCGCCCTCTGCCCCATCACCTCCCCCGCACCGCAGGCTCAGCGCGCCTTGTACGCCTCCAGCAGGGCCTCCCGGTCCGCCTCCGGCAGCCGCTTCGCGCCCTCCCGCAACGTCAAACCCGACACCCGGTCAACGCGCGAAGCCAGGTACTCCCGTACAACCTCGGGCCGGCTCTTCGACATCTCCCTCAGCACCCAGCCGATCGCCTTGCGGATGAAGAACTCCTTCTCCTCCAGCATCGAGTCCGCATACCGAAGGAGCCTGTCCGGGTCGCCCTCACTTCGGCGGAGCGATAGCATCAACGCCAGCATCGCCGAGCGGCGAACCCAGAAATTGCCGTCCGTGGCCCATCTGTCGAGTACGTTCACAAGCTCCGGGTGCGCCTCCGCCAGCCCTCCGGCCGTATGCGCCGCCAGGCCGTCTACGTAGGCCCACGTCTTCGACTCCCGTATGAGCCGCTCCACTAACCCCATGTCCTCCGGCTCAAGCAGCCCGCCGCGCACCTCCAGCAGCACCACCGCGGCCATTCGAAGCTCGTGTACAGGGTGGTCCCACAACGCTTCCACCAGCCCCAGCAGCGCGGTCCGACCCAGCTCGGGGCTCGCCCGTAGAAAGCCCTTCAACTCGCGCCGGATCGCCGGGACCGTCACACCCAGGAACTCGAGGTCGCTCTTCAGGTACCTTTTCTGCTGCTCCGCGCGCTCCGCTGTCCCCGCCGCGCGGAAAGCTTCCGTGAAACCGTCAACGGCCGCCTGCACATCCACAACTCACCCCGATCTCCGGCTGCCCAGCAGGTACGCCAGCGCCCCTGCAGCCAGACACGCCGCTCCGATCGCGTACGTCACGTTGAAACCCAGCGCCACGGCAGTCGGCAGGCCGGCGAGCGCCCCAACCGCTAGGCCGAGGTCCTGCCACGTCGCGTAGCGCGACATCGCCTCTGCACGCACCTCGTCCGGCGCCGTCTCGCCCATTTCAGCGTCAAGCGAGACGTTCACGCCCGAGGCCGCCACAAACAACAGCGGCACAGCGACAACCGCCGCCTCCAGCGACCCGGTCACGATGATCAACGTCGCCGCTCCCAGCATCACGGCAACACCGCCGAGAGTAGTCAGCCGCCTGCCGACAACATCCGACAGGTGCCCGAGCGGCACCGACAGCACCAGGTCCGCGAACCACCGCACGCCGACGAGCAAACCCGCCAGCGTCACAACTGCGACCGTCGCTCCGAACACGTCCGCATCAAGCGCGAACAGGTCCTCCACAAACGGCGACATGGTCGAAATGATCAGCCCGTTCGCCCCGAACGCGCTCGCGGCCCGCATGACGTCGATCGAAAGCAACCGCCACCTGAGATACCGCGCTCCGTCCGGCAGCGGCCCCACCAGCGTCGTCCAGGGCCCGGCCTGTACCCGCGGCGAAGTATGGCCGGACCCGGCCCGCGGCTCGCGGCGCACCCGGAGGGCGGGAGCGAACGCGGCTACCAGAACGCCTGCGACCCCGATTCCGGCCAGCGTCGTGAACCCGACCGAGCGCGAGCACGCGTCCACCAGCGCAGCGCCCGCCGTGACCCCGACCAGGCTCCCGCCCCTCTGCAGGGATGTGTAGAAACCGAGCAGCCGCCCTCGTGTTCCCGGACGCCCCACCTCGAAAGCGGTCAGCTGGGCGCCAAGCCGCAGGAACGAGAACGCCACACCCCACAGCACGCGCGCCGCCAGCAGGACTGCCACTCCGCGGCCGAATGCATAGCTCAACGTCACCAGGGCGCCCAGTGATACCGCCGCCATAAACGGTCCGCGGAACCCGAGCCGTCGGTACACCGCGGCCGCGAAGCTGTTGCTGCCAAGCCGGATGAAGCGGTTGACGCTCAGCGCAACCGCGACCCAGAACGCAGGCCCGAGCCCGAGGGTTTCGCCCACGCCGAACTCCGCCATCTGCGCGGGAAGCACGACGTACATGAGCGAGTCGCCCATGATCACCGCTGCCGTCGGAAAGACGACCAGCACCATGGGCAGCGGGATCACGGCGAAGCGCGCGAAGCGGCCCGCCCTCAGTTCATCGGCGGGATCGCGGAGGTCACCGGATGCCGGAGGTCGACTCACGGAAACGTGATCCTTCGAGCGCGAGGACACCCGATGTGGGATGCCGCACGGTGATGACGCGCACACTCGGCCGTCGTCAGAGCGAAAGCGTAGCCTACCCTACCGACAGGCCGCGGGCATGGGCCACCCGCGTTCGTGAGGGATTCGGCGGAGCCTACTGGCCGCCCAGGCGGAGCCGACGGAGGAGCCCCCTGCCTTCTCCATCCGGAGCTTTCTCCGGCTCGTCTGCTTCGTCCCGGCTGTTCCGGGCGTTCCGCAGGGCGGGAGGCTTCGGCGTCTCGGCCGGCGTGTCGCCGTTCCCGGACGGAGCGGAGCCGCCGATGCGGCGGCGGATGGGCGTGCGGCGGATGGCCGGAGCGTCGCGCGCGGGCTCTTCCCTGGCTTCCGACTCGGCCGGGGCTTCCGCCGTCTTCGCGGGCCTCGTGCGGCGGGTGGTTCGCCGTCTGCGCGTCGTCTTCGGAGCCTCTTCTTTGGGCTCTTCCGCCGGGGCTTCCTTCTCGGCAGCGGCCTTCGTCGTCTTCTTCGTGGCCGTCCTGCTGGCCGCGGTCTTTCTGGTGGAAGTGCGCCTGCGGCTGGTCCTCGGCTTCTTGTCTTCGCCCTCTGGCGACGACGCTTCGTCCGTCACCTCGGGCTTGCTGGCTACCGCTCTCGCCTCTGCCGTCTGCCTCCGGGACATCCACAGCCCCGTGAAGAAAGTCTTCGTCAGCCTCAGGTGCAGGTCGGCTGCCCGGGAGGCCTCCGGCGAGATGTTGGAGGCGAACGCTGCGACTTCGACGTGTTTCCCGGCGTCTTTGACCGCCTGGATTGCGGGGTAGAAATCGCCGTCGCCGCTCACCAGAATTGCTGTGTCGTACAGGTCCTCGTAGGCGTTCTTCAGCAGGTCGATGGCGATCATCACGTCCACGCCTTTTTCGACCATGGCTTCGCCACGAGGCTTCGAGATGCCGAGACGCACTTCCAGGTACGGCGTGTCGTAGAGCGCGTTCAGGAACTTCTCCTGCTCCGTCGCCACTTCCGGGTGTCGCTCGGACTGCTGTCGGATGTTGTAGTAGTAGACCCGTCGCAGCTCACGGGTGTTCGCAAGCTTCTCAGCGAACTTGCCGAACTGGACGTCGTGCCGGCCGCAGTTGTGCGTCAACACGTGATACAGGTTGCTTCCGTCGATAAACACCATCACGCGCTCGTCGGCGCGCGAAGGCGGAGAGCTAGTGCTCTTGGATGGCATTCAGGCCTCCGATGGGGTTTGGGAAAAAGAAAAAGAAGTACAGGCGGGCCTGCGCACCCTGAAGTGAAATAAGATCTGCGGCCGCAACGGGGCGGCAACCGGGCGGAAAGCACCGACCACCGGGGGCCGTGCGGGAAGATATGGCACTGGATGCACTGGCTTGCCTCAACCATTCTACTCCTCCCCCCCGGTCCCGCCATGCGTGCAGGTGCGCCCGTCGCCGCGCTTGACGGCCCGGCTCAGCCTCAACATCATGACGCCAGCCTGCGACGCGTCCGGCGCGCCGGTGCCTGCTGAACCCCTGTGGAGGCCCCCATGGAAGGACGGCTCGTCCCCTCATTGCCCACCATCTGCGGAGCCCCGAACGGCCTCCAGTGGACCGATGACGGTCTGTGGATCGTTGACCAGCTCCTCGACGACGCCTACCTGGTGGACGATACCGGTGAGGTGATCAGAAAGATCGGCACGCCCACGGAGAACTCCTCTGGCGTCACCTTCGGGGGCGGCTACCTGTGGACCGCCTCGAACGGCAAGACAGACGCCCGCCCCTTCCGGTCGACGGACACGCACGAGGGGTGTGTCCTGAAGCTGGACCCGTCCACCGGCGCTCTCGTCGAACGTTTCCCAACCCCGGACGGCGGAGGGCTCCACGGCATCGAATGGGACGACGGCCTCCTCTGGGTAACCGCGTTCAACCCGAAGGCGCTCATCCTCGTGGACCCAGCGGACTTCACCGTCCTTCGCACGCTTCCCGTGGAGCTCGAGCGGCTGCACGGGCTCATTCGCGAAGGTGACGGCATCTGGTGCGCCCACACGAGCGACAAGGTGATCGTCAAGTACCACGTCGAGAGCGGCGAGATCCTCGACCGCATTGACCTGCCCGCCGACGGAGCGGCGCCACATGGCCTCTCCATGCGCAACGGCGAGATGTGGTACTGCGACGCCAACTTCTCAGTGAAGCCCTCCCACTCGACGAGAGACGAAGGGTCGGAGATCGGCAAGATAGCCCTGTAGACCCGGGCGGCGCAGCCGCCAGACGGTATACTGCCCCGCATGCCCGCGCTACTTGAAGCGAAGAACCTGACGAAGAGCTACGGCTCGGTGCTCGCCCTCGATTCGATCAGCTTCGTAGTCCACGAAGGGATCACAGGGTTGCTCGGCCCCAACGGGGCCGGGAAGAGCACGGCGATCAAGGTCTTCCTGGGCCTCCTCGAGCCCACCCGCGGCGCCGCCGAGGTCATGGGCCGGGAGTCGCACACGTCGGTTGAGGCCCGCGCGCGCCTCGGCTACATGCCCGAGCACGACTGCCTTCCCCCGCAGATGACGGCAGCCGAGTTCCTTTCACATATGGCCGAAATCAGCGGCCTTCCCCCCAGAAATGCACGCACACGTGCCGCCGACATCCTGCGCCACGTCGGTCTGGCGGAAGAGCGATACCGCCTCATAGGCGAGTACTCGACCGGCATGAAGCAGCGGGTCAAGCTGGCCCAGGCCCTTGTGCATGATCCCGTGCTCATATTCCTGGACGAGCCCACAGCCGGCCTTGACCCCGCCGGCCGGATCGACATGCTCAACCTGGTCAGGCGGACCGGCCGGGAGTTCGGCATAAGCATCCTCCTGTCATCGCACCTCATGAACGACGTCGAACGGACATGCAGCCGCATCATCGTCATCGACGGAGGGAGGCTCACAACTGAAGGTGAGGTCTCCGGGTTCACCGAGGAAACGCAGACCATCCACATCGAAGTCGATGAGAACCGGGACGCCTTCCTGAATGCCCTGATCGGGCGGGGCATCGACGCCGCGGCAGAGGATCTGGCCGTGGTCGTCGAGCAGAAGACAGACGAGGACTACGACGCGATCCGCGACGCGCTGGTAGAGGCCGATGCACCCCTGCGAAGGATGGCCCCCGTCCGTCACGTCCTGACAGACATCTTCCGGGAGCCCGAATCGTGACGACCACGACGGGCGGCGAGGTATTCGACCTCGGGTACCGCCATTACGACGGCCCGCGCGAAGGACGCGCTGCGGCACGCAAGGCCGTCTGGAAGAACGGTATGCGGACCGCGCTCGGTCTGGGCCGTGGCACGAGGGCGAAGATACTGCCGGGCCTGTTCGCCTTCGCGTTGCTCATCACCGCTCTCGTCCTGGCGATCATGGCGGCCACAATCGACCGCGTAGCGCCGGGTCTCGGCGAGGCGGTGAATATCCCGTCGCACTCCGATTACTACGGCTTCGTCTCGCTCATGCTCGTGATCTTCTCCGCGATCATCGCTCCCGAGCTCCTGTGCTCGGACCGGAGGGACGGGACAATCAGCCTCTACATGGTCCGCCCGCTCTCCGCCACCGACTACATCCTCGGCCGGTGGTTTGCCTTCTTCACAATCACACTCTCTCTGCTCTACCTGGGCCAGATCTTCATGCTGGTCGGCCTGACCCTCGGCGCCGATGAGCCGCTCACCTACCTGCGCGACAACTGGATGGACATACCGCGCTTCATCGGCGCCGGGTTCGCAGTCGCTCTCTTCGCCACGACGATCCCGATGGCCGTGGCGGCCTTCACCACCCGGCGGGCATACGCGGCTGCCTTCGTCATCGGCCTGTTCATAATCTCGAGCGCGGTCGCGGGGTCCGTCTCCTACGGGCTTGAGGAGGAGGGTTTCGCCGCAGCGCGCTGGGTCGCCCTCCTGAACCTCCAAAACGTGCCGATACATGTCAACGACATCATCTTCGACAACATCTCAGCCGCCACGGAGAGTGACGCGGGCAGGCAAGTACACGCGGCCGTCAAGGTCCTCTGGTATTCCGTCCTCGTGTTCGGTCCCGCGCTGATCCTCTGGCAGCGCTACAGGAAACTCGGCCTGTGACCGCGCCGACCCGCGCACCCAAGACGCCCGGCCCGACCGCGGACGGTCCCGCCATTTCTGTCCGCAACGTGTCGAAGTGGTTCGGCAGCGTCGTCGCGGTGAACGATGTCTCCCTCGATGTGCAGCCCGGCATCACCGGGCTGCTGGGCCCCAACGGCGCGGGCAAGACCACTCTCCTGCATATGATGACCGGCCTCTCCGCGCCGTCCGAAGGCGAGGCCATCATGCTCGGCGAACCGGCCCGCGACAACCCCGAGTTGTACCGGCGGGTGGGCGTGATGTCGGAGCACGAGACTGTCTACGACTTCTTCACGGGTCGGCAATTCGTGGAGTTTGCCGCGCGGCTCCAGGGGGTCACTCCCGTCGCGCCCGCCGTCGACAGGGCCGTCCAGCTCGTCGGGCTCAGCGGCGCGCAGGACCGCGCCATGCGCACCTACTCCCGCGGCATGCGGCAGCGGATGCGGCTGGCTGCATCCTTTGTCCACGACCCGCAGGTGCTGGTGCTGGACGAGCCGCTCAGCGGGACCGATCCGCGACAGCGGGTCGAGTTCCAGAACCTCTTCCGCCGCCTCGCCGCGGAAGGGCGGACCATCCTCATCTCGTCGCACATCCTGGAGGAGGTGGAAACACTCGCGGACCGCATCCTTCTCATGGTCGCCGGCAAGCTGGCAGCGGCCGGGGACCCGAGGGCTATCCGCGCCCGGCTGGCGGAGCTGCCCTACCACGTGCGCATCGTCACGACCGAGCCGAGGATCATGGCCTCCGCCCTGATGGCAATCAGCGAAGTGGACTCCGTGTCCCTTGAACGTGAAGAAGAAGCGCTGGTCGTCTTGACGCGGAACGTCGCTGCCCTCCAGCGGGCCGTGCCCCGCCTGGCTCAGGAACGCGGCCTGCGCCTGAGGCGGGTCGAGCCGCTGGACGATTCTCTGGAAAGCGTCTTCAGCTATCTGGTGGAAGGGTGAACATGGGACCGCTGTTCCGACTGTCCCTGCGCCAGCTTACGGGCCGCTGGCGGCTGCTCATCATCCTGCTGTTGGCGGCCTTCCCTGTCGCGATCGCCGCGTTCATAGCCCGGATAGCCGAGAATAGCGAAGGATCGCATGGCGAGATGCTGGACGGCATGGTCGTGGCGGCCATACTGCCCATCATCACCATGACCCTGGCCACCGCCGCATTCGGAAACGAATTGGACGACCGGACCCTTTCCTACCTGGTCCTTAAGCCAATCGCCAGGTGGAGGGTCGTTCTACCCAAGCTGCTCGCCGTCATCCTCGTCGCGGCCCCGGTGCTGGTCGTGAGCGGCGCCCTGACCGGGCTCCTGGGGCCCGAGGGAAGCGCGGGAGCCGCGCTGGCCGTCGCGGTGGCGCTGTTCGCCGGGGTCCTCGCGTACTCCACAATCTTCACGTGGCTGGGCTTGATGACCACCCGCGGGCTCGGCTTCGCTCTGATCTATGTCTTCCTGTGGGAAGGGCTCATCAGCAGCTTCATGCCGGGTATCCGCTACCTGAGCGTGCGAGGCTACACCCTGGCAATCATCGACGGTATCGACGATGCCGCTCTCGGGACGCGTGACGCGGGCGTGATCGAGTTCCCGGCCGCCATCGCGGGCGCGGCAGCGGTCACCGTCATCTTCTTCTGGCTTTCCGTCCGCCGCCTGCGCCGCATGGACGTCCCCTGACAACCAGCGGCACCGCTCCTAAGCGATGACGCCTACGGAATCGCTTCCCCGGCCAGGACTCCCGTGCACCGGTTGCCGTCTACGGCGACACGGCCGTTCACCACGACGAACGGGATGCCGACCGGCGGCGTGCGAGGGTCCTCGAACGTCGCCTGATCGCAGATGTGTTCCGCGTCGAATAGCACCAGGTCGGCGAAGTAGCCCTTCTCCACGCGGCCCCGTCCGGTGAGACCGAACCGGCGAGCCGGCGCGTCAGTCGCACGCTGCACCACCTGCTCCAGTGCGTGGCCGTGCCGGCGCCGCAGCCGCCCGATGGCTTTCGGGAAGGTGCCCCAGGCCCGCGGGTGGACCATCCCGTCGAGCGGGATGGCGTCCGACCCGATCATGTAGTCGTCGCGGGACAGGAGTTCCATGAAGTCACTCTCGATCTGCCGGGTCACGGCAGAGCTGGGCAGCGGCGCCTGCATCCTGCCACATGCCAGCCGCTCTTCTACCACCACATCCATCACCATTTCCGCCACCGACGTGCCGCGCAGCGCCGCGGCATCAGCGAAGTTCATGCCCTCCAGGGGCTTGTTCTTCTCGGAATTCATCCACGTCCAGACATCGCCCGCTGTGTCCCTGCTGGCCCGGAACTCCTCGATTTCACGAACGATCCTCTCACGAAGCTCCGGGGCCTCCAGCTGCTGGCTTACCGATTCCGGACCGCCCGCGAGGACCCATTGAGGCACCAGCAGATGCGCCGTCCCCGCGCCGTGTGAATACGGGTAGGCCTCCAGGGTCACGTCCACTCCCTCGGCCTTTGCCCTGTCCACGTCTGCCACGATCTCGTCGACCATCCCGGCGGTGCTTGGGCCGGTGCGGTAGTGCTCGACATGCACCGGTACGCCGGAACGGCGGCCGATCTCCATCGCTTCCTTGATCCCACCCCCTCCGAATGACCTGTCGATGTTGTGGGTGCGGATGTGCGTGCTGTACGGGACACCATACTCGGCTGCCACCCGGCAGAGCTCTACCAGCTCGTCCGTGTCCGCCCACGATTGTGGGAAGTAGGAGAGGCCGGTCGAGAATGAGCGCGCTCCCTGTTCAATGCACTCGCGCGTAAGGCGCTTCGCCTGTTCCAGAGCGTCCCCGCGGAGCGCCACGTCGGCGTACCCGACGGTCGCGATGCGGATGATCCCGTGAGGGGCCGAAGCGACTACATTGATGGCTGTCTTCCGATGGTAGTTCCTGCGGAACGCTTCGACGGAAGACATGTCGAGGTCCTCCGGAGGCCAGCCCATCAGGCCCGCGAAGTACCACCTGAAAGTCCGGTACTCCTCCGGGCCGAGAGGGGCATACGAGATTCCGTCCGGGCCCAGCATCTCCGTGGTTTTCCCC
>CAYYFS010000071.1:0-10229 GCA_964471055.1 uncultured Dehalococcoidales bacterium
TCAGGGGTGCCGGCCTCGCCGAGATACACGATGTCCCTCTCACGATCGATGTGAAGGTCTGACGGGCGCGCGGGGTCGCTCCACTCGGTGATGTACTCACCGTCGTTGCTGAAAACCTGGACCCGGCTGTTCTCGCGGTCGCACACGTATACGGTTCCGTGCCCGTCCACATCCACGAAGTGTGGAAGGATGAACTGGCCCGGCCCGGATCCGGGTTCTCCCCAGGACGTCACAAGCTCTCCGTCCGGCGAGAACTTGTGCACGCGCCGGTTGCCGTATCCGTCGGCGACGAACATGTTGCCGTCCGGTGCGACGACCAGGTTCGTCGGCATGTTAAACGGCTCTCCGCGCATGGTGACAGCAGCCCAGTTCCGCGTGCCCAGCGTCATCAGGAGCTCCCCGGACGGAGTGAACTTGTCGATCGTGTGCATCTGCGAGTCAGTTAAGTACAGGTTGTCCTCTGAGTCGATGTTGATGCCGTGCGGCCAACGGAAATGCCCTTCACCCCAGCAGCTGACGAAGCTGCCATCGGGATCGAACACCATCACGGGGTGATTGCCCCGGCACAGCGCGTAGACGCGGTTCTTCGAGTCGCACGCTGCGTCCACTATGCCGCCGGTTGCGATGGGACCCAGCCCGGTGATCTCAAATCCTTCTGGAATCTTCCCCCAGCCTTCGACCCGCTCGTACCTGTAGTCCCCAGTGCCCAGTGCCATCGTGTGCCCTCCCCGGCGTCCCGGTGATAGCCATTGCCTGAGCGCGGTCGGCAGCGCGCCCCCTTTGGTCGGACCCGACGATATCTTAATCCGAGGGCGGGTACCGGAACCGGCGGCGGTAGAGTCGGGAGCACTCTCGTTCGGGAATCAATTTGCGATTGCAGGGCAGAAGGGTGGCCGGATGACTGGGTGTGGCGTGGCGCCCTGACGCGGGCTATCCTTCCCCGGGGCCGTGCCGATGGCAGCGACGCGGTGTGACACGTCCCACGTCCGAGATGACTACAGACCTTACACATGCTGCCGACACGCGATCCTCAGCGACCGTTGAGCCCGCGCCAGACGTGCCGACCCATTGAGCCAACCCCCGGTCCCCGAGCCTGACAACGGCCCGGCCGCCCCGGCCGGAGATGCCCCCTTATCCGTATCGGCACCGACCGGTCGGCCCGGGCGGCGGATCTTCTACGGGTGGTGGATTGCGGTGGCCGGCGCGTTCAGCATGGCCCTGAGCGCCGGGCTCAACTTCTACGGCTTCAGTGCCTTCTTTGTCCCGCTCGAGAGAGAGTTGGAATGCACGCGCACCGCCCTTTCCGCGGTGTTCGCAATGTCCCGGCTCGAAGGCGGGATCCTGGGCCCGATCGAGGGATTCCTCACGGACAGGCTGGGCCCGCGCAAAGTCATGCTGGTGGGCGTGCCGCTGATGGGTGTGGGGTTCATCCTCCTCAGCCGCGTCGACTCCATCCTTCAGCTGTACCTCGTGTATCTTCTGGCGATCGCAGTCGGCTCCGGCCTGGGGTTCGCGACTCCCGTCGCTGCCGCCGTTGCGAACTGGTTTCAGGTGAAACGCGGCCGGGCCTTCGGGCTGCTGTGGTCCGGCGTGGCGATCGGAGGAGGGATCCTCGTTCCGCTGGTCGCCTGGATGATCGAGGCCCACGGCTGGCGCACCGCGGCTGTGGCTTCGGGTGTGCTGGTGTGCGTGATCGGACTCCCCGTCACCGCGATGATGCGGCACCGGCCCGAGCAGTACGGGTACCTTCCCGATGGAGTGGACCCCCGGACCAGCGCCCGGGAGCCGGACCCTCGCGCTGCGCCTCAGCCCGATGCCTCCCCGGTGACCACTCAGGCCGAGTTCGGAGCCCGGGACGCTCTCAAGACGCCGGCCTTCTGGCTCCTCGGGCTGTCTTCGAGCCTCAGGTCGCTTGTCACGTCGGGGTTCGCGGTCCACTTCGTGCCGATGATGGTGGACCGCGGAATGTCCCTGTCCCTGGCCGGGGCGCTGCTCGGCTCGGTGGCCTTCCTCAGCATCACCGGGAGATTCGGTCTTGCGTGGCTGGGCGACACGTGGGACAAGCGGTACCTTCTCGCAGTTGCACTGGGAGTCACGAGCCTCACCATGGTGGGCATGGGCTTCGCGACCGGTCTGCTGCCCGTCCTCGGAATCCTCGTCGCCTACGCGGCTGTATACGGGGGATCGACAGTGCTCCCCTTGAGTTTTCAGGCAGACCTCTTCGGACGGAACTCATTCGCCACGATACGGGGCTTCATGAACACGGTTCAGACGGGGGGAATGCTGCTGGGGCCGATCTTCGCGGGGTGGGTCTTCGATAGCACTGAGAGCTACTTCTTGGCCTTCATGGGATTCGCCGGCGCGAGCTTCCTCGGCATGCTGCTCATCCTTGGAGTACGGCAGCCGAGGCTGGAACAGCGGGGCCGCTGACCTTCCGCCCCGAGGCGGTCCGGCCAGCTTCACTCCACCGACGTTGTGATCACGGTCAGACTGGGATGGAAGCTCACCTGACGTGCATCAGACTCGCCTACGTTCCCCGTTGAGGACTTCTTCCAAGGGGAGCCGGGTGGCTTTGCCTTGTGGGAGTTGTGGTCGGTGCCGATGATCGCGGCGGGAGCGATCGTGCTGCCGGCGCGCGCTTGGCGGAGGTGGGAGCAGGGTTTCTGACACGCACGCGCGCAGAGCAAGCGCACCGGTTTCGAAGACGCGAACCGCCGTCGTTGCACGCAGCGTGTGGCGGCGATTCGGGTGGGAATCGTCGAGCCCCCGGCGAGAGTCGAACCCGCGACACGCGGTTCAGGAAGCCATCGCCGAGTGTGCTGCCCCGTGTTGTCCGGGTGAGGTTGAGCCGCTCTTCGGCCCTCTTGCCATCCAGAGCCCGCGGTGGGGTGCCCAAGAGTGCCAATCAATGCGTTGGCAAGACGGCCAGCAGAAGCACGCCTTCGCCACGGGATCGCCGGAAGCCCCCGTTGCGCGTGGCTTGAGGGCCATATTGAAACCTAGCTTTCCGATAGGGATTCTCGTATTATTGCGTGCCACAGAATGGCGCCGTCACTGACCGCGCCGAAACATCCCCGATTCGTGGCCGGGGTCTCGGGCCCCGGGGAGGTAGCGTAAGGTGGGAACCAAGGATGTTCTGGCCCGCTCCGAACTGTTCGAGCATCTGCCGGAGCTGCAACTGTCGAAGCTCGCGAACCAAAGCCGTGGGTTCACCTACCAGGCCGGCGAGAGCATTTTCCGGGAAGGGGACGAGGCAGCTGAGCTGTACGTCCTGACCGACGGCCAGGTGGCGCTGGATATCGAGATCCGCCCGGTGCCAGAGCGGCCGGCCATGTCGACAACAGTTGAGATCATCACCAAGGACGAGTGCTTCGGCTGGTCCTCCCTGGCGGAGCCGCATGTATACACGGCGTCCGCTCGATGCACGACTCCGTGCACGGTCGTCGCCCTGCGAGGGGACATGCTTCGAAAGGCGATGGAGGATGACCCTTATCTTGGCCACCAGGTGATGAGTCGGCTGGCACGAATTGTCTCGAGTCGCCTCGCGCACACTCGCATGCGGCTCACGACCGGGCTCGGCCTGATCCTTCGAGAGGAAGAATCGCGGCTGTCCGCCGGCGTCTCCGGCTGACGCAGCGGGCGGGTGCCGTGCCAACAGGGCAGGCCCTGCCGGTGGTTCCACGTGCGATCGGTCCACGGTCCAGACGTACGTGAGGCGGCGTAATCGCGGCCCCGGACGGGAATGGCCGCGCGACGGGGCGAGTGCCGCGCTCGAATGGCCTCCGGCAGAACCCGGCTAGATCGCGTACTGCACCGACCGCGCCGACGTCATCATGAGGGCCTGCCGGCGCGATAGCTCCTCGAGCGTCAGTCCCTCAAGGCGAGTGCGCATTGCCTCGGCCATCTCTGCCCACACCTGGTGCGTGACGCAGAATGACGAGCGGTCACAGAGCGATGGGTCCGCGGTGCACTCGACAATCGAGATCTCACCTTCCAGCGAGTGAACCACCTGAGCCAGCGTGATCTCGGCGGCGGGGCGCGAGAGAACGAATCCGCCACCCGCTCCTCGAATCGAGCGCACCAAACCCTGCGCTCGTAGCTTGAGCATGATCTGCTCAAGGTACCTGTAGGAGATGTCCTGCCTGCCGGCGATCTCCTTGAGGTTGGTCGGTCCGGCACCCTTCTCCTGGCATCCGGCCAGATCGATCATCGCCCTTGCGCCGTACCGGCCAAGTGTTGAAAGCCTCACCGCGGACCTGCCTTTGATTAGTGAAATCACGCACATACTAACACTTCGCCCCGGGCCTCGCATGTCCTGCCGAATTCCTCTCTGCGCTGCTCGAATCCCGGCATCCGGCACCGGGCACCTGGGGCTTGTGCGCTAGCGCGTTTGCACCTGCGCAGCCCGCCCGGCACTTCTGGTGCTCGGTCTCCTGTACGCACATCCGATGTCCGTTCCTGGCCAATACCATCGTGCAGGAACAACGGAGGCGACGAAAAGCGGCGGATTATTGTGAACTGAGACACAGCTTGTGAGTCGATAGTATTACTAGGGTATTGGACAGCCGATGCCGCGATGCGGAGCGGGCCTGGCGGACGATGGTTTTCTGACCTGATCGCGGCTCCGGCGTCTTTCCCGGCCAAGTGTGCCCACGAAGTAGCGGAAGGTCCGGGTTGGGTCTGTCCGTCTGCGGCCCGTCGGGGTGATGCGGTCCGTAGAATGGTCTGGAGCCTGCCGTTTACCAGAGTCCCCCCGGACAGGGCACTGATCAGGGAATGATGGATCCCGGCACATCGCCCCCCCCTGCCGTCGACGGCGCGAATGCGGCGCCCAGAGCGCGGCGGCAGTACCGCGTCTTGATAGGGCTCGCGCTGATCGCGTGCGCGGCCTTCGCCAGTCTGCTCGTGTGGGGCACCGTTCGGCCTGCCGCTGAGCCCGGTGAAACGGATACGCTCCTTGACGCGGCCCCGGATTTTGCCCTCACGACGTACGACGGCGACCTGATCAAGCTGTCGGACCTGCATGGCAAGGTGGTGCTGCTTGACTTCTGGGCCACGTGGTGTCCTCCGTGCATCGCCGAGGCGCCGGAGCTGAGGGCGGTCTACGAAGCGTATCGAGATCGAGATGTCGAGTTCATCGGAGTCAACGTGTGGGGAGACTCTCCTGAGAAAGCCCGAGATTTCCTGGAGCGCCATGGGCTTGAGTACCCGAACGGGCCGGACGAGAACGGACGCATTACTATCGACTACGGGGTCCTCCGCATACCGGAGAAGTACCTGATCGACGGCGACGGGTTCGTCGCGAAGAAGTACATGAGTTCTATCGACCGCGTAACCTTATCCGCAGCTCTGGACGAGCTTCTGGCACCCTGATCCCGTCCTCCCCGGATGCCGCCGTTTGCGGGTGACGGCAGGTGTGGACATCGACGAAAACCCGCATACGGCGCACCAACGGCGGCCGCAACCGTCCCTCGCCACGTCGTCGCCCTGCAGATGAAGTGACTAAGCCTATCGACTATGTAATAATTGGTTTCAGTTAATCAGCAGGGCAGCAATTCAATCCTTCAGGGTTCCTGGTGTAGGGCTGCTGCCTTCGCTCCAGTCCTCCAATTCCCCAGTGAACGGTTGGGTCCGTTCCTTTCCTTGTCCCGATGTCAACGACTCCGGTAGCAGACGGATCGACGGCGAAGCGTCCGGTGGTCCCCGCAAACGTACCTGAGGTGGTTGCCCGGCGCCTCCCGATGTATCTGCGCGCGATTTCGAGTTTCGAGGACCGGGATGTAGACGTTGTCAGCTCGTACGATCTCGCCGCGAACGTCGGATTGGGGCCTGCCCAGGTACGCCGGGATCTCAGCTACTTCGGACGTTTTGGGACACAGAACCGAGGCTATGAGGTTGCCCTGCTCGGGGGCGAACTCCGACGGGTCCTGCGTATCGACAGGGTCTGGCGAACCGCGCTCGTCGGCGTAGGACGCCTGGGGCGTGCCATCGCGGCCTACCCCGGGTTCTCATCCGACGGGGTCCGGATCGTGGCCGCTTTCGACGCTGACCCCGACATCATCGGTATGCCCGTTGGCCACCTTACCGTTCAGCCGATGTCCAGCTTGCGGACGGTGGTCGCGGACCGATCGATACGTATCGGCATCGTGGCCGTGACTGCTGCACACGCACAGGGCGTCATCGATGAGCTCGTCGGCGCTGGCATCGGCGCCATCCTCAACTACACGCCGCTTGCTGCCAGGGTTCCCCCCTCGGTTCAGATCCGCAACGTCGATCCGGTTCTGGAACTCCAGTCCATGACCTTCTACCTCGAGGACTGAGCGCGCCGGAAGCCGGCCGACCCGGGAGTTGCAAGGTCATTTCTGAATTCCGGGGCGAATCCCAACCTGCATTGGTCTTGACGACGTGGTCTCGGCAGGCAATGTGATCCAGCGCAAGCTCCGCATGCCGCGCAACAGCCTGCAATCGCGGCTCATGGCCTTCATGGCGCTGTGGACGTTCCTTAGCCTGGCCATTCTGTCGACACTCGGGCATCTGGCGACCCGGCAGACGGTCGACCGAAGCCTCCAAGAGCGCGAGGTGCTCGCGCGCACAACGGGCGCCCATCTTGAAGCCGTTCTGCAGGAGAGCCTTCGGTATCTGGTGGAGTTCGGTGGTCAGGGACTCGATCTGAAAGATGGAGATCAGAGACCCGAACGCGAGGCGCTTCGGAGTCTCTTCTTCCAGTCCATCTTCGATGACCGGGTGTTCTTGCTGGACCCCGAAGGGCGTGTCCTGATATCCGAGCCCCAGCCGGGTCCGTCGGATCCGGGAGAGGCCGCGGAGTCGGGGAACGAGCCCCTCCAATCCGTACTCGCGGACCGGCTACTGGTCTCGCCGGTCCGGTATGAAGAGCCGGGACATCGACCGGTAGTCACGGCCACCGCTCCGCTGCGGGATCGCGACGGACGGACCGTGGGCTGGGTAGGGGGCAGCATAGATCTGACCGGACCCGGACTGGCCCGGATCATCGCTCCGGCACGGCCGGGGGAAACGGGCTACGTGGAAGTGGTGGACGCCACGGGCACGGTCCTCGCCTCAACGCGCTCTGAGCTGTTGCTCGGGGAAAGCGATCACGGGGAGACGCTCGCCGGCCTCATTTCTCGCCGAGAGAGTGCCGTTCGCACGTGCCACACGTGCCATCAGGACGCCGGCACGACTCTGAGAGAGACGGAGCTCATGGCCTTCGTCCCCCTGGAGACGATTCCCTGGGGGGTAGGTGTTCGCCAGGCCGAGGCCGAGGCTCTCTCGCCCGTGCGGTCGCTCCGACAGAGGTTCCTGATCTTTGGTGGGCTGCTGTTGTTGCTAAACGTCGTCATGGCCTTCGGCATCAGCAGAGGGATCGTCATGCCCGTCCGCGCACTCACGCGCTCAGCGCGCCGGCTCGCCGCAGGCGACCTTCAGGACCCCATACCGCCCCAGAGTGGCGACGAGGTGGGCGCGCTGGGGACGACCCTGGAGACCATGCGCCAGCAACTGCTGGAATCCCTCACGACGATCCAGGAATGGAACAGGGTGCTGGAGGCCCGAATCGTTGAGCGCACGAGCCGCTTGGAGGAAGCGCAGGCAGATAGAGAGCGGCTGCTTGAGCGCCTCATCTCGGCCCAGGAGGAGGAACGCCTGAGGGTGGCGAGAGAGCTGCACGACGAGGTGAGTCAGAACATAGCCTCGCTGTGCTTGAGCCTGGACCGGACGGCCGAGGAGGATTCGACTCTGTCGGACGCCGCCAGGGCGGAGCGGCTGACTGGGCTCAAGACCCTGGGTATTCGCACCCTCGAGGAGATCCGCCGCATGATCCTGGATCTGCGGCCCTCGATGCTCGACGACCTGGGTCTGGTGGCGGCGCTCCGGTGGTACGCGGGAAACCGCCTGAAGGCGGAGGGTGTGAGGGTTCACTGGGACCTGCCCCCGGAGGAGCAGCGCCTCGCGCCCACCCTGGAGGTGGCTCTGTTCCGCATCGCGCAGGAGGCGATATCCAACATCGCGCGGCACGCGGGGGCCGGGAACGCCATTATCTCTCTGGAGTATCTCAGAGATGCGGTCGAGATGACGCTTGAAGACGACGGACAGGGGTTCGACCTGTCTGGAGTTCTGGGCCCGCACAGGAGGGAAGCGGCTCTGGGCATTCTCGGCATGCAGGAACGAGTCGCCATCCTCAACGGTACCGTCACGTTGCACTCACATGTCGGCGGGGGCACCTCGGTTTCAGTGCGCGTCCCGCTGTCGCAGGAGGAGCAGGATGCCTGATATCCGGGTTGTGATCGCCGACGATCATACGGTGCTCCGTGAAGGCCTGAGGGCTGTCATCGCTGCATCGGCGGACATCGTCGTGGCGGGTGAGGCGAAAGACGGCATAGAGGCGGTGGACCTGGCGCACACACTGGCACCCGACGTGATCCTCATGGACATCGCGATGCCCGGCCTCGGAGGGCTCGAGGCTACGGCGCGGATCCGGAGGGAATGCCCGGATGTCAGGATTCTCGTGCTCACCCAGTTCGACAACAGGGAGTATGTGCTCCGCTTCCTCAGGGCCGGGGCCTCCGGGTACATCCTGAAGACAGCCCCTGCGCGCGATGTCATCGCGGCCATCCGCACAGTGCGCGGCGGTGGGCTGTACCTCGATACTCCCGAGGCGCGTGAACTGGTGGCCGAGGCACTGCAGGAGGGGGGGGCTCCTCTCAAGGGCTCCTACGAGAGCCTCACCGATCGGGAGAAAGAGGTCCTGAAGCTTATCGTGGAAGGCATGACGAGCAGACAAATCGCCGACACTCTCACGGTGAGCATCAAGACTGTGGTCACGCACCGAACCAACCTGATGGACAAGCTAGGTGTCCACAACCGGGTGGAACTCACGAAATTCGCGATTCGTCATGGTCTGGTGCCGTCGGTCGACGGAGGGGAGTAGCGCACGCCCTGCACCGGGTCCCGCCGAGGCCGGCCTCGGGTGGCCGCAGCATTGAAGTCGGGTGTTCGCCCGATAGCCGTGCGGGGTACCGGAGGCCCATCGTGGACATCAAACACCACAGGTGGGAGGCAGCCCGATGCAGAGGCACAATGGCGGACAGCGAGTCACCCGGGGAGTCTATCTGGATCTGACGTCAGTGGACCTGTTCCAGTGTCCGGAACAGGGAGCGGTTCTACCCGGCGACCACAACACGAGCTACCTCGAGATCCCCGCACCGGTGGCTTTTGCGGCGGCGCCGTTGCTCGGACTGACCTACATAATCTTCTTGCCTGTGTTGGGGATTGCCGGCCTCATCTCGTTCGCAATGCACCGCCTCGTCCGTGCACTCTTGCCGAGTGGAGCGGAGATGGGCCGGATGGCGGTCCCCGCATGGGTTCCGGGCGTTTCGTACCTGGTGCGTGGCCGCCGGGCCGCGCAGCCCGCTGCTGCTGAGGGCGAGCCTGCTGACGCGGCCGAGGAGTTCCTCGACGACGTCGAGGAGAAGCTGCAGCAGCGGCGACGAGACGGCGAGCGCTAGCAGCGCCGCCCTCCCTTCACGCGCCCCGCGAGGGCCCTGGTCGGTTCTCTTCTGGCAGCAGATTGTGGGTGCCTGCAGAGGCCTGCCTTCACGGATCTCCTCTGCCGGTCGCGCGACGTGGTTCCCCTTCATATGCGCTGAACCGATTGCCACAGTTTCTCCTGGGACCCGGCGAAATGCCCCGTACCTGCACTCGGCAGCTGAACCTGGACGAGCACTTGGCGGCTGCCCGTGTTCAAGTTAGTATGTTTATCGGTTCACTAATATCCGCGCAGTGCACTCGCGTCCGTTTGGCAAGTTGTTGTGCGCGGGCCCGCGGTTCGGTCGGAGCTGGCGCGCGTCTCGGCCTGGGGACGCCCCCGGCTGCACTATGCGGCGGACCACATGGTCAACACAGGGTTGGGGCCCAGGGGAGGAGACGTGGAGTCACCAGACGATCGCGGGAGGAACTCTCCCCGCTTCAAGCGTCTGGCAGTTGCCATCGGTGGACTGCTCCTGGTATCGGTGGCCATTGCAGGGGCCATGTTCACCGGCATTGCGGAGGCCCAGGGTCCCGCACCGGATACCCCGCACAGCATTGAAGGGCAGGAGGCCTGCACGCAGTGCCACGGCGCGACGGACGCGATGGCCTTGCCCGGGGACCATTCGGGACGGGCGGACGCGACGTGTCTGATGTGCCACGCGCCCGGCGCCGTCCCGCCGACCCCA
>CAYYFS010000072.1:0-5040 GCA_964471055.1 uncultured Dehalococcoidales bacterium
CGGCTCTCATTCGCCGCGGTTTCGCGGGGCGCGCCTATCTTCATGCAATGCTCCTAAACCCTACTATCCCAATAGCGCCCATAAGAATAGACCGTGACGCGCCGTTGTGCCAACAGCACTGTAGGGACGCCCGGTCGACCAGAAGGCCAGCCGACAGCCCAGTGCGCAGGATGCGGGATCACAGGTCATAAGCTACAATCCCGATAGAAACACTGAGCTTACCTAATCGACCTGAGATGAGAAGGCGGCCAGCTGGCTCGGCGGCTCCCGATCATCGTGCGAGCAGCAAGGGCGCGGCCTGTGGGGGTTGCTGGGAGCTGTAGCCCACGGGCGCAAACGGGCGCGACGGGCGGAAGACCGTGGGAGGGTTCGCGTGCACAGAGTCGTCAGGCGCGAAGCGATGGCACAGGGGACCGTCGTACTGAATGAGGTGGAAGCCCCTGCAATCGCGAGAAGAGCACTGCCCGGTCAGTTCGTGATACTGCGAGCCACGGAGACGGGCGAGCGTATCCCTTTGACGATGGCGTCGATGGACAAGGAAAAGGGAACCATCACGGTTGTCTACCAGGTCGTCGGCAAGACCACGGCGCTCTTCAGAGATCTGCAGGTGGGCGACTCGTACACCGACATCCTGGGTCCGCTCGGCAACCCTACACACGTCGAAAAGGTCGGGACCGTCGTCTGCGTGGGCGGGGGGACGGGCGTTGCGGTGATGCATCCCATCACGCGGGCGCTCAAGGAGATCGGCAACCACGTCATCTGCATCATCGGCGCCAGGACGAAGGATCTACTCATTCTGGAAGACGAGATGAGGGACGCCTCTCACGACCTGCGCGTCTGCACTGACGATGGTTCATACGGGCATCACGGTTTCGTGACGGACGTACTGAAAGAAGTGCTGGAGAGTTCCGACGTGGATCTCGCGGTCGCGGTCGGACCGGTCCCGATGATGAAGTTCGTTTGCAGGGGCACGGCCGAATACAACGTGCGGACGATCGTTAGTCTCAACCCGATCATGGTTGACGGCACCGGCATGTGCGGTGGCTGCAGGGTGTCGGTGGGAGGCGAGATGAAATTCGCGTGCGTCGACGGCCCGGAATTCGACGGGCATCAGGTCGACTTCGATCTGCTCACTCTCCGCCTGCAGACCTACGTTGACAGCGAAACACACGTGTACGACGAGCACTGCAGGTTGAGTGCTCCAACAGGCTAGGCCACCGGGAGAGTTCGTCGGAGGACACCGTGACGCAGGCAGCAACCAGCCCGAGACCGCAGAGATCCCGAAAGCCCAAGATTCCCAGGCAACCGATGCCCGAACAGGCGCCGGAGGTCCGCGCTCGGAACTTCGACGAGGTGCCGACCGGACTGAGCCCGGAGGCGGCGATCGCGGAGGCGGAACGATGTCTGGACTGCAAGAGGCCGTTCTGCATCAATGGGTGCCCGGTCGGGATCGACATTCCGGCGTTCATACAACTCGTCAGGGCAGGGGAGTTCACAGAGTCCGTATCCAAGATCTGGGAGAAGAACGCCCTCCCCGCCATCTGCGGCAGGGTGTGCCCGCAGGAGACCCAGTGCGAAGCGGTGTGTGTTGTCGGCATCAAGCAAGAGCCGGTGGCGATCGGACACCTTGAGAGGTTCGTTGCCGACTATGAGATGAAGCACCGAAAGGCAGAGCACCCGCCGAAGGCCGCGGCGACCGGGAAGAAGGCCGCCGTGGTTGGCTCAGGCCCGGCCGGTTTGACCGTCGCGGGCGACCTGATCCTCAAGGGCCACGACGTGACGATTCTGGAGGCGTTCCATCAGCCGGGCGGCGTGCTGATCTACGGCATCCCCGAGTTCAGACTTCCGAAGGAGATCGTGTCGTCTGAAGTGGCGGCCCTGGAGGAGCTCGGCGTCAAGGTTGAAAGCAACACGGTAGTCGGGCGAACGGTCACAGTGGAGGAGTTGCTTGAAGAAGGGTACGACGCCGTCTTCGTCGGCGTCGGCGCCGGCCTACCGATGTTCCTCGGCATCCCCGGCGAGGATTTCGTCGGCGTGCTCTCGGCGAATGAGTACCTGACCAGGACGAATCTGATGAAGGCGTATCTGTACCCGAAGTACGACACGCCGGTTGTCCGAGGGCGTGACGTGGTGGTGTTCGGGGCCGGGAACGTCGCGATGGACTCCGCTCGGACCGCGCTGCGCCTCGGTGCCGACAGGGTTCGCATCATCTATCGGCGCTCGCGAGAGGAGATGCCCGCGAGGGCTGACGAGATACACCACGCGGAGGAGGAGGGGATCGAGTTCACCCTTCTTGCCGCTCCGACCCGGTTCCTGGGTGACGAGAAAGGGCGATTGACGGGCGTGGAGTGTCTGCGCATGGAACTCGGCGAGCCTGACGAGTCCGGTCGCCGCCGGCCGATTCCGGTGCCCAACTCAGAGTTCCAGACCGAGTGTGATCTGGCAATCGTCGCCCTCGGTGCCGGTGCCAACCCATTGCTCACGAAATCCACTCCCGGACTGGACCTGAACAAGTGGGGCTACGTTCTTGCGGACCCGGAGACGGGCAAGACTACGAAGGAAGGCGTCTGGGCCGGGGGTGACATCGTCACGGGCGCTGCGACGGTGATTCTCGCCATGGGCGCAGGACGTAAGGCGGCGGACTCGATCCACGAGTACCTGACCGCCAGTGCGGGGTAGGAGGTAGCGACAGCGCCGCTGGCGCTTCTCCCCGGTAGCGGCACTGTATCGACAGGTCGCCGCCCGCGTCGATCAGGCTGATACGCCGTCCGATATGGCTCTCGTTCATCTCCGCCCGGCAGCACCGGCCGGTGCCCGGCGTAGCGTGTGGGGGCCGGCGGCCGGCCGGGTGCGACGTGTGACGAATCGCGCTTATGCCCGCGAGTCGCGATCGGACGGCTGTGCGCCCATTGATAGACTGGCAGAGGCGTGAGCGTGGGCACCGTAGCGTGTTCGTGTCTGCGCGAAGTCTGCCGCGAGGGGAGCGCCGCGCTAGCGGAAGCCGGGCGGCCCCGCGACACAGGTCGGCAGAATGCTCTCACAACTCGCCGACGCGACCGCTGCGGCTTGAGAACTCTCGAATTCCGAGGCGCAGACGGTGCGCAGGTTCGGTGCCTTTGACGCCAGACCAGAAGACAGAAGAACGGACACCCGCGCAGGAAGCCGTGTCGATTCGGGGCCTGGAGAAACGCTTCGGGGCGGCTGCCGTTCTGCGCGGGCTCGACCTGGGCATTCGATCCGGCGAGGTGCTCTCCATATTCGGCCCCAACGGGGCCGGCAAGACCACGTTGCTGCGTATCCTCGCCACGCTGACCAGGCCCGATGCCGGCAGCATCGTAGTGGGTGGGACAGATGCCGCCAGTCATCCTGAGCTGGTGAGAAGCGCCACGGGCGTGGTTCTTCACTCTTCTTTGCTCTACGGGGATATGACGATTCGGGAGAACCTTCGGTTCGCCGGCCGCATGTTCCGCATCCCCGACTGCGAAGGTCAGATCGAGCGGGTTGCCGAGCGGATGCAGCTCGGGCACAGGCTGGATGACAGGGTCCGGACCCTGTCCCACGGACTGCAGAAGCGAGCCGCGATTGCCCGGGCCCTGCTCCACGGCCCAAGGCTGCTTCTGCTGGACGAGCCGGAGTCCGGGCTTGACCGTCGAGCTTTGGCACTCCTGGACGCCGTGCTGGTGGAGTTCAGGTCGGCGGGCGGGACCACCGTCATAGCGACGCATGCCCTTGAGCGAGGAGTCTCGGGTTCGGACCGTATCGCGATTATCGGGCGCGGTCGCGTTGTCTACCTGGAGGACAGCAGCGGCGTGGATCCGGCCACGGTCAGTGATCTGTATGCGCGGTACGGGGAGGAGGTTTGATGCGCCCGATGCTCTGGCTCCCTCCTGCCCTCCGACCCGTCTGGGCGATAGCTGCGAAAGACGTGCTGCTGGAAATCCGCAGCAAGGAGATCGTGGTATCGGTCCTGGTCTTCTCACTCCTCGTTCTGGTCATCTTCAACTTCGCCATCGAGCTTACGGCTACGAGCGCCCGCCAGATGGGACCGGGCATCCTCTGGGTGGCCATCGCCTTCGCCGCGGTGATCGGCCTCAATCGGTCTTTCGTCATCGAGAAGGATGGCGATGCGCTTCAGGGGCTGATGCTGGCGCCTGTCAGCAGAGATGCTCTGTTCCTGGGCAAGGCCCTGGGCAGCTTCCTGTTCATCACAACGGCCGAAGTGATGATCTTCCCGATCTTCACCATCCTGTTCAACGTCACGGTCATCACTCCCGAAACGGTGGCGATCGCGTTGTTGACCAACCTCGGCATCGCGACAGCCGGGACCGTCTTCTCTGCAATGGCCGTCAACACTCGGGCACGGGAAATCATGCTGCCGCTTCTGTTCCTCCCGGTCATTGCACCGCTTCTGGTTGCAGCCGTGGAGGGTACGGCGTGCGTGACACAGGGGGGGAGCTGGGACGCGTGCGCACAGTGGCTAGGCCTGGCGGCCGCGTTCGACGTCGTGTTCGCGGTCGTTGCCGTGTCCGTGTTCCAGTTCGTACTGCAGGACTGACGCCGGAACGACGCGATCCGCGGGCCACCGTGAGATCTCCAGACACCCTCACGCACTCACGCACGCGCACCGGCGTCAGACGACGGCCGCGACCGGAGACCGAAAGGCCCCGGGTGGTGCGCGACCGGGATCTTAGTATTAGTATGCTTATGGGATAACTATCAGCGGCTCGGACCGCCAGTTCCCCAAGTCGGGCGCGGAGCACTGAGCGGAACGCGAGCTTCGTGCGGTTCGTGCACCGGCGCACAAATCACGCACAGGCCGCGAGTCGCGGCAGACACTACCCGCGGCCAGCATGGGCCGACTGGCGAGGACAACCCAATGCGGACACTACTGATCGTTTCCATCGCTCTGATGACTCTGTTGGTCATCGCGTGCGGCGAATCGGACCCGACCCCGGTTCCCACGGCCGTGCCTACGAGCACTCCTGTGCCCACGAGCGCGCCCGCACCCACCAACACACCTGTACCCACGAGTACCCCCGC
>CAYYFS010000072.1:5140-10079 GCA_964471055.1 uncultured Dehalococcoidales bacterium
ACCGACGAGCACACCCGTGCAAACGGGCGGCGCGTACCCGATCACAGTCACCGACCTTCTGGGCCGGGTTGTTGAGATCCCCGAGGCTCCTGAGGCGATACTGCCGATCAGCCCGACAGCACAGGAAACGCTGTACAGAGTCGGTGGAACGGCGATCGGGCGGGTGACAAGCGCCGCGTTCCCCCCTGAAACGGAGGATCTGCCCACAGTAGGCAGCGTCTACGCCCCGAACGTTGAGGCTATCGTGTCTCTCGGGGCGGACCTCTTCATCATCGAGGCGCTCACCCAGGCGCATATGGTTGACATGCTCAAGTCAGCCGGGGCACCGATCATCGCGGTACGAGCCACCTCGCTCGAGGACGTGGAGAAGAGCCTTACGGTCGTGGGCGAGGCAGTCGGTCGCGCTGATGAAGCTGCAGCGATCGCTGCTGAGATCCGGGTGTCGGTCGAAGCTGCTGTGGCGTCGATCGCCAGCGCTCCGTCGATGCTCATCCTGATCTCTGATGCTGACCGGAACATCTACGCTGCCAAGCCCGAATCCTATCCTGGCGCGGTCGCGGCCGTTCTGGGACTGGAGAATCTCGCCGAAGGGTTGCCGGACGCCGGTCCCTTCCCGGGATACTCGCTCCTGTCCATAGAGAAGATACTTGCGAGCGACCCGGACTTCGTCTTCGGTATCACACCAGCCCCTCCGCCCGTGCCTCGCCTCACCGAATCGCTCAAGATGATTCCGCCGCTTGCGGGGCTGGGAGCGATAAGGAGCGGACGCGTGGCGGAGCTGGACCCGGACCTGTTCATGATTGCTCCCGGTCCCCGGTTTGCCGATGCGGTTGACGAGATTACGGCGCTGGTGAACGAGGCTGCTCCCTAGGCCCGGTCCGACGCACGCATCCCCGGCAGGCGGTATCGTTCCCATCGGAACGGACCGTGCCAGAGCCGACATGAATCGACTCCGTGGTTGAGGCCGCCTGCCGGCGGACTGGAGTATCCGGTTGCCGGAGTTTGTGAACTACATCCCGGTTGCGACGACGGTGCTGTCGCTGGTCTTCGGCACCGTCGTTCTCCGGCGCTATATCCAGAGGGTGCGCGCGGGTTCGACCCGGAGCACCCATCTGCTGTGGTGGGCTATCGGCGTCTTCATATTCGGCGCCGGGACGTTTACGGAGGCGTACCACAACCTCGTCGGCTGGAACGAGCCGATATTCCGCGGGTGGTACATCCTGGGTGCGCTGCTTGGAGGGGCCCCGCTGGCCCAGGGCACCGTGTACCTGCTCTTCCGCAAGAAGACGGCCGATCTCATGGCCGTTTTGGCGACCGTCTACGTGATCGTTGCCACGGTGTGCGTGATGCTCTCGCCGGTGGATGCGGGCATGGCAGAGGAACTCGGTCTGACGGGCAAAGTGCTCGAATGGGAATGGGTCAGGCTCTTCACTCCGTTCATCAACACGTACGCGTTGATCTTCCTCGTGGGTGGCGCTGTCTACTCGGCCTACCGGTTCTGGCAGAGCGGAGCGGACGGCGACCGGGTGCTTGGCAACGTCCTGATAGCGGTCGGCGCGTTGCTGCCCGGGATCGGAGGAGGGTTCACCAGAGCGGGCTACGTGGAGGTGCTGTACGTCTGCGAGTTCATCGGTCTCTCGTTCATATTCCTCGGGTATCACCTGAACGTGAGGGCCCGGCCCGCGGCGCAGGCCACTGCTACGAAGCCGCGCGTGAAGAACGCGTTTCCCGTGAGCTGGACCCTCGGCGCGCTGGGGATCGCACTGCTGGTTGGGACGATCGTCGGCATCTCGGCAGGCCCGGCCGACCTCGATATCGGCAGGCTGGCTTCGGGCTTCTTCAGGACGGGAGACCAGGTCGCGCAGACGGTGGTTTGGGATCTTCGCCTCGCGCGCGTTTTCACGGCGTTGGTAGTTGGAGCGTGCCTGGGAACAGCCGGGTTCCTGCTGCAGGGGTCCACGCGGAACCCGCTGGGCGACCCGCAGATTTTCGGCGTGGGAGGAGGCGCGGCGATAGTCACGGCCCTGGCAATGGGCGGCCTGTTGCGAATCGGACTTCACGGAACCGCGGCGGTCTCCGTGGCGGCCTCGCTGGTGGGAGCTGCAGTAATAGCGTTCTTCGCGTCGCGGCGGGGCATCTCGCCGGCGCGCCTTGCCCTCATTGGTGTTTCCGTGGCCGCCCTGTCCGGGGCGGTCGCTACCGGCATCCTTGCCGGAACCAGAGTGTTCACCCAGCAATCCGTAGCGTTTCTCGGGGGCAGCCTCGCGAACCGGACCTGGGACGACACGGCGTCTGTTGTCCCGTACCTGGCAATCGGCCTGGCGCTGGCTTTGCCCGCCGTGCGCGGGTTGAACGTTCTCTCGCTGGGCGACTCCATAGCCGCCAACCTGGGTGGGGACCCGCGGAGAACGCGGATCATGGCGACGGCATCAGCGGGTGTGCTCGGCGGCGCGGCTGTCGCGCTGGCCGGGGTGGTCGGATTCGTCGGTCTCCTGATACCGCACGTCGCGCGCCTGCTGGTCGGGCGCGACGCGCGGGCCGTGTTCCTGGTGTGCATTCCGCTGGGTGCCGTGTTGACGCTGTTCGCGGACCAGGTGGCGCGTCTGATATTCATGCCGTCCGAGGTGCCGGTGGGCCTCCTCACGGCGCTCCTGGGCGCCCCCCTCATGATCTTCGTGGCGAGGCGGGTCGAGTGAGCATCCAGATCGACAATCTCTCACTCGCCGTCAACGGGCATGCCGTCCTCGAAGACGTGACATGCAGCGTTGACATCGGTGCTGTGACATGCCTGTTGGGACCGAACGGGGCCGGCAAGACCTCGCTCCTGCGGGTGCTTCTTGGCGAAACCCGACCCACGTCGGGCAGGATCGTCCTCCGCGACAGGGACCTGACGGCTGTTCCCCAGCGGGAGCTGGCCCGTCATTTCGCAGTCGTTCCGCAGGACGTGCAGTCCTCGCCCAACATGACCGTTTCGGAGCTGGTTGCCCTCGGACGATTCAGGCCCGAGGGCCGGCTCTGGTGGCGCCTCGACGAACGGGACCGAGAGGTGGTAGCAGCCTGTATCCGGCGGTGCGGGATCGAAGAGCTGGCCGATCGGTCGATGCGGAACCTGTCCGGGGGTGAGAGGCAGCGGGCCTGGGTGGCCTTCTGCCTGGCTCAGGAGAAGGAATTCCTGATCCTGGATGAGGCCCTGGACGCACTGGATTTCATGATCAGGCGCGACTTCTTCCGACTCCTTGTCTCGGTTGCCGAGGAAGGCAGGGGGATCCTGCTGGTGACCCACGATGTGGGACTGGCTCGCGAGTTCGCCGGCAAAATCATCGCTCTGAATGCAGGCTCGGTTGTGTACGAAGGATCGGCGGAAATCGACCTGCCCAGCGTGCTCACCGGCGCGCCGCGACCCTAGGGAAACCGGCTCCGGAGCTCCATACTCCCCCGCGCTTCGCCCCAATTGTGCCGGCGTCTGCGCGGTTGTCCTATTGCCCCGGCTCACGACTTGGTGTAGAGTGCGTCGGTGATATTCCTCACAGCTCCGATAGTGTTGATAGGAATTATCGTGTACGCGAGCGCGAAGCGCGACGCGTTTTGAGTTGGGATGCCGCCGGAGCGGCAGCTTTGCGGAGTGGCCGTGTCCGCCTGCACAGATGGAGGAGTTCCGTCCATGAATAAGAGGATCCTGCTGATTGCGATCATCGCGATCGCCCTGATCGCGTCCCTGGTGGCGTGTGGTGGCTCAGAGGGTCCTCAAGGGCCTGCTGGCGCGAAAGGTGATCCGGGGGCGGCGGGTCCAGCCGGTCCGGCAGGCGAGCAGGGTGATACCGGCCCAGCCGGCCCTGCGGGCGCGAAGGGTGATACCGGCCCGGCGGGTCCGGCCGACGTGGCGGCAATCGAGTACGTAGGCGCTGACACCTGCGCTGGTTGCCACGCGGACACTGCTGAGGTGTTTGGCAAGTCTGGCCATCCGTACAAGCTGAACGAAGTGGTGGACGGCCAGCCGCCGGAGTACCCGTTCACGACGGTGGCCAACCCGCCCGACGGGTACACCTGGGACGACATCACCTACGTCATCGGCGGCTACAACTGGAAGGCCCGCTTCATTGACGACCGGGGCTACATCATCACCGGGGACGATGAGGACGCGACGACCCAGTGGACCTTCGCCAACGACGTCGTGGGGACCGATGACCAGTGGCTCGGCTACCACGCGGGCGAGGTCGACAAGCCGTACAACTGTGGCACCTGTCACACAACCGGGTACAACCCCGAGGGGAACCAGGATGGTCTGCCCGGGATGGTCGGTACGTGGGCCGAGCCCGGGATCCAGTGCGAGGAGTGCCACGGCCCCGGTAGCGCGCACATTGGTGACCCGTACGGCGTGGCGATGAAGATCGACCGCTCTTCACAGGCGTGTGGCGATTGCCATATCCGGGGTGGTGTGGAAGCGATCAACGCCAAAGGTGGCTTCACGAAACACCACGAGCAGTACGAGGAAGTGCTTCAGAGCAAGCACATGGCGATCAGCTGTGTGACATGCCATGACCCGCACGAGGGTGTCGTCCAGGCCCGCGAGGCGGGCACCGCCACAACAGTGGTGGGGTGCGAGTCGTGCCACTTTGAGCAGGCCACGTTCCAGAAGTCAGCGGCGATGCAGGCTCTGACCGACTGCCAGGACTGCCACATGCCGCGCATCACCAAGAGCGCGGTGGGTGACGCGGAGAAGTGGACCGGCGACATCAAGGCGCACCTATGGGCGATCGACCCGTACGCGACCGAGCAGTTCACGGAGGACGGCTCTGCCACCATCTCGCAGATCACGCTCGACTGGGCCTGCAAGTCCTGTCACCGAACGGGCGGTGGAGCCACGGTCAAGACGGATGAGGAGTTGAAGGCAGAGGCCATCGGATACCACGACACGCAGTAGCTCCTTCAGTCCCGCCGG
>CAYYFS010000073.1:0-10005 GCA_964471055.1 uncultured Dehalococcoidales bacterium
GCCGCTGCAGAACGCCGTGGACAAGAAGCTCTGGTATTGACACGTGCGGTGGTGTAGCGACGCGCGTTCGCTCCCCCGGGCAGTGCTGCCATGCGCCCCTGCGCACCGGCACGCGCTTCCGCGCGGCGCGCGAAGAGCATTTCCAGGGGTCTGGCGAGGACGCCGCGCGCTTCCGCAGGAAAGCGCGCTATGCTTAACTATGTTAGCCTCGTCTAATCGCGAGCCGATGAAACGCGCCGCAGAGGTGCCGGACAGATGACTACTGAGCAAACGGCGAGCATGGAGGATTACCTGGAAGCAATCGCGATAGTCCGCGAGAAGCGACCGGTGGTCCGGGTCAGCCACATAAGCAGAACGCTGGGCGTGAGCATGCCCAGCGTGACGGCTGCAGTGAAGAAGCTGGTGGATGGCGGGCTGGTCGAACACGAGCCATACGGTCACGTGGAGCTGACCGCGGAAGGGGACGTGATAGCCCGGGACGTGTTTCACAGGCATGAGGCCCTCAGGCGGTTCCTCACGGAGATACTCGGGGTGGAGCCGGACGTCGCACTGGAGGATGCCTGCAGGATGGAGCACGCCATGGGCCCGGCGACCCGCGACAGGCTCTCGGAGTTCGTCGAATTCGTTCTCGGGAATCCTCGCGGGGCGCCCACGTGGGTTGAACGCTTCAACCACTACTTCGAGCACGATCAGATCCCCGAGGCATGCACTGCCTCACGCGGTGAATGCGCATAGCGGTGGGTGGTTCGTTGCAGCACGGCAGGGCACACGGGGAACGGAAGACGGTTAGGCCGCTGAGTGAGCTGAGACCCGCGGAGGCCGGGGTTGTGGTGAAGGTCGGCGGGCGAGGAGCCATCCGTCGCCGCATCCTGGACATGGGAGTGGTGGTCGGCAGTCCGGTGCGTGTCGAACGTGTGGCGCCGTTGGGGGATCCGTTGGCGATCAGCATCAAGGGCTACACCCTGTCCCTGCGCAAGTCCGAGGCGGCCGAAGTGCGCGTCGAGGTGGCCGGGGAGTGATGGACGCGCCGATGCCGCTCAGCATGGCGGCTGCGGGCACACCGCTGAGAATCGTGTCGATAGACGCGGGCAGAGATCTTGCCCGAAGGCTCGCCGACCTCGGACTAGCGCCGGGCGTAGCGATACGGCGCGTGGAAGCGTCCGTGCCCGTAGGTCCGATCAGGAGACTCGGCCGGGGAAGGCTCGGGTTCCTCCGACGGGTGCACGGGGGACAACCGGATGAGCCGCGCCCGCGCGGCGGGCTTGGGCGGGGGTTCGGATTCGGCGGTAGGTGGCACGGCAAGTGGTTTGGCGGCCACGCAGACAGGCACAGGCCAGGGCGTGGGCCCGGACATGGCCGGCGACCCAGGGAGGTGGGTGGAAACGCGCTTGTGGTCGAGTTTGCAGGGACGAAGATAGCCTTGGGCTACGGGGTAGGCCAACGGATCAGGGTGGTTGAGGAGCCAAAGGAGACGGGACCACGTCTCGAGAGATAACGGTCGTCCTGATAGGCAACCCCAACTCCGGTAAGACGACCGTATTCAACAACCTCACGGGCGCGCACCAGCACGTGGGGAACTGGCCGGGTGTGACCGTTGACCGCAAACAGGGCATCCGGGAGTACGACGGTCTCACCCTGAAGGTCGTCGATCTGCCCGGCGTCTACAGCCTCACCGCGTACGCCCCGGACGAGATGATTGCCCGCGACTTTGTCGTGGATGAGGTTCCCGACGTGGTGGTCGACGTTGTCGACGCGTCCAACCTGGAGCGGAACCTCTATCTGGCCACACAGCTGCTCGAGATGGGGGCCAACCTCATTCTCGTGCTGAACATGATGGACGTGGCCGAGGCGCGCCAGTACCACATCGATGTCGACGCGCTCTCTGAGCACCTGGGCGTGCCTGTGGTGACGACGATCGCTCACCGCCATGGCGACGTGGGTCCGCTGCTCAAGGCGATAGGGGATGCCGCAAACGCCGGGAAACGGCCGGTTGCCTTCCGCCTCAACTACGTGCGGGAGGTCGAAGACGAGATCGGTGCGCTTACTGAGGTGGTGTCGGAGTCCGAACTCGGCGGCCGCTACCCGGACGCGTGGCTGGCAGTCAAGCTCCTCGAAGAAGACGAAGAGGTTGAGAAGAAGTGCCAGGTGAAGGCGGTGCTGGAGGCCAGAGACGAGGGCCTGAACCGTCTCCGCCGCGCCTACGGCGATGATGCGGAAACCCTGATCGCCGACGCCAGGTACGGCTACGTTGGCGGCCTGGTGAAAGACGTGGTGCGCGGGCCGGCCGTTACCCGCCTCACGTTCTCGGACTCCCTCGACGGCGTATTGCTCAACCGATGGCTGGGGTTGCCGCTGCTTCTGGGTCTTCTGTACGGGCTCTTCCAGTTCGTCTTCGTGTTGTCTCCCCCTCTGATGGACTGGATAGGAGGAGCCGCGGACTGGCTGGGCGACAGGACTGGCGGACTTTCGCCGGACTGGCTGGGCTCACTCATCTCTGACGGGATCATCGCGGGCGTGGGGGCGGTGCTTGTGTTCGTGCCTCCCATCTTCATGCTCTTCCTGGCCCTTTCGATCCTGGAGGACGGCGGCTACATGGCCCGTGCCGCCTTTGTGATGGACAGGGTGATGCACCGAATCGGCCTCCACGGGAGATCATTCGTCCCGATGATGCTCGGCCTTGGATGCAGCGTGTCGGCCGTCATGGCCACAAGGACGATCGAGAACCCGAAGGACCGCCTGGTGACCATCCTGGTCGCTCCGTTCGTGAGCTGCGGGGCCCGTCTGCCGATCTACGTGCTGTTTGTCGGGGCATTCTTCACCGCCTACCAGGGGCTGGTCATCTTCTCGATGTATCTGATCGGCATGCTCATGGCGTTCCTGGCGGCCTGGTTGCTGCGGAAGGCCGTGGTGTCCGGCCCCAGCGGACACTTCGTGATGGAGCTTCCGCCGTACAGGATGCCAACGCTCGCCGGGACCGCAATTCACACGTGGGAGAGAGGCCGGGAGTTCCTGGTCAGGGCAGGCACGATCATCTTCCTCACCGTGGTGGTCGTGTGGCTCCTGGAATACACGGGAGCGCTCGAACCGATAGGGCGGGCCATCGCTCCCGTCCTCGCACCGGCCGGTTTCGGCCAGTGGCAGAACGGGGTGGCGGCGGTGTCGGGGTTGCTCGCCAAGGAGGCGGTGGTCGGCACCTACGGCACACTGTTCGCTGGCGCCGAAGACGCGGGGGGTCTGGGACAGGTGATCCGGAGCGAGATGGGGTGGACCGCGCTCACAGCTTATTCGTTCATGCTGTTTACGCTGATCTACGTGCCCTGCATGGCCACACTCGGCGCGATACGGCAAGAGACCAAATCCTGGAGATGGCCTGCATTCGCTGCGGTGTTCACCACAGTCGCGGCGTGGATCGTGGCGGTAGCTGTCTTCCAGGTCGGCAGCCTGATTGCCGGCTGAGGAGGAAAAGCCAGATGCGCAAGACGGGAGTGGAGCCGGAGACGGGCGGGGCGTTGCCCCGGAAGGCTGACGGCCCGCCGACGCTGTCCCGCGTCCTCAGGGAAATCGAATCCTCGGAGGAAAGCCTGACCCTCTCCGGGCTGAGCCGCGAGCTTGGAATGGAGCCCAGCGCCCTCGACGGGATGCTGCAGTTGCTGGTTCGCAAAGGCCGCCTGCGGGAGGTGCACGCGGGCGAGGAGTGTGCCGCCTGCGCGTTGAGGTCCGCCCGCGGGGATGGCTGTTCAGACGATGCTATGGGTATCTCCTACGAGGTAGTGTCACAGGACCGGTAGGCCCGGCCGCGGCCCGAACGCAAACCCGCGCGATTCCATACAGACGCAGCGCTCCGGCCGATGCTACCCTCTGTTTCTGCGCCGGGGACGTTTGAGCGCAAGGAGACAACATGGGCGTATTCACCGTCGGGGATTACACGCTCCGGCTCTACAGCCTCCTCATCATGCTGGGGCTCGCGGCCGGCGCGTGGCTCGCGACACGCGAGGCGAAACGCCGGGGCGTGAACCCGGGTTGGGTTCTCGACTCCCTCATCTTCTGTGTCCCGCTGGCGCTCGTCGGAGCGCGCCTCTACCACGTCGTCTCATCGTGGAGCTACTACCAGCACAACCTCGGCGACATCCCGGCGATCTGGCGCGGCGGTATCGGGATATACGGCGCGGTTGCCGGCGCAATCCTGGGCATCTACATCTTCACGCTCTGGAGAAAACAACCCCTGTCGCGCTGGCTGGACATCGGCGCGCCCGGTCTTCTTCTGGGGCAGGCGGTCGGTCGCTGGGGCAACTACTTCAACCAGGAGCTATACGGCCCCCCCACGGACGCGCCCTGGGGGATACGCATCGATCCGCAGAACCGCTTGGCGGAGTATCCGAACGCCGAGCGGTTCCATCCCCTCTTCTTCTACGAGTTCCTGTGGAACATCCTTGGAGTAGTGACGCTTCTGTACCTGGGTCGCCGGTTCCGCGCGAAGCTGAAGGAGGGGGACATCGCCCTGGCCTACTGCATCGTGTATCCACTGGGACGGTTCATGCTCGAAACCTACCGGTTCGACGCATGGAAGGTGTCCGGGTTCCCGGCCGCCGCGTGGGTTTCCCTGGCTGCGATGCTGATCTGCGGTGGGGCGCTGGTCTACCGGCACCGACCGAGACTTGATATTCACGGTGCCGCCTGGGGCGTGCTGGTCGCGGGTGTCTCGGGGCTGGCGATCGGCGCCTATCTCGCATCCGAGAACGCGCGACCATTCCTGGTGGAATTGACCGCGGTCTGGACTCTTGTGGCTCTCGAGGCGATCGCCCGCCTGTCTGCGCGGAGCGGCGGCGAGGTAAGTCCGGCACGGGCCAGAAGGTCGGCACGGGCCCGAAGGTAGCTGCGACCGTTTCGTGGATAGCGGCTTTGTCGCGCGGGCTGCCGTGTGCTAGCTTGAGTCGCCGCTTCGACCAGCGTGCCAGAACGGAGGCCCGACGTGCCCAAGATCTCCCTCATCGGCGCCGGCAGCGTTGTGTTCGCCCGTCGCCTTTTCCGGGATCTCGTCTCGACACCATCGCTGGACGACGCCACGGTGTCGTTGATGGACGTCGATCCTGAACGGATCGAGTTGATCACCGCGTTCGCCCGCCGGCTGGTCAAAGATGCCGGCAGCAACATCAGGATCGAACCGACCGACAACCGGCACGATTCGCTGGATGGCGCCGACTATGTGCTGGTGACGATCCGCGTGGGCGACGACATGGCGATCGACAGCGGTATCCCCGCGAAGTACGGCGTGCACCAGGCCGTCGGCGACACCGTGGGTCCGGGCGGCCTGTTCAAGGGACTCCGGACGGTTCCGGTGCTGCTGGACATGTGCCACGACATGGAGACGCTCTGCCCTGACGCGTGGCTCCTGAACTACACGAACCCGATGTCCATTTCGTGCTGGGCCATTGCCGAAGACACGTCGGTGAACACGATCGGCCTGTGCCACAGCGTGCAGCACACCACCGAGCAGCTTGCCGGGTACATCGGAGCGGGCGTCGAGGACGTGGACGCCTGGGTAGCCGGTATCAACCACATGGCGTGGTTCCTCCGCTTCGAGCGGGGCGGTCTCGACGCGTACCCGGACCTGTGGCGGGCGCTCGATGACGAGGAGACCTTTGCGAAGGACACAGTTCGCTTCGAGATGATGCGGCATTTCGGCTACTTCGTGACGGAGTCCACCCGCCATATGTCGGAGTACGTCCCGTACTTCAGGACGCAGCCCGAAGTGATGAGCAGATTCGGCCTGGACGAGATTGAGGAGGACCTCACCCGGTTGGAGAAACGGGCCAAGTCTCACTTCTCGGACATGCGGGCCGAGCTGGAGTCGTCGACGCCGCTGACAGCCACGCGTTCCGCTGAGTACGCCTGCCGGATCATCGAAGCGCTGGAGTCTGGCCCGACCACGGTCATCAACGGCAACGTCCCCAACGACGGCCTGATAGCGAACCTGACCCAGGGGTGCTGCGTCGAAGTCCCGTGCCTGGTGGATGCCCTGGGTATCCATCCGATGAGCGCGGGTCACCTGCCTCCGCAGCTTGCGGCCCTGAACATGTCGAACGTGGCGGTGCACGAGATGGCAACCGCCGCGGTGCTGGAGGGCAGCAGGGAAGCGGCTCTACATGCCCTGATGCTGGACCCGTTGACCGCGGCAGTCCTGCCGCTCGACCGGATCGTGGAGCTGTTCGACGAGATGTGGGCCGCGCACGGCGACGGCCTTGGCCTGTACGAGTAGCCGCGTTCCCGGCTACCCGCCCGCGGCCTCGGCGAACTGCCGTTTCAGGCGACGATACAGCGACCGGTACCGCTCGCAGGCCTCCCGGTAGGCCTCGAACGTGTCAGGCTGCGGCTCCGTTCGGTCGGTGGCAAACAGCCACGCCGCCGCCGCTTCGGCCGCGGTTTCGAATGTGCCGGCGCCCGCCGCGGCAAGCATCGCCGCGCCGTACGGGGCGCCCCCGGCCGGACCGACGATGCAGAGAGGTGTCTCGAATACGTCGGCCTGTATCTGCCGCCACGCGCTACTCCGTGCGCCGCCTCCCACCGCCACGGCCTCCGGGGCCTCGACTCCCAGCTTCCGCACCAGGTCGAGCGAGTCCCGGAGCGCGAATGCCACGCCTTCCAGCACCGCTCTGACGAGGTGCCCGCGGTCGTGTCCGGCGTGCAGGCCGAAGAACACGCCGCGCGCGTTCGCGTCGGCGTGCGGGGTGCGCTCGCCGGTCAGGTACGGCAGGAACGTCAGCCCTTCGGCGCCCGGCGAGACGCTCTGCGCCTCGGCGACCATGTCGTCGTACGACGGCGGGGATCCACCGCGGGCGGCCAGCGCCTGGCGGAACCAGGCCAGCGCGGCCCCTGCGGACAGGACAACGCCCATCAGGTACCAGGTGCCCTCCGCCGCGTGGTTCATCGCATGCACGCGCATGCCCGGGTCAACGCGCGGCCGGGCCACGGGAGCGACGACTGTCCCGGAGGTGCCGGTGCTCACCAGCATGGTCCCCGGTGTCACGACGCCCGCACCAACGGCGGCGGCCGCGTTGTCAGCACCCCCGCCGACGACCGGGATGCCCGGTTGCAGGCCCAGCGCGTCAGCAGCGCTTCGCGTGAGCGTTCCGGACACTTCAGCGGAGCCGACTACTCTCGGGAGGATGGCCCCGTCCAATCCCAGGAGGCCGAGCATTTCCTTCGACCATTCTGTCCGCCGGATATCGAACAGGAGTGTGCTGGCAGCGTCCGAGGGCTCGGTGGCCTTTTCCCCGGTCAACCTGAGCCGTACGTAGTCCTTTGGCATGAGCACGGTGCGAACGCGAGCGAACGCCTCGGGCTCGTTATCGCGTACCCACAGCAGCTTCGGCGCGGTGAATCCCTCGAGCGCCGGGTTGCCGACGAGGCGCCGCAACCCCCGCGCTCCGACGGTCTCCGTGATGTGGCGGCACTGCGCGGAAGTGCGCACGTCGCTCCAGAGGATCGCCGGGCGGATCACGCTGTCGCCTTCGTCGAGCAGGACGGCTGTGTGCATCTGGCCCGAAAGGCCGATGCCTCCGGCAACGGCGCCTGCAGGGAGAGCGGCGCACGCCTTGCGCGTGGCTGCGGCGCAGCCCTCCCACCAATGCTCCGGGTTCTGTTCCGAGTACCCCGGGAGTGGCGTCGACACGGTGAGGGGGGCTTCCGCCTCCCCGATCACGTTGCCGGATGTGTCGGCGACCACGGCTTTCACCGCGGTCGTGCCGATGTCCAGGCCCAGGAAGAAGCGATCGTCCTTCATGTCTGCACACCCCATCTTGCGTGCGGTGCTCGTCTGTCCGGACGGCTAGCCGGGCAGTGTCGAACGCGGCTCCGAGTCGTGATGGTCGCGGCGATCCGGGTCCGGCCGGGCGTAGAACTCGTCGGCGAACTCGATCAGACGCTTCACACCCTCTTCGAAGACGATCTTGCCCTTTTCTGCGGTGGCGAGCTTGGCTTCGCCGTGCACCCCCTCGTCACCACCTTCGCCGTGCCACCTGGTGATGCTGACCGGTCCGGCGCCCTCGAGGTCGACCCAGAGGTATTTCGACTCGGGGGGGCCTGCCGGATGGTTCACGGCCAGGTCCATCTTCACCAGGCTCGGGTCCAGGTGAAGGGCGACCGATGTCTCCATCTCGCCTGCGTGCGCGCAGCCACCCGGGAAGAACGACTCCCGCCAGGTCTTTGTTACCTCGGGGTCGACGCTCGCCAGGCCCCACCACCCTGCCAGTGCGATCTGCGAGCGCGTCTCCATGTTGGCCCGCCTGCATGCCAGGTCCAGCGGCGGCATGTTGGAGCCATGGCCGTTCAGGACGATGATCTTCTTGAAGCCGTGGTAGGCCAGGCTCTTGAGGACATCTACGACGTACCGCATGAATGTTTCGTGGTGGATCGTGATCGTGCCGGGGAAATCCATGGTGGCGGTTGTGTAGCCGTAGGGAATTGGCGGCATCGTGAGCATGCGGTCGGGTCTCTGCTTCGCAGCAGCGTCGACAATCTCGGTCACTTCCCATCGATCGATCTTGATCGGCAGGTGATGGCCATGCTGCTCCGTCGCACCTACCGGCAGTACGGGTATCAAATCGTTCTTCACGGCCTCATTCACTTCGGGCCAGGTCAGGTCTTCGTACCGGTACTTGGTCACGTTCGTGTCCTCCCCCGTTTCGGGTGGCCTACTGTCCGTAGTCCTCGTGGCCGGCGCCTTTCTCTTTGAGTGCGTCCATATCGATCTCGATTCCCAGGCCCGGCTCGTCGGGAATCACGAGCATCCCGTCATCGTCCACGACGAAGGGCGCCGTCAGGATCTCGCTCACGTACGGTCCGGGCTCCCAGTACTCGAGGTACCTGCCGTTCGGCATCGATGCGGAAAGCTGCAGATCGGCCGCGGTTCCGACGGCGGTGTTCCAGCCGTGCATGATGACCTGCATGTTGCGGTCGTACGCCGCCTGCCAGATGCGACGCGCCTCGGACATCCCGCCGCATATGGCCACGTCCGGCTGAAGGATGTCCGCAGCCCGCTCCCTGATCCAGGGCTCGAACGACTGACGGCGCTTGAGCACCTCTCCCGTCGCGATCCGCACGGGAGAGACCTCTCTGAGCTGCTTGTGGCCCTCAAGATCGTCGGGCAGGAGGGCCTCCTCGAACCACGTCACGTCGTACTCTGCCAGCATGTGGGCAGTCTCGATGGCCCACTTCAGGTCGCGTTTCCACTCGATGCAACGGGCTCCCGCGTCCACCATCAGTTCCGCGTCGTCGCCGATGACCCGGCGGGCTGTCCCCACCATCTCCTCGTCGATCTGGCGGCTCATTCTGCCGAACGGATTCCATCCCACCTTGAACGCGCGGAACCCCTTCTCCTTTCCGGCCTCCAGGTTGTGAACCATCCGATCCACGGGCCAGGAGAAGAGCATCGACGCGTACGGCTTCACGGTTTCCACGTGGCGCCCGCCCCAGAGGCGGGACACGGAGAGGCCGGTCTTCTTTCCGAAGATGTCCCAGAGTGCCGTGTTGATCGCTCCGATGTACGCAGTCATCGCTCCGCCGCGGCCGTACCAGAACGTCCACTGATGCAGTTTCTCGGTCACCTGCTCGGGTTGTACTTCCTGGCCGATGAGGTGGGGCAGCAGGACCTTCCGGACTGCCTCGACCATCTCCCAGCGACAGCCCGCACCGCCCCAGCCGGCGATTCCTTCGTCCGTGTGAACGCGCACCAGGGTCTGGTCATAGCCGCACCACGGGTCTTCTACGGGGTGACCCACCTTGAGCGTGGTGTGCTTGAACCGCTCGCTCGTGAGCGGGAAGACCTCGATCCGTTCTATGCGCAACGTGTGTGCTCCTGAGTCTCTCGCCCGCGGCCTTCTACCCCGGTAGCTTCGACCGCGGCTCGGAGTCGTGGTGATCGCGACGATCGGGGTCCGGCCGGGCGTAGAACTCGTCGGCGAACTCGATCACACGCCTGACGGCTTCGTCGAAGATGATCTTGCCCTT
>CAYYFS010000074.1:0-9998 GCA_964471055.1 uncultured Dehalococcoidales bacterium
GCCGCCGAACATGGGGCAGGACGTCTGGGTGGCAGGGAATCCGATGCGGCGTTCCTCTTTGCCGTCGGGGTCGAACCGCATCACACACCCGCTGCCCCAGTTGGCCGACCAGACGAACCCCTCGGCGTCCACCGTCATGCCATCCGGCCCGCCTTCGGTGTCGGGTACCTTCACCCAATCGCGGCGGTTCGATATCTTGCCCGTCACGGGGTCGTGGTCGTACTTGTAGATGGTTTTCGCCCGGGTGTCTGTGTAGTAGAAGGTCCTCAGGTCCGGCGAGAACCCCATGCCGTTCGAGACGCCCACGCCGTCCGCGATGATCTCCACCGTGCCGTCGGGCAGGAAGCGGTGAAGCCTGCCGGGCTGTCCGCCCTCGAACATGGTCCCGCCAAAGAAGCTGCCATCGGGCCCCGCGAAACAGTCGTTGAACTGGAGTCGGTGCCCGTCGTGGCTATCATGGTGCAGCCAGGCGTAGTCGTCGTCCGACCGCCACAGCATCACGCCTTCCCAGGTGCCGAAGGTGAGGCCGCCCTGCCTGTTCACCGCCAGGCCGCCGACGAAGACGCCACTGTGAATCTGCTCATTGACGCCCGTCGCCGGGTTGTAATCGAATACGCGGCCTGTGCGGATGTCTGACCACAGGAGACGTTCTTCCCGCCAGTCCCAGATTGGTCCTTCGCCGACGACTGCGTTCACGTCCGCGACCATCTTGACTTCGTATTCCACGGCTACTCACCTCGCTTGTCGACGCGTCCCTGCTTCCCGCAGGGGCGATTCTACAGTAGGGTGGTTGAGTTTCAGAGAGCTGACAGTACTTTATTGCACGTAAAACAAGAATATGAGACAATGGGCGCCGGCAGAGTCGTCTGTGCGAGTAGCGCAAGTGTGGATCGGGCCGAGCCGGTATCCGGCCGATCCGTGGAGAAGACGGAGAAATGCTCAACCGGATGAGCAGAAGCCAGCCGAAGCTCGTTCGTATCGCCGCAGTACTGGCGGTGCTACTCGCGGTGTTCGCCCTGTCGGCGGAGGCGGCGACCGCTCGCGGTAGACAGGGGAAGTCCGAAGTCATCGTCCGCGATCGGTTCGCCGGACCGCCGTCCGCCCTGGAATCCCACTCACCTGCCGCCGACCGAAAAGGTGGGGGCTGGCAGGTGGCGGCAGGGCAGTGGCAGATCGAAAGGCGCCGCGTCGAAGAAGTCACCGGACAGGACACGCCGTACCGGGCGGTGATTGATCCGAACGCCGTGAACGTTGAGCTGAGTGCGGCGGTGACCTGGCCGGGGTCGGCGGAAGTGGGGTTGGTGTTCCGGTACGAGGATGCCCAGAACTGGTTTGGATACCTGTTCGATGGGCGACACCTGAAGCTCGTCAAATCCGTGGGCGGTGAGCTCACGACCATGAAGAGGCGCAGCGTCAGGTGGAAGCCGGACGATGCTCACGTCATGTCTGTGACCGTCGACGGGGAGCAGATCACGGCGGCGCTGGACGGCAAGAGGAGACTCAGCCTGTCCGACCGGGACCTTCAGGGCAACCGCAAGGTCGGGTTCTACTACACGAGAGAAACGAAGACGTGGTTCAGGGAGTTCGAAGTGAAGGCGCTGGGCCCGGAGGTCGAGCCCGGCACTCTGGCGTTCCCGGACGCCGGCGACGCCGTGCTGTTCGACTCTTTCGACGGCTCAGGCGCACTGGCCGACCACATGCCGGACACGGCTCCGGCGGGGGGCTGGACGATGGCGTCCGGCGTGTGGCAGGTATCGGACGGCGAGGCATCGGAGACGACCGGGTTCAACGTGGACAACAGGGCGTTCATCGATTCGGGACTGACCGATATCGATCTGTATGTGGATGTCGCGTGGCATGGAGGCAGGGCGGGCGTTGTATATCGGTACGCGGATGAGCTGAACTGGTACATGAGCTGGACAGACGGTAGCTATGTCCTCACCGGCAAGCTGGTGGGGGGCGAGTTCAACCTGCTGCGCATTTTGCCGTTCGACTGGGGGCCTGCGGGCACGTCGCGGACGATGCGGGTGCGCATCAATGGCGACAGCATACGGGTCTACGTTGATGAGGACCTGCCACTGTCGCTAGTTGTTGACCCTGACCTGGGGAGTAACACTAGCGTGGGTCTGTTCAGCCGAGGTGACGCGGCGAGTTCTTTCAGCAGGCTAGGCGTAGCCGTGCCGCCGCCGCTGCCCGGGCCTGACATACTGCCGCCGCCTGATCCCCCACCGGTGAAGCCGCCTGCACCGCCTGCACCGCCGGGCGTCACGGTGTACGACAGCTTCTCGGAGTTCCCCTGGACGCCGCTGGTCTTCAGCGATTTGGATCAGGCTCCGCCTTTCCGCACGTGGGACGTGGAGAGCGGCGCGTGGGCCACGGTTGTCCTTGGCGACCCGGAGACCGGAGAACCGACCGGAATGCTGACGGAGGGCAGCGGTGCTTTCTCCGATCAGCGTGCCGTGATCAACAGCGGTGTGGATGAGAGCGTGGTATCGGCCAGGATCCGCTGGGACCAGGGGCGGGCAGGCGTCGTGTTCAGATACCGCAACGAGCAGAACTGGTTCATGTTCTGGTACGACGGTGACGGCTTGCTCGTCGTCGGGAAAGCCGTGGCGGGGATTTACCGACCCGTGGCGTCGATCCCGTTCGAGTGGAAGAAGGGCCGCACTCGCACGCTATCCGTTGAGGTGCAGGACGATGAGGCGCGTGCGTACGTTGGGAAGAAGAAAGTTGCCGAGTTCAGTGTCGAGGACGTTCCTGCCGGCGTTTTCGCCGGGATGTTCGTGCGCAATGTGACACCCGTGGCGTTCGACGACGTGACGGTCGTTGCGTTGGCAAACCAGCCTCCGCCGGGCGGGGGCCAGGTCACACCGATCATTGAAGATACCTTTGGCGAAAGTGGCGTCCGGCTCGGGGATCACGTGCCCGACCTGTCACCGGATGGTTCGACGTGGGTTGAAGCTTCCGGGCTGTGGGCAGTCGACGATGGAGAGGCACGAGAGACGACCGGCGGCAATTCGGACCATCGCGCGGTTGTCGGCGGCGCTTCGGCGGACCTGGAAGTACGAGCTGGCGTCACCTGGCGCGCTGCCCTGGCCGGCCTGACATTCCGCTGGGCCGACGAATGGAATTGGTACCTGTTCTTCTACGACGGGGTGAATGTCGTTCTCGGCAAGGTAGTCGAGGGCATTTGGACGCCGGTGGTCATCAGACCGCTCGACTGGGGTGTGCCCGGGACAACGCGTGAGGTGAAGGTGCGCGTCACGGGGGACGCGATCACGGCCTTCATCGACGGAACGGACGTGATTTCGGTAGTCGGCGAGGCCGATCTCCAGGGGGCATCGCATGCAGGTGTCTTCTCGCGCGGCTCGGCTGCCAATTCCTTCGACGACTTCTCGCTTGGAGCGATCGTTCAATAGAAAAGATCTGGGGGCGCCTTCTGGTGCCCCGTCGTCTGGTCGTCACTTCCTCTCGTTTGCCTGGTGGTGTGGAAGCTCCGAGACCGCCATGGGCCGGTTGGTCAGCGGACAACGCGGGGGATCGCTACCCTCCGGTTTGCGGAGCCGGCGGGTCCGAGCCACCAAACAGCCAGTCGAGCGCCCGAGCCAGCCCACCACCCAGATCCCTGATCTGCAATCTTCCGGACACGGAGACAATCAGGGGAAGTCTCCACGCCGCGATCGCGAGACCTGCGAGGCTTAGCGCGGTAAGGCCCAGGCCGAGGTATTGAGACGCCGAGGGCCGGTAGCGCATGTTGAGTTGGTTGCCCCCGGCGTTTGCTGTAAACGCGATGATGTGCTCGTGGTCGTAGAGTTCGATTTGTTGGCCGTTGAGCCGTGCCTCCCAGTGTGGACTGTACGATTCCGACAGAATGACCATCCCGGACTCGTCGATCGTGAACTGCGCATCCAGTCTGTTCGTGCTCCGCTCAAAGCTCGTCACAGCGAGGGGCTTCGGTCGCAATCTCTCTCGGCTCAGGCTCGATCCGATGACAGGCTCAAGGGCGCGTGTGAGGACTTCGTCGTGGTTGCTACGGGCGGTGGCCAGCAGCAAGGAACCGAGGAGGAATACCCGGCCCTGCGGCATGTCCTTGTAGCTCACTAGAGGAGCAAGGGTGGCGTCAACCTCAGCCTGCACGAGCACGCCGTCAGGAGAGCGAGGCGCGTAGATCAGCGGCGGCAAGCTTGCCGCGCCGAGTTCTCGCCCGTCCCTGAACAGTGAAGCAGGCCCGGTGGTTTCGTATACGTCGGACGTGATCCCCACCGCCGTTCGCACGGCCGGGGTGGCCAGATCAACTACCACGCGTTGCCCACTCCTCAGGCGCTCCTCTATCCACGAGCGGAGGATTCCGGGGCGACCTCCAGGTTCGGGTTTTGCCAGGACGAGTACGTCGAACTCGTCAAGGTAGCGACCGTGGTAGTCCGACACGTGCGGGGATCGTCCTGAGGTGACCCAGGGTCTGCCACCATCTGGGCGTCATAGCCGATCGCGAGTGTGTCGCGGTCCTGCTCGAACAGGTAGCTCGGTTCCCCGGTGAATCGGTAGAGGGTCTTGAAGGGATATGTCTCGACTGGCTGGAAGCGGCCGCCAGCGAATGCCTGCGAGAGAGCCGTGTCGGAGTCCAGGACCTGGACATACTCCACATTCCAGAGGTACGCGGTCCGGACGAGCGCCTCGGGATAGCCGGCTACGAGCGATTGCCCCATCAACGCGAAGGAATCGTGGTGGATCGAACCCTCCACGGCCCACCCCTGCGCGAACAGTCTGTCCGCTTGTTCGGGCACCGTGTAGGCCTGACGTGAGTCATTGATCGGTGTGGTGTCCCAGTACCTGCCATTCTCCGACCGGCCTCCGTCCGCGGCGCCCAGGTAGCCGAGCGGCTGATCCACTCCGGCGAACGACACTACCGGCTTCCAGCTCAGGAACGGCGAGTATTCGGCCCACAGAAGGAGTACGAGTAGTACAAGCACTATCCTGCCCAGACCCAGTCGCAGCGTCGAGGCTCCCCAGTTGAGGTGCAGAGCAGGCCGAATCGCGATCGCTCTGCGGGCCAGCAGGCCTACCAGGACAGAGAGCGGGAGGACAGTGACGCTGAGGAAACGGTTTGGGAGGAGGTTGTCGGAGAGCGGCAACAGGTGATAGCCGGGAAGGTTGATTCCGTACGACAGGACGAACGTAGCCACCGCCATCGCGCCCAGTGCGATCGAGAGCAATCGGCTCTCCGGTCGCGTGAGTGATGCAATCAATCCTCCGAGCGCCAGGAGTGGGAAGCCGAAACCGAGGTAGCGCGGAGGAAGACTCCCGGGAATTCGCAGACTTTCCGTGGCGAGTCCTCGGTCAAACATGGTCGAATTCGACGACCATAGGGCCACTTTTTCCGGTTGCATGAACGGTACGCTGGCGAGATCCAAATGCGTCGTACCCGGCAGGAGCCAAACGGCCGCAAGGCCCGCGCCAGCGAGCACACTGAGACCGGCCACAACAGGCGTGTCGAACGGTCTCCGGGACAACAGCGTGTACGCGGTGACCAGCACCGCGACCCCCACGACTGTCATGAAGGCGAGCATGGAGTGGGCCAGAACCAGCGCCGCAACCGAGAACGCCAACAAGACGAATGCTCTGCGAGAGGGCTTCTCGATCACCCGCAGTAGCAGGCCGAAGAACCAGGGTATGACGGCAGTGGCCAGGGCCCAGGGAAGGTTGCCCTCGCCGAACATGGGGGCGAGGTTCAGAGGAACGAGCGTGTAGGCCATCGCCGCCGCAAAGGCTGTCGTGTTACCAAACGCGCGCCTGGTCGCCCAGTACATGCCAACCGCAGTGAACCCGAGAATCGCGAACGCCATCGCTGTGTATCCCGCGCCCGGATCTCCTGTGACAAGAACGGCTGGAAGTAGGAAGAAATAGGCCAGCGGCGGATAGTACTGAAGGAAGTCCTGGCCCACGTACCACTCGGGAAGCCAGAGAGGGATGGTCAATTCACCGGCAACCGCTTCTCGTAGCACTGACAGACGGAGCAAGTGGCCCCACTGGTCCACGCCTCCCGGAATGGCCGCAAAACGCAGTGTTGGCGGAGCCAGGAACCAGGCAGCAAGTGGCAGCAGCCCCAGGCAGACGAGGAACGTTCGTTTCTGGTGGAAGCGGCGCGGCAGTCTGCGCCACCAGGGTCTGGACGCCTGGCCGGTGACTGCACTGCCGGAAGTGGGAAGGATGGAAGACTGGTGCGGCGGTTGTGTTTGATGGAGCGCGATAGTTGCCGGCCCGATCCGAATCGCGATCGGCTCGGCCGCTGGAGCGGGAGTCGCAACGCGGCGATCTACCGCCTCCTCGTCCGGCTGTCCGATCGGCGGGGCCGGGATGGACCTGACCCAGCCCGATCCCACCAAGGCCGACACCGACCCGGCCGCGGCGACGCCGTCCAGATGGCGCCGAAGGCGTCGCGGACGCGCGGTCGAACCCGGCACAGCGTTGAAGACCACGACCAGGGTCGACCCGTACATGGCGCCCTGTACCTCGACGGCGAATCCCTCGGTGGCCAGGAGGACATCTATTGCCACTTCGAGGATGTGCTCCCGGGTTGGTATCGCGACCCGAAACCAGGTCTGGGTGGAGTCCCTTTCCGCGATCTCCACGCTGTCGAATCCCCGGGCCGCGCGGAGCGACTCGAGCAACGCCCATTCGCGCCCACGACCTCGCTCGCGGGCGACGTTCACCCGGACGAGGTTCACGTATGTGACCGGTTCGTTCATGGAAGAAGGCAGCTTGCTCCCCTTCGCGGCAACCTCACAGTGCCACGCGAACCCGTGGTTCGCTTCGCGGGGTACGGTTGCCATGGTAGCGTCCGGCAGCGCAGCAGACACTCGCCCGGCTATGCGTAACGGTGTGAGAGACAGGGAGACGGCGGGTGAAACGTGCGCAGTAGACAGAGCGCGCCCGATGCTCGATCATGTGCGCCGCTTGCTGACAAGACAGACCCCGGTGGTCAATCTCGCACGAGATAGGAGCCACGATGCAGTACCGCGAACTCGGATCAACAGGAATACGAGTCTCCGAGATGGCACTCGGTTGCTGGCCGTTCGCGGGCGGGGATCAGTGGGGCGACCAACGAGATGAAGACTCGATTGCCGCTGTTCACGCGTCACTGGATGCAGGCGTCAACTTCTTTGATACCGCGGAGGGATACGGCTCAGGCCGTTCGGAGCGGGTGCTCGGACGCGCGCTTCAGGGGCGCCGCGAAGAGGCCGTGATCGCGACCAAGGTCAGCGCCAGCAACCTCGCACCGGGCGACCTTGTCGCGGCGTGCGAACGGAGCTTGGGCAATCTGCAAACCGGGTACATAGACTTCTATCTGATCCACTGGCCGAACAACGACATCCCGATCGCGGACACGATGGTCGCGCTGGAGGATCTGAAGGCGCAGGGGAAGATCCGGGCAATCGGCGTATGCAACTTCGGCGCAAAGGATCTGACGGACCTGCTGGAAGCGGGCCAGATCGAGGTTGACCAGCTTCCGTACAACCTTCTCTGGCGGCCGATCGAGCACGAGATCCTGCCGAAGACGCGAACGCATGGCATCGGACTCATGGCCTACAGCCCTCTTGCCCAGGGGCTGCTCTCGGACCGGTACGCGAATGCCGACGAAGTGCCCGATGGAATAGCCCGCTCCCGTCACTTCGCCGCCACGCGTCCGCAGGCTGGACACGGGGAGCCTGGTTGCGAGGATGAGGTATTCGCAGCTTCGTCCCGCGTCAGGGAGGTCGCAGACGGCTTTGGCCATTCGACGGCCCACGTGTCGCTGGCGTGGGTACGCCTGCAGCCGGGCGTGGCGTCGGTGCTGGTCGGAGCGCGGAATGCCGGTGAGGTGGCACTCGATCTGCCCGCATTCGATCTGGCGCTCGACGAAGGTGTGCAAAGAGAACTGGAAGCCGCGACCGAAGAAGTGAAGGAGAAGCTCGGCGGGAACCCGGACATGTGGTCCTCGCCAGGACGTATGCGCTAGCCGTCGCCTACCCCCAGCTCGTCAGGGACCGGCCAGCGCGCTTGTGTCGAAGCGCTGGACGCAGGTTGGCGGAGGAACCGTGCACAGACCGACCGGCGCGCGCCGGCTCAGCTCGCCTCGGCCAGTTCTCGCATCTCAGCAAGTTGCCCGTGCGTCCCGAACACCACCAGGGTGTCTTCGGCGCGGACGATGGTGCCGGGCGGCGGTGCAGTGAGAGTTTCTCCGTCGGGCCGGCGCACGAGGAGGACGGAACCTGAACCATCGCGGCACAGCCGGCTCTCTTCAATTGGCTTGCCGTCCACGGTTGAGCCGGGCTCGACCGACAGCTCCGTTACGCCCCAGTTGGGTTCGCGCTCGCTCATGACGAGGTCGCCGAAATCCACCAGGTTCGGGTTGAGCGCCAGCTGGGCCATTCTCAGGCCGCTGCTCCGGTAGACAGCGACAACGCGGTCCGCACCGGCGGTAAAGAGCTTCGGTTCATTGGCCGGATCATCGACCCGGGCACCGATGAACAGCTCTGCATTGAGTGCCCGCCCCGAGAGGGCAATCATCAGGTTCGTCGCGTCGGAGCCCGTCGTGGCGATCAGCCGACTCGCCCGGGCTATGCCCGCGCTGTTGAGCACGGCGTCATCACCCCCGCTGCCGCAGATCGCCAGGAAACCGGCGTCGACCGCAGCTTCGCTGGCCACCTCGTCGGCGTCCACCACGACGAGTGGCTCTTCGCGGGCCTGGAACTCCGCTGCCACCCGCTGGCCCATCCTCCCGAATCCGCAGACGATCGAGTGGTTGTCCAGATGTTCGATCTTGATACGCATCCTCCGTGATCGCATGGTGCCCTGGAGCTCTCCGGTGATCAGGTAATCGGCGAATGCAGTGAATGTGTATGTGAACGCGCCGACTCCGAGCAGTATCAGGACGATCGTGAAGATTCTCGATCCGTCGCTGAGAGGCTTGACCTCGCCGAATCCGACCGTGCTAATGGTGATGACGGCCTGGTACAGGGACTCGACCCAGCCCCAGTCTTCCAGCAGCCAGTAGCCGATCGTGCCCACCGCGATCACCGCGGTAAACACCGGCAGGACTGACAGGATCCGGGCGGATAGGCTCCAGCCGGACCGATGACGCTCGAACATGGGGTGTGAGGTTGGCTGTCCCGGCGGTGCCGGGATGAGCGCCTACCAGTCTCTCCTACGTGCCGCCTACCGTTCGCCCCGTGCTCGCGGGGCGATGCGAGAGAGCAGCCCGGGTAGCGAAATCGATTGCTGACAACCAGCGTGACGTGTGTACCCGCGCAGACGAAAGACAGTCCACACTCAGATTCGATGCGTGTCTACCAGCCCCTTTCCGATTGGCGTCGCGTTGTGCCCACGCTAGGATTGGGGCGTGTGTTCAGGAGGCGGACGCTGTAGCCCGGCGGGAGGCGCGACCTATGAGAATCGAGGATCTGCGAATCGACCCGCGGGAGGGCCACACCGTCGTCGAGCCGCCCGGCCGCGGGTACGGCTACTGGGCGGGCGGGTGCAAGGCCTGGCACGACCCGGAAACCGAGAGGTTCTACCTGTTCTACCGACACCGGGTACCGCTCGAACGGGGGCGCGGCGGAAGGTGTGCGGTGGCCGAGAGCGACGATGGCATCCACTTCCGTGACATCTGGTCGGCCACCAGGGAGGACTTCAGCGCCAACTCCATCGAAGTGGGTTGTCCGGTGAGGGAGCCGGGTGGCGCATGGCGGCTGTACGTCAGCTACGAATGCACCCCGGGGGACTACTGGCGGGTGGACGTGCTGCGGGGAGAGACTCTCGCCGAACTGGATGCGCAGGGGCGACGCACTGTGTTGCTGCCCTCCGACTACGGCCTGAGTTTCATCAAGGACCCCGTGGTCTACCTGCGCGACGGTTCCTACTGGATGTACGCCGCCGTTTCGCCGCAACAGAACCATCGCGTCGAAGAGGACGGAACCCGGTCGGTTGTGGGCGAGGACGCCACCATGTTGTTCGTCTCT
>CAYYFS010000075.1:0-8303 GCA_964471055.1 uncultured Dehalococcoidales bacterium
CGTCGTCGTCACGCACGCGTCCAACGTGCTGGGCACCGTGAACCCGGTGAAAGAATTGGCGGCGAAGGCGCACAGCGTGGGCGCGATCATCCTGGTGGACGGGGCGCAGAGCGTGCCTCACATGCCGGTCGACGTTGAGGACATCGACTGCGACTTTCTGGCCTTCTCAGCCCACAAGATGCTCGGTCCGACGGGCATCGGTGTTCTGTACGGGAAGCCGGGGATCCTGGACGCGATGCCGCCCTACATGTTCGGCGGCGATATGATTCTGACAGTGACGAACGAGAGCGCCGACTGGAACGAGCTGCCCTACAAGTTCGAAGCCGGGACTCCCAACATCGCCGGCGCGATTGCGACGGGTGCGGCTGTGGACTACCTGGAGGCGCTGGGCATGGACCAGGTGTGGGCCCACGAGCAGCGGTTGACGGCGTACACGCTCGAACGCATGCGGGAGCTGGAACTGGTCACGGTCATGGGGCCGGAGAATCCAGTGGGTCGCGGCGGGACCGTTTCGTTCTTCCACGAGTGGATACACCCGCACGACCTCGGCACAGTCCTCGACCGCATGGGCATCGCCATCCGGACGGGCCACCACTGCGCCATGCCGCTGGTCCGCGGCTACGGGGTGCCGGCGGCCGCCCGGGCCAGCCTCTACATCTACAACACGCAGGGCGAGATCGACCTCCTCGTCGACGGCCTGAAGGAAGCCGAGGAGTACTTCACCCAATGATGACGCAGGGCTTCGAAGAGCTCGACGAGCTGTACAAGGAGATCATCCTGGAACACTTCCGCTCGCCCAGGAAGTGCCGACTTCTCGCCGAGCCTGATGCCGAGGTGGAGGCGTTCAACCCGTTCTGTGGCGACGAGATGACGCTGCACGTGAAAGTCGGCGAGGGCAGGGTGGAGGACATCGGTATCACGGGGCGCGGCTGCTCCATCAGTCAGTCGTCTGGCTCAATGATGGCGGAGCTCGTGGAAGGCATGTCGATCGACGAGGTCCGGGACCTGATGACCCTGTTCAAGGGCCTGATGACGGGGGATGACCTCTCGGACGACGACATGGAGCGCCTGGAGGACCTCGAGGCGCTCCAGGGTGTCCAGAAGTTCCCGGTCCGCGTGAAGTGCGCCCTGCTTGCCTGGTCCGCGCTCGAAGACGCCCTGAAGCAGGTGAAAGAAAAGGCGTAGCGGTCGGCGTTGGGCCAACGGCCCGAGGGCCCGTCTCGCAGGCCCTGCTCATCCGCGCGGCGCCAACTCGTCCTTCATTCGGCCCAGGCATCTCGGTCTAGCGGCGGTACAGGTCGATGGGGTCATCGAAGCAAGCGCCGGTGAGCCTGCCCTCCTGACGCGCCATCCCCTTTAGACCCGGGCCGGGTTGTCTGAGTTCTGTACGCGGTGGAACTAGAAGTACTTGCTGAATTCCTCGAGCACTTCTGCCAGGTCGTCTTCCGCGACGCCCTGGAATTCGGCACCGGTCGCTTCAGCGAGCAACCGGCCGATCTCCAGGTCCGCGTCGTCTCCAATACCTATGAAGAAGATCTGGATCGGGTGATCGGTCTCAATGGCGAGACTGGAACCGCTCACGTGCTCTATCGCAACCGGTGTACCATCTTCCTCCCTCGCCCATTCTTCATCGATGAGACCCCTGAACTCCTGTATGACTTTCTCGTTTGAGGACATCATGTCGACCAGATCGTCCAACGCCGTCCCGCCGATGTTTGCCCGGCCGTCGGTGAGGACGACGACGGCGCGGATCGCGCTCTCGTCTCCAGGCGCAGCATCCGTCATCTCTATCCCGGTCTTGATGGCGTCGTAGAGCGCGGTCTTGCCAACCGCCCGGAGCGCGGCCGCGGCCTCAGCAATCTTGAATCGGTTCCGGGCCAGCGGGGCAACGTGGACGCGACTGTAGATGCTGCTTGCGAAAGCCAGGAAGCCCACCTGGTTGTTCGTGGCCATGTTGTCGAGTGCGCGGACCAGTCCATCCTTGGCCTGCTGGAGCTTCTCACCCTCCATTGAGCCGGACGTGTCAATGACAAGAGTGACGATCCCAGGCCTCTTCACGTCCTCCCAGGCCGCGTCGATGGCCGCCGCCACGTCAGGCCGGGTCAGCGAGGGATTGAGCACCACTTGCGGCTGGTCCGGGTCCAATCCGAATTCCGGGCTGATCCTGCTACCGGGATCGGTGAGAGAGAGGTCCGCCCCGGGCCGGAAGCCCGAGGCCATGAAGGCCCGCTGCTGCTCGTCTTCCCGGATGAAATCGATCCACTGCCGCGACGCCGCGACTTGTTGGTCGCTCACCCAGTCGGTCTGGACGATGCAGGCACAGTTACGACGGGGCATGGCGCCCTCTTTCGGATAGATCATCACCATGCGGTCAGGTATCGGAGGGGCGGTGACTTTCTGCCCGTTGATGAAGGCGCGCTCGGTCCCCTCGTAGAGGTGGATCAGGTTGTCCTCGGGCATGATGAAGAAGTGACCGTACCGGGCCCCCTGGTAGATCTTGGTGTTGAGGACGGTGGTGCCGATCAGGTAGTGGTCGATCAGGCCCTGGAACCGCTTGACGTAGGCGACTACCTCCGGGTCATGCACGTCGGCGATGGTGAGGTCCTCGGGTGGTTTGCCGGCAGCGATCGCGTAGAGGCCGAGGTGGAGGCTCCGACCGGTGCTGGAGGTCGTGGGATCGGTAAAGGCGACCAGAGGCCGCTGTCCCCATGCCGCCTTCGCACACGGATAGGCTGCCCAGCCCTCCGGATCGTCCCGGAGGGCGATGATGTCGGCGTACCCGATCTCCTTTTCCGGCCAGCCCAGGCACTTCGCCATTTCCTGGTAGGTGACGATGCCGATCACCGGCTGAACGATGCTCTGAGCTGCGTCGAGGTCCACGACATCCCGGCCGACTTCGTGGTTCACCCTTACCAGCCAGTGAGCGCTGGACGGCGTGACGATCGTTGGGTCCGGGATGTTCTCGACGACGTATCCGTTGGTCATCTCATGGAGGTCGAGCCTGGTCCCGTAGAGCACGCGCGGGGTCAGATAGGCGCCCTGGAGCTCCGACGGTGCGTCATACACCTCAACCACGATTCTGTTTCCGGACGCGGTTCGGTGGTCCGCCCTGTTGAACTCCTCGGCCATCTCTTTCAGCAGCCCCTCGCGCGTCAGGTGGCCCGTGGCCCAGTGAACCACCGTCACGGTGGGCCCGGTTGGCAAGGGTGCCGCGGGCCTGGCGGTGGCCGCGGGCCTGGCGGTGGGCGGACGGACTGTCGCAGTGGCTGTAGGCCTCGCGGCGGTCGTTGACTCGTCTGAACCGTCCCTCGTGCCGATCACGGTGGCAACGATGGCGATGACAAGGGCCGCTGCAACCAGCCACGCGATAACCCAGCGACCGCGCCCATTTCCGCCAGCGGGTGGTGAGGGATCGCGTTGCCCGGTTCCCGGAGGCTTTTGTGCACCGGCCCCGCCCCGGCGGACCGCTCCGCCGCCCGCGCCTACCGGCGCCGGCCGGGCCGCCGCGCGTAGCGCACGGACCATCGCTGCCCCTCCGGCATACCTCACGGCCGGGTCTTTCGCCATCGCGCGGGCAACGACGTCAGCCAGGTCGCGAGGCACGTCGCTTCGAAGCTGACCGACCGGACGGGGTTGCTCCTCGATGTGCTGTCGGAGGACCGCCTGCGGGTTCGTGCCCCTGAAGGGGACCTCGCCCGTGAGCATCTGGTATAGGACGCAACCCAGGGCGTAAACATCGGAGCGCGGGTCCGCTTTCTCACCCCGCGCCTGCTCCGGGGACATGTAGTACGGGGTTCCCAGCATGGCGCCGGTCATAGTGATCCCCGGCAGCGATTCGTCCAGGGCTATCCCGAAGTCGGTGATCTTCGCGACGCGGTCGGCGGTGATGAGGATGTTCTCGGGTTTGATGTCCCGGTGGGTGATCCCGGCCGCGTGGGCGGCCGCGAGGCCCTCGGCGACCTGGGCGGCGAACCGGGTCGCGGCCTCCGGCCGGAGCCTTCCCCTTTGTTTGACTAGGCGCCCCAGATCCTCGGAGATGTATTCCATCGCGATGAAATGTCGGCCGTTGTCTTCCCCGATCTCGTAGATGCGGATCACGTTGGGGTTGTCGATAGAGGCCGCGATCCTCGCTTCGCGCTGGAATCGGGCCAGATACGACTGGTCGCCCGTGAGGTTGGGGTGCAGGACTTTGAGCGCGACGAGGCGTTCGTTGTCGCGATCCCGAGCGCGGTAGACCGACCCCTGCGAACCAGAGGCGATTTCCTCGAGAATCCTGTAACGGCCTATGTGTTCCTGCGTCATGACGCAAACTCCCTCGCTGGTCGAGTCATGGCTGTGGTGTCCGCTTGGATTGGATTGAATAGCGCCGGATACCGTTGCCTCTTTTCGTACGCGCGGCGGACGGTGGGAAACTGCAGAGTGAGGGGGCCTGGGCCGCCGGTTCGTTGTCCCTGTGGCGTCCTGCGATGGATCGTCCTGCGCTCGCGGTGCCGCCTGCATTTCCACGTGCCGGCCTCCTCGTGCCGTTGTGCCATGGCCGACTACGGACGGGTGACCGGGCGGTCCAGTTCACATACCCGTGCGACCGACTGACCCGGAGCGATGGTCGCGACGGGTCTGCCGGTGGCTGTGGCGAGCGAGTCCGCGATCTCGCGGGCTCTGTCGGGTGTGTGCGGCGGCTCGGACCCGGGCACCGGGATCGCGCGACCGACCACAGTCACCAGCTCAACCCGCGCGTGCGTCGGATCGCTGGGCTCCCCGGCCGCCATTTCCGGGTAGTAGGCGATGCAGGCCAGGTCAGCGAAGTCGATCTGCTGCCGTCGCCACTCACCACCCAGATGATCCCAGCGGACGTCGATCGCCCGCGTGTTTCCGTCCAGGTTGATCGTCCTGGTGGCATCCGCCGTGCCTGGCGCCTCTGCGGCGCGGGCGACGGCGACCTGCGGTGTGGTGCGGTCTGAGTCCGCGAGTCGCGGCACCAATAGGATGCCCAGTCCCCACACCACCAGGATGAGGATCTCAGCGGCTTCCACGCCTGTCGGGAACGGGCGTTCCTCATTTGTCACGTCTGTTCCTCCTCTCTTCCTGTCCCTCATGAACTTCAGGCAGAAGGACCGCGGCCACTCGGCTGCGGTCCCCAGTTCGTGTCGTTATCCCGTTGCGACCACTCTTCGGTTGTGGAGTCGGCCACAGCACACTCCGCTTTCGCTGCCTACGCAATCGCCCTCAGTGCAGTCATGACCGCAAGCGAGCCAGCCACCATCACCCAGTTGTCGTCCCAGAAGACCGTGGGGCTCAGCCTGAATCGCTCGACCGCCGTCGCCGTGCCGGCCCCGAGAGCGCCAACCCAGTACGGCCGGAACATGAGTGCCGCAAGCAGGCAGACGCCCAGCATCGCCACGGACGGCCACACCAGTTCCGCCCGGCCTCTGAGAATCGTGCCGCGAGTGAGGCCGACGACGTTGTCTCCCCAGGCCATGAACGCGATCGGCACGAAGGCAAGCCACCTGTCACCGAACAGCCCCCACCCGACGGCCAGACTGAACGTACCGGCCAGCGGGTAGGCGATTTCCGCCCAGGCCTGCGCCCGGGAAGTCCCCTGTACGCCGCGAAGCCCTCGCCGGAAGCCCAGCTTGAGCACGACAATGGACACGGTCAGGACGCCCGAGAGGGCGACGGCCGTCCAGGCGTCCAGCCACATCACGGCGGACAGGTAAGCTCCGCCACCAATGATGCCGGCGACTGCGCGGGCAACCGCTCCCGGGACGCCGCGATCGCGCAGGTTGGCGGATACCGCCAGTCCGGCGACACAGAGGAACGCGATAGCGACAACTGCGTACAGCTGGGTCAGCATTGCCCACTCCCTCTCTCCGACATCCACCCAAGAGGTCGTTCGATGCGCTCGCTGGCCCTTCTCGGGCGCCCAACGCGAGGGCCAGTCCGTTCCCGGTCAATAGCAGTACTCCGCCTCTTGGCGGGTTTCGGTGGTTCCGCATTTCCGGCAGCTTCGGTCCTCCCTCGACTCCCACCAGCCGGGGCGGTCCTTCCATGGACCCCAGTCGTGCTCGTACCTGTCGCGGCCCCCCGAGTTGCAGCGAGAGCAGACCTCCCTCTCGGCGCAGGCTTCGACGCCCGTGCCGTTTACCGGCTGCCACACGTGGGTGTGCCGGGTGCGGATGCTCGTGGTCCCGCATGTCTCGCAATCCCGGGTCTGCCGGCACTGTCCCTCCTCGGCGTAGCTCCAGGCGCCTCGGTGAAGGCGCAGCAGGCACATGGCTCTTGAGAGCAGGGTGCTGTTCCTGCCGTTCGTATTCGTCGCATAGCGGGTTGTCATCGAGTTCGCCACGAGTCCCTCCTTCGCTTGGCATCCCCTCCGACCTTCTGGCCGGGTACCGGACCCGGATCACCTCCTCGCCTGTCGTTGACGGGCGTCGCCGGCCGGAAAGAAAGGGACCACAGCCATGTGGCCGTGGCCCCGCTAACCCTGTTCTGGCCGGGTCGCCGCCGTGGTTTCGGTTGTCGTTGAGCTACTCCGGGTCGGTGGACCTCCGCCACCGGTGGCAGACGACCGGGGTGGCGAGCCTCCTCCCGCCGACCGCTATGACGTAGGCGGGGCCGGAGCGGTCCCAGCCCAGGCCGGGTGGGGGCGCTTCGCCGTTTGCTCGGCCGCCCTTGTGCCAGGTTCTGCCCTTCGACGGCACCCTCAGCGCGCCGGTCTCGCCTGTGAGCTTGTAGCCCACTCGGGCGAGCCTGGCCGCGTAGCGGGCCTCCCGGGCGGTGACGAACCTTCGCTTGCGCCGTGCCCGTCGCTCCTGCCGGGTGAGCAGATTCGTGATCGTCAACATCGCTGCTCCTTCGGTCCCCGGGGTCGGCCTGGTTGCTTCGCTGAGTTACTCTGCGGCCATGGTCTGCAACAAACAAGTAGGTTTGGTGTGGCAAGTGCATCTGTTTGCGATGATCGTTGCATTAAGTGCTACACTACGCGCCGTATTTGCGACGCGTGTTGCAGGAGGCGCGAACAGATGGCCAGCAGGCACTCCCCCGTGTTCAGCCCGGGCATCCCGCCAGATATCGAACACGCCCCATTGATTCGTGAGGAGGCGTTGGAGTGGCTGGAGCGAGTGTTCCCCCGGCGGCAGTCGTTCCCTAGCGGCGATGTGCTTCGGATGGCCGACGAGGCACGTCGGCGAGACTTGATCTCGCGAATGCGGAAGCAGGGCATAGGGAACGACCAGGAGTTCGATCTTCCCGATACGGCAGACGCGCTGACGGTGCTCTTCCTGAGGTCTCGGGGCATCAGGTTCGGGGAGGCCATGGCCCGGGTGCGTGGCGGGCCGGGTAGAGGGGAAGACGCGGGACCCAGGTACGGAGGCGTGTGGAACCGGCTCATCGACATCGCGTTGAAGCGCCTGCGCAGGCGAATGGCGGCCCGTCTTCTCGGCAGCGCGGTGTTCGCGCTGCTGCGGGACCCCGAAGACCACCCCAATTGCCTGGTCATAGTGAAGCGCCTGGACGGGCCCGCTCCCCACGGCCCGCTAGACCGACCGGCCGGCCCGGGCCACGAGTATGTCTACCGGACAGTCCTCGAAAGGCCTGCTCCGTCGTGCTGGGTGCTCTCCCCGTTCCGCGAGGTACTGTTCCTGGACCCGGATCAGCTGCCCACGCGGTCGGAAGTCACGTCCCGCCACTTCGTCCGGCTACGGGTACGGACGGCGCGACAGGCCTACGAGCTGCTGCTGGGCACGATGGGGCCGGTGTCGGTGGACCCGGATGACCCGGCGTTGCAGTTCGTTGGTCGGATCCTCGATATCGCGTTCCTGGACCTGGAGGCGTTCCACCGGGCGCAGTCGTCGTCCCGGCTCGAGGCCAGCAGCAGGCCGGGGCTCAGTACGGCGGACGACCTGCAGCTGTGGCTTGTCACGCAGTTCATGGGCGTCGTGCATCCCGGCTCCCTGACCGAAATCAGCGAGGCGGGGGAGTCCGGTGGGTCGGGAAGGGTGCTTGCGAGCTCGGTGGTGAAGCCGTGGGAGCCGGCCCTCTGGGACCCGCCCAAGAACCTGGAGATGCTCGCGGGGTACGGGAGCCGCGTCGGGGTCCCGCTCGTCGTCGGGAACGTTGAGCCGCCGTGGACCTCGCTGATCGAGTCGGTCGAGCCTGAGATCCGTTATCTGGAGAGCGAGTTACCGGACGAGGCGCGACCGGAGGGCTACTCGGCGCTGGCGTTGCCGATTATGCCCGGCGCCGGCGATCCCATCGGCACCCTGTATCTACTCACGCCGCGGATCGATCCATCACGACTTGAT
>CAYYFS010000075.1:8313-9993 GCA_964471055.1 uncultured Dehalococcoidales bacterium
GGGTCCTGGCGGTGTTCAGCCGGATCGTTGGAGAGATTGTCGAACGGCAGCGGGCTGCGACGCACACTGCCAACGTGTCGGCCCGCATCCCGGCCTTCAGAGTGCTGCGGCAGGAGCAGTTCCGATCCGCGCTGCGGGATCTGCTGAGGCGCACGGGCAGGTCGTTGCGGGAGATCGAACGATCCGGGCGGGACATGCGTCTCCCGTTCCTCCTCCTTTCCACGCACAGCCTCGACGCGCAGGAGTCCGACCCTGCGATTTCGTTGCGCCTCAGGCGGTGGCTGGTGGAGACGCTCCGCCATTTGGAGTGGCGTTCGTTCGTCGGCGCGCACTGGCCGGGCGCGCCGGGTGCTCTCGGACCGCGCAGCTTTGTTGGGGAACTGCCCGGCGTCGGGGTGATCATCGCCCTGGACCGGCTGGTGTCGAAAGACGAGCTCGACAGCCTTCGGAGCGCATTCCCGACGACCATAAACCGCACTTCCCCCACCAACGCCCCGGTGAGGTTCGTGGCATGGGTGCTCGACGTGCCGTCCCACAGGCTCCGGGATACCACCGATGAAGAAGGCCTGGAGCGGCTCTCGGACGATGTGGAGCGCTGGGCTCTGGATGTTTCGACCGTGGTGGAGGATGTTGCCGTCAGTGAGTCGCTGGCCCGTAGCGAGGGCGAGTGGGACGCTGCGCTGAGGACGGTCCGCAAGGCGCTCCAAAAGGAAGGTGGCCGCAGGAACGGATACCTGTACAGGCTCGCGGCTGATTGCTCCTTTTCGCTTGGTGACTGGCCCAGCGCCCTGAAATACTCCCAGGAAGGGGGCGCGCTCAGCCGGCAGGAGCTCGGAAGCGGACTGGTCAGAGCCATGTGCCAGCAGGCGGACGCGTGGCTGTGCCTGTGCAACCCCGTGCGCGCGTGGGACCTCTACGTTGCCGCCGCGGGCACCGCTCCCTCTCACCCGCTCCCGCGCTACTACCGTGGCCAGGGCCTCCTGCTGATCGCCAGGCTCCTGCATCAATTCGAGATAGAACGGCTCAGGACCGCGCCGTTGGGAGCTGCAGAGGCTACGGGGCTCCATGCCGCGCTTGACGCCCTGGTTGATGGTGCCACCGAAGACCTCACCGGGGCAGCCGACCTGCTCGATCACTGGGGGCTGATCCCCGAGTCGTCGCGGTACCGGAACTTCCACCTGGTCCCGACACTGCTCGGACAGGGCTCGGCGTATCTGCTGGCCGGCGCTCCGGGTCCCGCCGCCAGCAGGCTCCAGAGTGCACGCCGGGCGTTTCCGAAGGACGACCTGTTCTTCCGCGAGTTCCTCTTCGCGAAATGCTGGGAGCAGGGAATCCACAGACAGTACGGCGAACTGGCGATCGGCAACGACTGGACGCCGCTTCGCGAACGTCTGCGCGAGACATTCGGCGAGCCATGGAGCGCCTCGCCCCCCGGCGCCGTCCGGGACTAGTACTGCGCCAGCCGGACTAATTGACCGTAGCGGACGGCGTACCTGTTCGCGTCGCAGTGAGGCACCGTTTCAGGTTGACGAGTTGGGGCCGGATGTCCTCTCGCTGTTCCGTAGAACCGGCGACAGGCCCAGCACGCGGCTCAGAGTGGCAAATCGGGTCTGACTCTCGCCCTTCGACGCGCTCAGGATGGCGGTGCCGCGCGGTCGGCCAGGCGGCTCGATCCGCCGG
>CAYYFS010000076.1:0-9943 GCA_964471055.1 uncultured Dehalococcoidales bacterium
GTGCAGCTGCCATTGGCCAACGGCGCCGGCGATCTGTACGGCAACCTGCTCGGCGAGCGCAAGGTCATGCTCGGTGTAGAGATCGCGCCCCTGCGCGGACAGGCTGAGAGACCCGACGGGGCGGCCTTCGAATGCCAGAGGAATGATCAGGCCGGAGTCTCCGATCGCGGGCCCATCCTCCGAGCCGGATCCCGACCAGCGTTCTTCGCGCACACGCACCAGCCTGCTTTTGCCGGACTGGGCCACCCTGCCGGCGACGGTTTCGGATGCGGGGCAGGCGACCCCGGGTGCCATGCCGCCGGCGTCGACACCGGTTAGGTACGCGTTCGTTATGGTCTGCCCGCCGGCATCGAGCGTGGAGATGGCGATCCCGTCGAACGGGACCAGCCTGCGGACCTGCTCGGCGAACCTTTCATACACTTCGCCGATATCCGCGGATGAACTGATTATCCGGCTGATCTCGGCGAGGACGGCCCGCTCTTCCGATTCGCGCTGGATCCGACCATGAAGCAGAGCGTTTGACAGGGCACCGGCGATCTGTGCTCCGACCCGTTCGGCGAGCGCGAGGTCCTGCTCAGAGTACGCGTCGGCAGCGCGCGAATGCAGCTCCATGAGACCGATTACGACGTCGTTTGACACCAGAGGCACCGCCATCGCCGACGGCAGCCCGTTGCCCGTAGCAGTCGACGGACCGCCCGCGAGCTGCGAGAAAGAAGGGCTCGGCTCTCCGTCGAAGATCCGTCCCAGCTTCCCCGGAAAGAGCTGATCGATGGCGTCGGGCCCCAGGGTGAGTGTGGCGCCCTCGTGGGAGCCGTCGGCCTCCGCGCCGGTCACATACCGGGCCTTGAGGGTGTGCCTGTCTTTCCCGGCCAGATACACACCGAAGCGGTCAAAGGGGACAAGGCGTCGGATCTGACCTGCGAGCTCGTCGTATACCGCGTTGACGTCGAGCGTGGAACTGACGATCCGCCCCATCTCAGCGAGGGCCTCACGCTCGGCCGCATCGCGCGCCAGACTTGCGTGCAGCTGTGTGCTGGCGACAGCGCCCGCTATCTGGGCGGCGACCCGCTCGGCCCTCGACACATCGCTCTCGGAGAAGGAATCAGCCGCGTCCGAGCGCAGTTCAAGCGCTCCGACTACCGCTTCGTTGAATACCAGCGGCACGGCGAGGATCGACCGGGCACCCGCGGCAAACGCGTCGCGGTTGCCCGCGAAGCCGCGGGCAACGAACTCCTCGGAGTCGACCCGCGCGATGAACCCGGCCCGCTCGACAACCGCCCGCTGGATCAGCGTGCCCTCAAGCGGTTCATCGACGCCCCAGTCGAACCGTGTGCCCTCCCGGCCGGTGACGTGGCGGTCTCGCAGGGTCCCTTTCTGTGTATCGACCGTACTGACGGCCAGGGTGTCGAACGCAAAGAGCTCCTCCAGCCTGGAGGCAAGTTGCTCGAGGTTTTCTTCGACCTCCAGCGATGAACTCACCACCCGCGTGATCTCCGCCAGCACCACCCTTTCTTCCGCGTGCCGGGTGGCCTCCCGGTGGACACCGGCGGTACCGACTGCTCCCGCGACCTGAAGCGCTATCCGCTCCACCATGCGCACGTCCGCCGCCGAGTACGCGTCCGCTTCCGCCGACATGAGGTGCAGGGCGCCGATCGCGTCTTCGCCCATGATCAAGGGCGCCGACACGGATGAGCGTGCTGCTCCTCCGACAAACCTGGCCACACCGGGAAAACGGGACTCCAGCGTCTCAGGTGATTCGCGGCCCAGCGCAAGACCCGCCCGCGCCCTGGCCACTGTCTCGGAGGTAGTTCCAGCGAGGTGGATCGGGCCGGCTGAGGCCCTCTCCGGCACGTCCCTGCCCGCGATCCCGGCGTGGTGCGCTGTGCCGGACGCGAGGTCGAGGGTCGAAACCGATATCCAATCGAACGCCACCAGCCTGCCCACGGGCCTTGCGACGAGGCCGCACATCTCTTCGAGCGCCGGCGACGAGCTCACGAGTCGCCCGATCTCCGCCAGGACGGCCTGCTCGACCATCTCCCGGCCGATCCCCTCGCGCAGCGCCGATTCGGCGACGGTGCCGGACATGAGCGCGGCAACTTGTCCGGCCAGCTCAACCTGGCGCGCGGAGTAGGCGTCGGGCGTCTTCGACTGGAGATGGAGCGTGCCGACGACTTCGTGGTGATACGCAAGCGGCAACGCGAGGAACGTGCGCAGGCTCGCCCGATATGCCGGAACGAGGTCTGCAAACCGATTCACCGCGTCGGAGGCGCTCGAAAGAGACACCAGCTCGTGTTTGCCCGTCTCCGTGATGACTCCGGCCATCGCGCCGTCCATGGGCTTCGGTCCCGCCTGTTTGCGGCCGGGCACGTCGACGCCCTCCGCGTGCAGCAGTACCCGGGTTCCACGAGCGCGGTCGACGGATTCCACGACGACGCGGTCCGCCGGAACCAGCTCGGATAGCAGTTCCGCGGCTCGCTGGTACGCCGCCTCCGGATCGGCCGATGAACCAGCAACCCGGCCGATCTCCGCTAGAGCGCTGTTCTCCGCAGCGTCGCGTTGCAGCGCGGCGTAGAGACCGGCGTTCGCGACGGTGCCGGAGATCTGGGCAGCCACGCGCTCGGCAAGTACCGCATGCCGCGGCGTATAGGCGTCCGGGCGGGTCGAGGCCAGCACAAGAGAGGCGACCGTCTTGTCGCCGTTCCGGACCGCGGCAACCAGTTCCGAGCGGATGCCGGCTGCGAAGTCTGCAGCCGTGGCCCAGTCGTGAGCGCCTCGGGCCTGCATGGCAACAGCATTCAGCAGCACCGCGCTCGCGTTGCGGGGGTTGTCCAGCACCGGGTTCCCGTGCAAAGGCACGGCGACACCTCGCTCCAGTCCGGGAACGTCGAGGCCCATCACGTGCGCGGCGGTGATCGTTTCATTGTTCTGGTCCACGATGCTGAGCACGATCCGGTCTGCCGGGATCAGCTCTCCCGTCCGTTTGGCGAAGCGGCCAAACACGTCGTCGATGTCAGGCGACCGGCTCGCAATGCGGGCGATCTCGGCCAGCGCGGCGCCGTCCGCGGCCGTCTGCCGGAGGTCTTCTTCGACGCGCCTGCGCTCCGTGACGTCGTGGAGGAACAGGGTGAGGGACGCGTCACCGTCCACGGAGAGCGCGGCCACCCACAACTCGATCAAGACGCGGCGGCCGTCCCTGTGCAGCCCCTCTGCCTCAACGCGGGCGGGAGACGCGGCACCGTTGCCATTGGTCCGGGGTTCCAGCCCTGCACGCCGAAGGCGTTCGATACCGTCGGAAGGAACCGACATCACCTCCCCGAGGGGCCGGCCCAGTGCTTCCCGGCCAGACCAGCCGAGCACAGCTTCCGTTCGGGGTGTCCATCCCGTGACAATGCCCGCGGCGTCGACGGTGATAGCACCGTCCGCGGCCGCTTCGATGGCCTGCCGCGCCCGGACCTCGCTGGCCGCCAGGACCTCTCCCCGTTCCTCCGCCCGGACGCGGCGTTCCTTCTCCTCCTCCAGATCCGTGCGCCCGGCGCGCGTCTGGGCCCGGTCCGCCACGAAGACGAACCCGAGCAGCGCCGTGAACAGCCCGCCCAGCGTCGCCGCGGTCGCTCTGACGACCGCCGCCCTGCTCTGGGCAACTTGACCGGACAGGTCGCCCGAGACATCCCGATACCCTCGGAGGAGGCCGATCACAGGACCGTTCGCCGAGGACCGCACCGGAACGTAGCTCGACACGGCATCCAAGCTGCGAGGGCCGGTGCCGACCTCCACAAACTCGGGTGTGTCAGACGGCCAGCTCGTCGAACGGCCCACGTTGGCGACGATGACCGTCGGGGGTTCGTTCGATCCCGTGCCGCCGGGGGAAGGGTCGGTGGTCCAGACCGCGGTGCCGTCCGGTGCGTACAGGTCTGCCCCGACGAAGCCCAGGGCACCCGTGGCACGGGCAAACGTGAGGGGCAGCGCTTCCGGGTTCGCCAGACTTTCGAGCGTGACGGATCCGTCTACGGGGTCGCGGACTCTCTCCGCGGTCTCGGCCACGAGATGGGACAGGGTTCGTTCAGTCTCACGTTCGGCGGCCAGGACGACGTTATCGGTCGCGAGCCGGCAGAACGCGTAGCAAACGACCACGCCGGCAGCAGCGAACACCGCCGCACTGGTGATCGCAAACTGCAGAGTCAACCTCAGCTGCAGCGTCCCCAATTCTCCCTCTGCCTGGAAGGCCTCTGACTACCTGCAGCCGGCTCAACGGCGCACAAGACTCATAGGTCGACCTAGTGAATTCTCCGACTTCGATCAGGTTTACGTGCTGCTGTGTGCCCCCGTTCTACTGCCCTTTCTGCCTAGTCCGACTCGGAGCGAGGATTGAGCCGGGGCTAGGAGAAGCCCTATCCGCGTTGCCGCCGGTTCCCCATACGGCACACGGCGCCCACACAGCACCTCTTCGCACGCACACGCGGGCGCGGAACTTGCGAAACGCTCCAGAGTTGACACGGGGGTCACCACGCCCCGTGCACCCGGGCGTATCTGGCCCGAATCGTAGGACCTCGCACGTTGCGGCGGAAGTCTGGAGCGCAGCCAGATCGCGGGTCTGCAACTCCGCAGCACACCGAAGGCGGCTCCGCTTTGGGAGCACCCGTCCGCGAGGGTTTCGTGGGAAAGACGGGGAGATTGGACGGCGGCTTTGCGGAGTCGCCGGGAGCGGCTCAGGAACGGACGGGAAGGGAATCGCCCGACGAAGTGGCGCCGATCGCGCCGCGGACGGTGCTGGCGGAGAGGTTCCGCTTGCTGATGAAGGCCCGGGCGCCGGCTTCGTGAGCCAGTCTGGAGTACTCGCGCTCGGCACTGATGCTGATGAGGATGATGTTCGTCTCCGGATGCCGCGCCAGGATTCGCCGCGTGGCCTCGATGCCGGTCATGACGGGCATACGGACGTCCATCAGGATCACGTCCGGCGCACACTGACCCGCCTTCTGTACTGCGTCGGCTCCGTCGCCTGCCTCGGACACGATCTTGAAGCCACGGTCTCTTTCGAACATGGTGCGCGCATGCGTGCGGAACGCGGGCTGATCGTCGACGAGGAGGACGCTGGTCCGGTCGTCGACGGCAGCTGGCCGGTCGCCGGCGTACGGTTGCGGCGACAGCGTGGCCTCCGCGGTGGTACCGGCGGCCCGAGTCCCGATGGCCGCCTCGCCCCGCCGCGAGGCATGGAGCAGTGGTGTGTGTGTCATATGGCTCGCCCGGCGCGCGGGAGAAGTGTGGCCGGAAGACGTATTCGTTCCGACCAGGGCCCGCCGGGTTCGCCGCAGAGCCTAGGGCCTGGACCGCGCCGACTGCACGATTAATCCTCGACCGGGTATGGCGGAAACAGGCATGGCGTTCGGCGGCCGTATCAGCGTTCGGCACCGCGCCCGGCTGAAGCACACGCACGCCCGGAACCCTTGAGCGGTTGCCCGGTGGGACCGCCGATGCCGATATGATTCGACAGTCACGGACGGATGCAGCAGGGCGGTTCGCGCAGCCCCCCTGCACGCGCGAGCAAGAATGAAACGCAACCTGAGCGTACTGATCAAGCCGGCTTCAAGCCGCTGCAATCTGGACTGCAGGTACTGCTTCTACCTGGAGAAAGCGGAGCTGTACCCGTGGGAAGACCGCCCCACCCTGTCCCTGGACACGCTCGAATCCTTTCTCCGCCAGTACATGGCCGGTTTCGCACAGCCCTTTTCTTTCGCCTGGCAGGGAGGAGAGCCGACCCTCATGGGCCTGCCCTTCTTTCGGGCAGCTGTCGAGCTTGAGGCACGCATCGCCCGGGAGGCGAACCCGACGGGTATGTCGCACATCTCGAACGCGATTCAGACGAACGGGATGATGCTCGACGACGACTGGGCGCGATTCTTCAAGGAATCGAACTTCCTGGTCGGGGTGAGCATCGATGGCCCTGCTGAGATGCACGACGCGTTCCGGGTCGACCGCCGCGGCGGACCGTCCCACCGGCAGGCCATGGACGGCGTGGAACATCTGCGCCGGCGGGCGGTGGATTTCAACATCCTGACGGTGGTCAGCACCGCCAACGTCGAGCACCCCGAGGATCTGTTGAGCTGGCTCGTCGGCCAGGGCTTCGTGAACTTGCAGTTCATACCGCTGGTAGAACCCCCGCCGGAGGGCGGCAGCGTGAGTGACACGGGGACTTCTCTCAGCGGCTCCATCACTCCCGACCAGTACGGCGCTTTCCTCGAAAGGCTCTTCGATGCCTGGGTCGGGGCCGGTCCCGAAGACGTACGCATCCGCTGGTTCGACAACGTTATCCAGATGCTGTGGGGCCGCCCGGCTGAGACGTGCGAGATGGCGCGCCAGTGTGGGATGTACGTGGTCCTGGAGCACAACGGCGACTGCTACCCGTGCGACTTCTTCGTGGAGAGGGACTGGGCGCTCGGAAACGTACTGGAAACGCCGCTCGCAAAGATCGTCGATTCCGCGGCGGGTCACCGCTTCCGCCGGATGAAGTCGCGGCTGCACCCCGACTGCCGCGCGTGCCCGTGGCTGACAATGTGCTACGGCGAGTGTCCCCGGTGCCGCATCACGAACGTGGGAACGGCGGAAGGCTCGCTTCCCTACTTCTGCTCTTCATTCCGGCAGTTCTTCGACAACCGCTACAGGGAGCTGGAGAACGTCGCCGTGCGGCTGGGCCGGATGGCTGGCCTTCCCGTGCCGGGCGGACACCTGCCCGCCTCGTCGCGCACCGGCACACCGCTGGCGCACATCCGCTAGCTACCCGACGCCCGGGCGGACGTCCGCCCACGGCCTGGTCCGTTCGAACTCGGCCGAGGCGCGGAGGACCAGTTCGTCTTCTCCTCGCCGCCCTATCAGGTGCAATCCAACCGGCAGGCCCTGAACGAAGCCGCAGGGCGCGGTGGCTGCGGGCTGCCCCGTCATGTTGATGGGGAAGGTGTACGGGTAGAAGCCGGTGACCGGGTCTACCGGCCTGCCCGCGATCTCAAGCGGCCGCTCATTGGGCCTGAAAGCCGTGACCGCCGTGGTGGGGGTCAGCAGGAGGTCATACTCCTCCATGATGGCCGCCATCTTGAGTTTCAGGTCGTTCACGGCGCGCAGCGACCGGGCGTACTGAGCGCCGGTGACGGCCCGGCCCATCTCGAGGGCGCGGCGCCCGTCTGCTCCGAGCCGGCATGGCGACGCCTCCAGCAGTTCCCTGAAAGCAACATACGCGTTCGCGCTGAACACGGTCCAGAAATGGTCCGTCAGCTCGCGGTCGAGTGAGATGTCCGCTTCCTCGACGCTGCAGCCCGATCCTTCGAACGCCAGAGCGGCACCCCGCGCGGCCCTCTCCACGCCTGGGTCCACCGCGCCGGAGCCGAAGTCGGAGCTCCACCCTATCCGTAGGCCGGAGACGCCGCGGTCGAGGCTGCTAGAAAAGTCTCCCGGCGACTCCCGCATATCCGGTGTCGGATCACGCGGGTCCGGTCCAGACAGCGCCTGCAGGAGGATCGCCGCGTCCCGGACCGTTCTGGTGATGGGACCCGACTGTGCAAACTGGTTCGGCTCGGGTCTTCCGAAGCCGCCGGCCCTCGGAACGCGTCCGTGGCTCGGCTTGAACCCGTACACGCCGCAGAAGCTGGCGGGTATTCGTATCGATCCTCCGCCGTCGCTGCCGGTGGCTATCGCGCAGAGGCCCGCGGCCACGGCCGCTGCCGCGCCCCCGCTCGACCCCCCCGTGGTGCGCTCCTGGTCCCACGGGTTGCGGCAGGGTCCGGCAAGCGCGTTGTCTGTAACGGTCGCGAACGAAATGCCGATCTCCGGCGTGCTGGTCTTGCCGATGACGATCGCCCCGCTACGGCGGACCCGCTCGGCGACCACCGAATCGTGGTCGGGGATGAAATCGGCGAGGGCGGGTGAGCCGAGTGTCGTGCGCACGCCCCGGGTCAGCTCAAGGTCCTTCAGGGAGATCGGCACCCCGTGCAGTGGGGGCAGCTCGTCGCCGGCCATCACATGCGCTTCAGCCGCGCGGGCGGCTTCAAGCGCCTCGTCCGCACACACCGTGATGTAGGCGTTCAGTGTGGGACCGACCCGTGCGATCCGATCCAGGTACAGCTGTGTGAGCTCGACCGGTGATACTTCGCGCCGACTGACCAGATCGGCCAGCTTCCAGGCCGGTGAGAACGCCAGGTCTTCGTCGTGCATGGAGCCTCCCCGATCTTGCTCATAGCCGCGGCCGCGCCCCGCTCTGATCGCAGCGGGGGCCCGGCAAGCATACGGGAGCGGGCGCGCTTGCACGATTCCTACGCGCCTCTCACGTCCATCGTGCACGCGCGGAGCAAGATGGGATTGAGGGAGGCGGCCCGCAAACCCCGGGGACAATAGCCCGGAGCCGGTCCGCTGAGCCCGTCAAACCCGAACCGTCTGCCGCCGGAGGCCAATCGACCGCAGGGCAATCTGTCTCCTCGTTGCCCTGTTCGGCCCCGGCGGTAGGCGGTTCGTCCGTTTCGCGCCACTGGAGATGGCCCCGGAGAGCAGGCCCGAGCGCGACGGGTCGCACGTTCCGGTCGTTGCCGCAAAGACGAGACATCTTGACCCCGAACATCTCTGCCGTCTATCGTTTACATGCGGCCATGTGCCGCGTGAGCGGAAGTGGCTCAGTGGTAGAGCATCACCTTGCCAAGGTGAGGGTCGCGGGTTCGAATCCCGTCTTCCGCTCCACCTGACATCCCGTCGGGCTGGTAGTCACCGGCGGCGCAAGCGCCGTCCAGGCGCCGGCCCGATCCACAAACGGCCTCTCCCCCGCCCGGAGAGGCCGTTGCGCGTTTGCTTGCCTCCGCGACCCTCGATGGTCAGTGTGCCCTCCGGCTACTCCCGCCGCGTTCAGCCTGCTCGGTTGGTCTGCGCGCGGAGCGCGGTCCGTGCCAGCGCGCATCCCGTTGCACCCACAACCGAACCGATGGCGTCGACCATCAGGTCTTTGTACTCGGGCGTCCGCCCCGGTACGAACGACTGGTGGAACTCGTCACTCACTGCGTAGACAACGGCTATCACCACCGCTGCCAACCCGAGCAACAGAAGCCGGCGCGGAGACTCCCTGACACCGACCACTCGTCGCTGCCAGACCAGTAGCACTCCAAACACAACCGCACACAGCAGGCAGTACTCGAAGGCGTGGGCGATCTCATCGGTGTGCGTGCCGAGTGTGCCGGTGAGTCCAGTTGCCCCGATAGTTGCCGCGGATTGACTGGACAGCCAGAAGATCGCACCGGCCACTACTACCGCCGCTATCACTATCAGTGCCTTGTTCATCTCGGGTCCCTCTCCGGTTCGCTGCCTCATTACGGGAGACGAACGAAAGCGCGGAGAGGTTCCGATTGAATTCAGGTCCGGAGGCGGGGCGTGCTAGGGAAAGCAACTGCCGGAAGGAGGCATCCGCGCTATCCGCACCCCCAAACGCACCTAACGCGCGCGAGGGGTCGGTGAAGCCCGGCGCCTGGTGGCGAGTCGGGAACATACAGAACACACGGGCCTCGCACGCACGGGCGAGAGGACCAACGTCCGCGAGAGATAGGTATCTGGCATAACCGGCGCACAGCGCGTGCCTGCGCGCGAGGTTGCTCTCTCAAGGGCATCACGGTGCTTGGGCGGGCCCAGGTGACGATTCACTTCTGCCCGTCCCCGGTCGCATTGCAGGAAAGCCTCGATACTCCTATGGCAACTTCTCGAATCTCCCCGTAACGACTGCAGACCGCCACCACTGACCTTCAGCGAGCACCAGCACGAACACAGGGTGGTTTCCTTCTCCAATCGAACCGGGGACATTGAACGGGAACCTGCATCTGTGGTTCCCCATAGTGACTTTCCGTTGCGACGGGTCAGCCTCGCTATATGGCATGTGATCGGCAGAGGGGGCGAACACCCGACAAGTCTTACCTCTCACATGTACCTC
>CAYYFS010000077.1:0-9922 GCA_964471055.1 uncultured Dehalococcoidales bacterium
GTAGCCTCAAGGCACGCAGTACGTGATCTCAGCCTGGACTTTGCCTTCCATATCTCCCCCTTTTCCGCTGGTCTCGTGGCCGACCAATCCTAGCAGGTCCGCCCTTCCTCTACCCCGTACCCCGGGATTCTCAACTACACGCAATCTCAGCTATACTCAAGCCAACTCCAGCGACTGGACAGACCGGCGCACACGCGGCCAACCCCGGGTCGTCGCTTGTCGAGGAGAGCAGGAGGCTTCCATGCCCGTTCAGGTCCAGCTCACCAAAGTCACCCGCGAAGACGTCGCCCGTATCGCCGAGTGGCTCGATGACTCCGAGGTCTCCGATATGTGGTTCGGGCGCTACACGTACGGCGATCCCGCCCATCTCGGATACGAGCCGAAACAGCTTCTGGACGCGTCCGAAGCCGAGTGGAACGAGGTGTTCCAGGACCCACACCACGAACCACACCGCGACATATTCTCCGTCCGAACCATGTCGGGCGAGCACATCGGCGAAGCTCAACTCTCGATTGACGAAGCCCTGGGTGATGCCCAACTCTCCGTGCTGATCGGCCGCAAGGACCTCTGGCATCGCGGCTACGGCACCGCGGCGACTCTAGCCCTCCTCGAACACACTTTCTCCACCCTGGGCCTGTACCGGGCCTGGGTGGACGTGCCCGAGTACAACCAGGCGGCCAGAGAGATGTTCCATCAGATGGGCTTCCGCCACGAAGGTACCTTGCGCCACAGCAGGCCTCACAAAGGCGCCCGGCACAACTCCGTCATCATGGGAATGCTGCAGAACAAGTACTGGAGACTCTACTCCGAGGGCATCTCCAGCCACGTCACTCCGGGCGCCGATGCGAGCGTGGTCTAGGCGCGCTCCTTCCCGAACGTCCGGGCCATCACGTCCAGGTACTTGAGCGCCGAGCCGGTGTTGAGCAGCAGCACGCGTTCGTCTCTGCCGAACGTCCCATCGGCAGCCAGTTTCTTCGCCGCCGCCAGCGTCGCCCCACCCTCCGGCGCCGCGAATACACCTGCGAGTCGTGCCATCTCGCCCACCGCATCGAGCATTTCCGCATCCGTCACAGTCAGCGCGGTCCCGCCCGATTCGCGCACGGCGCGCAGCACAAGGTAGTCGCCGATGGCACCCGGCACCCGTAGTCCCGCCGCCAGAGTGTGGGCATCTACGACCGGCTCAGCAAACTCCGTTTCCTCCCGGAACGCCCGGACCAGCGGAGCACAACCCTCCGCCTGAACGCACACCATCCTGGGCCGTCGGCCGTCGATCCAGCCCATGCGCTCCATCTCATCGAACGCCTTCCACATGCCGACGATTCCCGTACCACCTCCGGTCGGATACACGATCGCGTCGGGCAGGCTCCAATTCATCTGTTCGGCTATCTCGTAGCCCATGGTCTTCTTGCCCTCGACGCGGTACGGCTCCCGAAGCGTCGAGACGTCGAAGAGGCCGTGATCCGCGGCTGCCTCCGCCGACAGCCGTCCCGCGTCCGTTATCAGGCCATCCACCAGCGTCAGAGAAGCACCGTACGCCACGCATTCCAGCTGATTCGCCTCAGGCGCGTCCGTCGGCATGAACACAGTCGCTTCCATCCCACCGGCTGCACAGTACGCGGCCAGCGCTCCTGCTGCATTGCCCGCGGACGGCATCGTAAGGCACCTGAGTCCGAGTTCCTTTGCCTTTGATGTCGCGGCCGAGAGCCCCCTCGCCTTGAACGAGCCCGTGGGGTTCAAACCCTCGTCTTTCACGAGGAGGCGCGGCAGGCCGATGTGCTCGCCCAGGCGGTCGGCCGGCATGAGCGGCGTGAATCCTTCGCCGAGCGTGACGATGTTGTCCGCCCGGACGACTGGCATCACTTCCGAGTAGCGCCACATGTTCGCCGCGCGGCCGGTCAGATCATCCTTCTTCAACGCCCGTGACGCGCGGTCCAGGTCGTAGCGGGCATAGAGGACCTTGCCGCACGCCGGACACGTGCGATTCGCTTCTCCTGGATCGCGCTCCTCGCCGCAGTACGTGCACTCAAGTCTCGTCAGGAACGTCGCCATCTCGCCTCCGGATTCTCCCCGGTCGCCGGGAATGCTCGCCGCGCTGCGGACCGGCCCAGAATAGCATCGAGTTGCCGGTTGGCTGGCCAGCCCGGGCCGTTGGCCGCCCGTGACGGAGAAAGGCCATTCCACATTGGCGCGTCCTGACGCCCCACCGGGGGGGTAGCACGAACGACTACGCGCAGGGGCGTTGCTAGCCTGAGAACAGGCGGCAGTCTCGCATTCAACACGCACCCCAAATCAAATGCCCGATATCAGAGCAACTGTACTCATCGTCGACGACGAGCCGAGCATTCTGGAGCTGGTGGCGACCAGACTGGAGATGGCGGGCTACACCGCCCGTCGCGCAGCGCGTGGCGAAGAGGCCCTGCGGCTGATCTTCGCCGACCCGCCTGATCTGGCCCTGGTCGACATCGACATGCCCGGCATGGACGGCATCACCCTCTGCAAACGCATCAGGGAAGTATCCGACCTGCCTGTGATCTTCCTCACCGCCATGGGTACCGAGAGCGAACGCGTTCGGGGCCTGGAGGTCGGCGCAGACGACTACATCGTCAAGCCCTTCGCGCCCGGCGAGCTGATCGCCCGCGTCAGGGCAGCGTTGCGGCGTGCGTCCCTGCCACCGGTCCGCCGAGGCCCCGATCGGTACTCGGACCCTCATCTCGTGATCGATCACGCCGCACACACCGTAGTGGTCCGGGGCCATCCGGTTTCGCTATCGCCCCTGGAATACCGGCTACTCACGGTGCTTGTCCGGCATGCCGGGCAGGTCCTCAGCCAGGAGCAGCTCCTCGACCTCGCGTGGGGCGCCGACTCCCTGGAGGCCTCCGTGGAGAGCGTCCGGCTCTACGTCTCGTATCTCCGCGCCAAGATCGAAGAGAACCGCAGGCGCCCGAAACTGATCCAGACGGTACGGGAATTCGGATACAGATACGTGCGCCCAGGCGCCCAGGCCGAATCCACCGCGGCCTGACGCAGCCCGGCTCCGTCCGGGACTACCCGGCCGCCCCCTCCATTGCGACGGCAGCAGGCAGCGTCACGGTGAATATGCTGCCGGCGCCCTCAGCGCTATCCACCATCACCGAACCGCCCATCAACTCAACCAGCGTCTTTGTGATGGAAAGGCCCAGGCCTGTGCTGCCTGCTGGGCGGGGACGACCGGAATCCACGCGCACGAATCGCTCGAATATGCGGTCGTGATACTCCTCGGGAATGCCGACCCCGGTATCCGCAACCGATAGTTCCACGACCTCCGGGCGATCCTTGCCCCACCGGCCCGTGACCGTTACGCGTCCGCCGTTCGGCGTGTATCGGTAGGTGTTGCTCAGCAGGTTCATCAGGACTTGCGCCATGCGGCCTCGGTCCGCCCAAACCGGAGGCAGGGATTCCGGCACATCCAGGACCAGCGTCAGCTTCCGCTTCTCGAACTCACCGCTTAGAGAGTCCGCGACCTGCGCGGTCACCGATGCGAGAGACAACTCTTGCAGGTCCATGACCGGCCCCGACTCCAGACGGGACACCTCCAGGATGTCGCCGATAAGCGCCTCCAGGCGTTCGCCGTTGGAGAGGGCCGTGCGTAGTAGCCGCGCGACATCGTCGCTGACTGGACCGGCGGCGCCGTCCATGACCAGGTCGACGAACCCGGTCACCGAAGTCAGGGGTGTCCGCAGTTCGTGCGACACCATGGAGACAAACGCGGACTTCGCCCTGTCCGCGGCCCTCTCAGAAGTCACATCACGAAACACCCACAGGCGCCCCAGATAGGAGCCGTCGTGGTCCCCAACCGGCACCGAAGTCATGGACAACGTCCGCTGCGACGGCTCCCGTAGTTCCACGTCCTCGTTGGCCACGGCGAGAGTCTCGTCCTTGTAGATTTCCTCGACACGTGCCAGGTACGCGGATTCATCCGCGAGCACCCGGCCCGCAGTCCGGTCGATGTCCGACCACTCCCGGCCGATCACTTCGTCCACGCTCCCCGAACCGAAGGCCTCAGCGTACGCCTGGTTCCCCCACACAACCCGGCGTTCCCGGTCTACCAGCAGGATCCCTTCCAGCGCGGAGTCCAGCACAACCCGCAATCTGGTGTTCATCAGTTGCAGGTCGGAGTGAACGGCGCGCCGACTTGCCACCAGTGAGTACGTCGACCACGTCGCGAACGCCGTCAGAGCGCAGCCGGCGGACAGCACAATCACCCAGGTGTTCCGCTCAACACCGCTGAGGTTGTAGTCAGGAGGGGACAGAAAGGTGAACTCCCACACTCGCCCCGCGACCCCGACCTGTTCAGCCTCCGCGACTCCGCCAGGCCAGTCCGAGGCCGACTCTCCACCGGGCTCCGGGTAGATCTCATCCACGGAGCCCGACGGGGACACATCCACCACCCTGAACTGCACGTCACCTATTCCGGCGGCCTCCAGCGGGGCGGCGAGGAAGTCTCCCACGCGGTAGACGCCCAACCCGAAACCCTCTACGGGGGGTTCTTCGCCATCTGCCGACTCGTTCGTGGCCCTCTGAATAGGAGCGAATACGACAAATGCGGCCTGGTCCAACGGCCCCGGTCCTGTGCGCGCGGGGACCGTTGCCACCAGGCGGTCGCCGCCGGACATCGCCTCTCGGATCGCCTCTCTGAACGGCGCCCGCAGGTACAGGTCCTCTCCGGCCACGATGATCCCCGTGTCGGCGGGGAATGTGAACGCGACCGGGTAGTACTCCTCCCGACGGCCCGTCGCCGTCAGGTCGTACGTGGGCCGATCCCAGCTCCGTATGAGCCTGGTGAACTCATTCGCGCCCGAAAGCGGCACGCGAGGGATATACGCCAGCGCCTGCACGGCGAATCCGCGCCGGTCCAGGGTCGCGGCGAAAGCCTCGAACTCTTCCCGGCTCACGCTCCCAGACGCCTGAAGCAAACCTTCGATAGCGGCCAGTTCTGTCAGGCTGCGCCGCATCTCCGCAGAAACGATGGCCGTCGCCCTGTGCACGAACGCCTCGAATCGATCATGGCTCTGCGTGCGCGCTATGCCGCGGACCACTACCGCGGTGCTGATCGTCATCGCCAGCAGGATCGCGAGCGCAGCTGCCGCGGCGAACGTCGGCAGCCACGTGCCGTCTCGCTCCCGCGCCGGTGTCCGCGCCGGGTGTGCTGAAACTGCTTCCATCTCCCTGGCCAGGGTGGGCGCGGCCATATCCGCCCCTATCTCGACGGCGCCTTTGCGCCGTTCTCAAGGGGAGGGAATACGTCGAGTTCTGCGTGAGCCTCTGCCATCCGCAGCACCAGGGCGTGGGTTCGGGCGTTCTGTATGGCCGGGAACACCTGTCCGGCCACCCGTTCCACCAGGTCCAGATCGTGTTCGTCGTACATCGCGGGCCGCATGTTCCCGAGCGCCAGATAACCGGACGGGCGCGCCGATGCGCCGAGCGGTGCCTGCACCCACGACTGGAATCCCGCTTCCGCAGCTTCCTCCGGGAGAGCCGCTGCCCCGAGCCCCGACGCTCCACCCGGTTCCAGCGGCGGGCGCAGCGTCCCCACCTCCACCCCGGGCACCTCTGCCCCGCACGAAAAGACGATCTGTGGCCGATCCACGCCCGGCCTGACCAGCGCCACCTCCATGCGGTCGTACATCACCAGTCGGATCAGTTGGTCGGCAAGTCGTTCGTAGACCCCTGCCAGATCAAGATCCTTGTTCACGGCCGAGCTGATGCTGGCCAGATCTTCGCTCTCCTGTTCCGCGCGCTTCCGGGCGGTGATGTCCCTCAGCGACGCCAGGTACATCATCTCGCCCTGCCATTCTGTTTCGGCCACCCGCAGCTCTACCGCCACGAACTGCACCGTGCTCACCTGGAACACACCGCGCGGTGCCGCGTCCAGGTTGCCGAACCCTCCAGACGGGACCTCGTCTTCGCCACCCCGGACGATATCGATCTCGGCGCTACCGGACGATGTCGGCAGGTCGAAACGGCCGCCGATCAGTTCTTCGGAAGGCCGGCCGAACATGGACTCCGCCGCGGGATTCACGTATCGCACAGTGCCCCGCCGGTCCACGATCACGATGCCGTCCGCGTTCTGCACGATCATGTTGCGGAACCGAGCTTCGCTGGCTTTCAACTCCCGCGTCTGCTTGCGAAGTTGGGCCAGTATCCGGTGCCGTTCGATCGCGTAGCGGATCGCCCTGGCGACAAGCGCGCCGTCCGCTTTGCCTTTCACCAGATAATCCTGCGCCCCGCCCCACAGGGCCTGGAGCGCCGACTCCCGGTCGTCCAGCCCGGTGAGCACGACAACCGGCACGTCCGGAGCGTCCTGGCGGAGCCTGTCGCAGCCCTCCAGGCCCTTCGCGTCCGGAAGCGAGAGGTCCAGGAGCACCACGTCGAACCCTCCCTGTCTGAGCGATTCGACGCCCTCGCCCAGGCTCGAAACGTGCTCCAGGAGGAGATCGCCACTACCGCGGTCCGCCAGGGCTTCCATCACCAGGCGCGCGTCCGCCGGGTTGTCCTCGATCAGGAGTGCGCGCGTCCGTCTCTGGTGCCTTTCAGTCATCGTTGTGCAACCTCGTCTCTGAGTTACCTGTTCCGCGATCGGACGGTGTGCCGTTCTGCGCGGGGGGCAAGGTGAAGCTGAACTCCGTCCCCTTGCCCGGTTCCGATTCCACCCAGATTCGACCGCCGTGGCGCTCCACGATCTTCTTGCACACGGCGAGGCCGATCCCGGTCCCGGGGTATTCCTCCCGGCTATGCAGGCGCTGGAAGATCACGAACAGCCGGCCGGCCTGGTCCTGGTCGAACCCAACGCCGTTGTCACTCACCGAGAACCGCCACTCACCATTCCTGCGTTCGGCCCCCACTTCCACCCGTGGGGGTTTGCTGTCGTTGAACTTGATGCCGTTGGAGATCAGGTTCTGGAAGAGGTGAGTCAACTGCGCCGCGTCAGCCTGCACGGGCGGCAGTTCCCGTACCTCTACCTCCGCCCCGTTGTCTTCGATGGTCAGGCGGAGGTTGGCCAGCGCCTCCTGGACGGCAGCAAAGGACTCAGTCCGCCCGATCGCGCCTCCGTGCGTTCCGACCCGTGAGTACTCCAGCAACGCCCGTATCATCCCCTGCATTCGCTCCGCGGCATCCACAGCGAATCCGATGAACTCGTCCGCATCGGTGTCGAGCTTCCCGCTGTAGCGCCGTTTCAGCAGGTCCATGTATCCCGAAACGATGCGAAGCGGTTCTTGAAGGTCGTGCGACGCGACGTATGCGAACTGTTCGAGATCATCGTTTGACCGCGTCAGTTTCTCGGCGTGCTCGCGGAGGCTATTCTCGTTCTCCACGCGATCGGTCACGTCACGGAACGACATCACCGCTCCTGATGGCGCGGGACCTTCTTCCAGCGGCGCCACGACGCAATCCGCCGGGAATCGCGAGCCATCCGTCCGAACGAACGTCTGCGCGCCAATCTGGTACGCCACACCCGTGCGGAGCACTACGGCAACGGGGCAATCTGCACCGTCATTCGCGGCCCAGCCGTCTGGAGCGTGGAACACGTCCGCGTACCGCTTCCCGGCCAGCGTTCCTCCGTCTCGCACGAGCATCCGGCCTGCGGCGGGGTTGGCGAACGTGACGCGGCCTTCGTCGTCGAATCCGCAGATGCCCTCCTCCGCGGCGTTCAGCACGACCTCGTACAGGCTGCTCAGTCTCGCCAGGCGCAGTGCATACGAATCGGCGCTGAACCGTGCGGCCTGGCGCTCTCCAGCCAGAAGGAATGTCGCTCCGGCAAAGCCAGCCATGGCCACCCCGAGCGCGGCGACGGTGATCCACGAGTAGCGCTCCAGGCCGGTTACACCGTATCCGGTCGGCGCAAGGAACTCAGCGCGCCACAACCGTCCGGCGAACTCCAGACTCCCCTCGGTCCGGAACCCATCGGGCCAGACGGCCGCAGAGTCGCCACCGGCCTGCGGGAACACCTCGACCCCGCCAGCCGCCACATCGACGATCCTGACACGCGCTTCGCCTTGCTTCGGCAACGCGAGAGCAGCCCCCACCGTCTCAGCGATGGGATAGACAGCGACGCCAAAGCCCACCAGCTCCTCACGACGTTCCGCGATCTCCCGCGGCGCCGGTCCTGCCGCGTAGGTGGGCGCGAACACCGCGACTGCGGCCGCGTCGTCGCCTTCTCCCGTCAGTCCCAGTGGGACGGTCGCGGCCGGCAAGCCGGTGTCCCCGGCCAGCGCCACGGCCTCCGCCAGCACGGGGTCAGCAGCCAAATCGAGAATATCCCAGAAGGCCGATGTGCCCGGGGGATACGAGTGGAGAACGGGATATGCATCCGTGCCCGCTCCCCGCGTCCGCCCGACGAAGTGCAGGCTGCCCACAGAACCGTCGGCTTCGATCAATGTCGACGCCAGTAGTTCCAGGTCGGTCGAGCCCGCGTCCGGCGAAAAGCCAAACAGGGCGGCCACCGCCTCCGGTGCGGCCAGGCTCCTGAACGCGGCGTCCTCGAGGTCCCGTACAGCGTCCGCAGAGGCTTTCTCAAAACGACTCTCGCTCTTGCCGTCGATCAGTGAGTGGACAACGGTTGCAGAACCGGCGGACACGGCCAGGAGCACAATCACAGTGGCCGCGGCCGCGATGATCATCGTCCGGCGGGGACCCAACGTGTCCGTAATGGAGTACGTCGCCACGGCCGTCAAACCGCCTCCTGAGAACGCTCGATTGGGAAAGGGCGCTCAAGGGCGCGGTCATGCGCGCCCCGCCGTGCGGCGCCCGTGTTGAAGCCGGGAGTCTGAGTCACGATGGCGTCCAACCGCGTGCCTGCCCGCGGGCGCATCGCGCGTGCGACACACCGGTCCGTCCTCATCTGATCGTCCCCCATAGCGATCGGCCTGGCATCAGGGCGCACACACACGGCAAGTGGCCGGACTCCCTCACCCGTCGCGTGGCCGTCCCGCGCGAATCGCGAACCCGAACGGGTATGTGTTGCCTTACCCTGTACGCGCCGCGAGCGGGCTGCACGCCACAAAGGCCCGAAGGAGCAAGCCGCCATGAGAGACGCCGCGTATCTCGATTTCCCCCTTGCCGAATACAAACGCCGCTACGATCGAGTCCAGAATGAGATGGAGCGGGCCGGCCTCGACGGCCTCCTCCTGACCACCCGCGACAACGTCGAATGGCTCTGCGGCTTCACGACCGTTTCGTGGAAAGTGGTGGAGAAGCGGTTCTGGCTGCTTGTGCCCGCCGGCCACGATCCGCTGCTCTTCGTCGACGGTGTCCACATCGTGAACGCCGAGCAGACAACCTGCGTGGAAGACATCCGAGTCTGGGGCACGGATGGCAAGGACAACACCTCCCTCCTGGCGGCCGCGTTCGCCGACCTCGGCCTGGAGTCGGGCACGGTCGGCGCCGAGCTCGGTCCCGTGTCCTACATCCGCATGTCGTTCGGGGAACTCGAGAGCATTCGGGCGGCCCTCCCGAACGTGTCGCTCATGGATGCGGAAGAACTCATGGGGCGTGCCCAGATGGTCCGGTCGCCACTGGAGGTCGAGCGCTTCGCGAGGTCGTGTGAGATCACGGAAGCAGGTGTCGCGGCGGCGTTCTCATCGATCAGAGCCGGCGTCACCGAGCGAGACGTGCTCAGGGTCATGGTCGGCGAGTGGCTGCGGCTCGGTGCAGACACCCCGTACAACAGCACGAACCATGGCTACATCTGCGTTCAGGCAAACCGCCACCTGCAGATGAGTCCCACACCGGTGGACCGCTCGTTGGAAAAGGGGGACCTGGTCCACGTGGACGGTGGCGCGGTGTATCGCGGCTACGGTGCCGACTTCGTCCGGAACGCCAGCGTGGGCGGGCCGCAGTCCGCCGCCATCCAGCATCTGTCGGAAGGCACGCGCCAGATCGTGGA
>CAYYFS010000078.1:0-9863 GCA_964471055.1 uncultured Dehalococcoidales bacterium
ATCTCCTCGGCCACGACACGTACCGCAGGGCTCAGGCTTCGGACGCGCCCGGGAAGGTCCGGGCTGATCTCGAACTCATCTGAGCGACCGTAGGCATAGTTCATCGTGTCGTCCAGGATCGATTCCACCTGCTCCTGGACGTACTCGCGAGGGGCCACGGTCTCGATGAACCCGCGGATAGCCCTCTTGGCGCCCTCGGTGTCATCGAACTCTATGGTGGTCGGCTCGTCCCCGACGAATTCGGCCTCGAAATCCAGACCCTGGTCGATCTGGTCGCTGAGCATCGCCGCCATGACGTCGTCGTAGAGGAAGTTGTAGGCGTCCGCTTCCTTGAGCCGGGTCGTGATGTAGCCCGGGCTGCTTGCCTTGCCGCCCGCCTGGACGATCACGATCACCAGGATCAGGCAGACGAAGAAGACAAGGCTGAGCGGGACGGCAAGAATCCGCCGGATGAACAGCATCTGCAACTCCAGTAGCGGCTCGTAATTGCAGCCGGAATAGTGCCGGGGAGTCTATCACGCTGCAAACCCGGGCCAGTCGCATCACGGCGGGCCCGGCACGCGGCTACGAGAACGGCAGCGTCCGGTCAGCCCCGACCCAGATACGTCTGGGTTATCGGGAGCATCACCGCTTCGTACAGGTTGGCATCCGCCGGCAATGTCGCCATCAGCAGCGCCGCCCGGGCCATCTGGTCCACCGGGATCATCGGCTCCGGTCCCGTGTCCCTGCCCGTGGACGAACGCGTGTCCGCCCGTCGCTCCACCATCGTGTTGCCGGGGTGCAGAACGCTCGCGGTGATGCCGAACTCTCGTCCATCGACGGCTGTCGCCTTCGTGAGACCCGCAACTGCGAACTTGCTCGTCGAATACGCCGCTGAATGCTCGCGGGGCATCTGCGCGGAGATGCTGCCGATGTTGATGATCCGACCGCCTCCGGCATCCTTCATGATGGCGAACGCCTGACGGCTGCACAGGAACACGCCGGTGACGTTGACATCTATCACCCTGCGCCAGCCCTCCGCGGAAAGCAGGTCCACCCTGCCACCGTCGAACGCGCCTGAGTTGTTCACCAGGATATCGAGACGACCGAAGCGGGCCATCGTCTTCGCGAAGAGTTCCTCGATCTGACCATCGTCGGTCACGTCGGTTGGCGTCGCGACGATCTCGGGTCCGATCTCACCGAGTTCCTTCGCAGCGGCTTCCAGGCGTTCGACGTTGCGTGCGGCGATCACGACTGCGCAACCTTCTGTGGCAAACGCGCGCGCAATGCCCTTGCCTATCCCGCTGCCTCCGCCGGTGACGATCGCGACTTTGCCATCTAGCATGCCCATGTCCTGCTCCTCGTTCCTTCCGCTTCAGGGTCTCCATCGAGACGGGTGTCGACTTCGTCTCCGCCTCCCGTTCCTTAGCCTTCGCCTCCCGCTCCCAGGGCCACGCCTTCGGGAGCAACGTCCGGCCGCGTTCCGGGCGTTTCGCGCACCATTATCGCCGCCAGCAGCGCGGCCGCGCTGAAACACACCAGCACGATGAACGCTACCCGCATCCCCGTCATAAACGCGTCGGCGACCTCGGCGCCTCCGGTCTCCCCGACCGCACCAAGATCGGCATCGAAACCTCGGCTCAGCATGATGCCCGTGACTATCGCCGTTGTCACTGCGATGCCCGATACCGTGCCGGCGTTCCGAATCAGGTTCAGGAGCGCTCCCACGATGCCGTAGTCCGCTCGTCCGACCGCCCCGAGTGTCGCGCTCATGTTGGGAGCCATCCACAGCCCCATGCCGATGCCGTTCGCTATCAGTGCGGAGATGACCATCCACGTCGGCGACGACGCTTGCAACGACGCGAAAACCAGTCCGGAGGCGATTGCCAGAGACAGCCCGATGAACGTGAATATCCTGAAGCCGAACCGATCCGAGAGTCGCCCGCTGAGCGCGCCCGCGACCGTCATGCCGAGCGCTCCGAAGACGACCACGAACCCCACAGTCCTCGGCGTGTACCCCTGTATGTCCTGAAGGTAGAACGGCATCAGGAACCAGACCGCCGAAGAGCCGATGAACCCCAGAAACCGGGCGGAGCAAGACCACGAGAAGCGGCGTATCCGGAAGAGCCGCAAGTCGATGATGGGTGACTTGACGCGCAGCTCCCACCGGATGAAGGCGAGAAGCAGCGCAGCGGCCAGCACGGCCCCGGCGATGATGGGCCAGGAGGTCCAGATGAGGTTGAGAGGGTTGTTGATGGTGAAGACCATCAGCACGAGCGCGGCTGCGCAAATGACCGCTCCTGTCCAGTCGTACCTCGTGCCCTCGGCTCGCCTGACGCTGCCGATGCGGGCGTCGTCGAGAACGGGCACAGCCAACAGGAATGCAATGCCCGCCGGAATCGACAGGGAAAGGAACACGAAGCGCCATCCGAACGCGTCTGCCACAACGCCCGCGGCGATGGGACCGACGATGGACCCGGTGCCGACCACCGCGGTCAGCAAACCGAGGCCCATGCCTCTCTGATGAGGCGGGAAGATCGAAACGATCATCGCGGTCAGGACCGCCTGCTCCATCGCAAGACCGATCCCCATCACGACCCGGGCACCCAGCAGCACCGGTAGATTGGGCGATAGCGTCGCCATCAACGCGCCACCGATGAAAAAGGACAGGCCTATCAGATGAACGGACTTTCGGCCTGCTGCATCCGCCAGCCGTCCCATGGGCAGGAGAAAAGCCGTGATCGTCAGGAAGGCGATAACCGTGACGAGGGAGACGACACTCAGGCGGAGAGCAAAGTCCTCAGCGATGCTCGGAAGAGCAATGCCGGTCCCGCTGAAATCCATCACCGTGGTGAAGAGCGCCAGGGCGATGACTGAAAACGCCTTCCATTTGTAGGCGTCGGCAGCAGCCTGGGCAGCCGGGCGCAGGTCTTGCGGCAAGCGCGGTCTCCTGCCGTGGCATCGTCGCATAGCGGGTCAGCAGCCGTGTCCGAACGCAACCCATCGTGCGGGTGCGGGGGCCCGGCGCATTATATGCCCGCTGTACCGGTGCCAGCGGGTCAGATCGCATCTGGCGGCCTGGCGGCCTATCTCGTGGGCTGGCAGGTGTGCGTCATGGCGATGGCGACGCTCGTGCTCGTCCCGCCGTCGTTCATCGTGCGGGCGGCCCGGCGCCGGCCGTCACCTGTTGCCAGGCGCGGACCCGGGTGCGTCGGCGCGCTGGCGAACGGCCTCGTACAGGGCAAGCGACGCTGCCACCGAGGCGTTGAGGGAGGCAATCCGACCTCTCAGTGGGATGGTCGCCAGGACATCACATTTCTCGCGGGCCAGCCGGGAGATGCCTGACCCCTCCGCTCCTACGAGGACGGCCGTCGGAAGCTGGAAGTCGACTTCTGTGTACGGCTTCGTCCCATCCTGATCGAGGCCCACCACCCAGATGCCTGCGCTCTTCAGGGCGCCCAGCGTGCGCGGCACGTTCGTCACCCTGGCCACCGGCACGTGCTCCAACGCTCCTGCCGATGCTCGTAGGGCGCCGGGCGTAATGCCGACGGCGCGTCGCGCGGGAATCACGACGCCGTGGCCCCCGGCCGCGTCGACGGTACGCACGATCGCGCCGAAATTGTGAGGATCCTCGATGCCGTCCAGCACCGCGATTAGCGCAGGCCCTCCCGAGGCTTCCGCGTTGGCCACGATCTGCTCCACCGTAGCGTACTGCGGGTCCGGCACGAGTGCGATCACTCCCTGGTGTCGGCCGGTCAGTGCAGTCCTGTCCAGCGCATCGCGGGGCACGGCTTCCACCACCACGCCGGCAGCGTCCGCCAGCGCAACGATCTCCGCCATCTGTCGCCCCATCTCAGCTGTCTCAGACATCAAGATCCGCTGGACGGCCCTGCCCGCCCGCAACGTCTCAAGCACAGCCCGGCGACCTTCAACGGTGGCCTGTCTACTGGCGCGTTTGGCGCGACTTGGCACCGGCTTCACTCCAAACTGGCGCTCGCGACCGTACGCGAGGCTCCGCCGCAGTGTACGCGTGCCGGGGAGCGACTGCCACGAACCGCGTGTCGGTTCGCCGCATCTGCGATACGTCGGGATCCCACCATGGCCGACTGGAGTCAGGTGCAATGCGGGGTCACACGCGCGATCCGATACTGGCATGTGTGTGCGGGCGCACGTCGCCCGGGTTGCACGCGTCTCGTCAGCGCGCCTGCGCCCGTCGGGGTGCCAGATCGCGAGTTCATCTGCCCATTCTGTCAATGAACGAACCGACCGACTCCAACACCCGAAGCCCGCTCTCGCGCCTGGCCGCAGCGGTCGGACGCCGCATCCCCCGCCGGCCGGACGCGTCCGATGCGGCCGGGCAGATTCGAGCGGCGCGATACCAGGCAGTCGCCGACCTGGCGGTAGTCATTGCGTTTCTCGTCGCCGTCTCCGGGATCAACCTCGCACTCGGCGGCAACGGATGGTTCACCTCCGCGCTCGGACTCAACGAGCGTTGGGACATCGTCGGGGTGGTACCTGGTTTTGTTGCGCTCGTCGTCGGCATGTGGTGGTTCGCCTGGAGGCGCACGCGGTACGCCTCGATGCTGCTGGCGGAGCGCGAGCAATCGGAGGCCGACGAACGTTCCATTGCCGCGATCGGTCTCGGTGCCAGCTGGGACCTTGACCTCAGCCACATATACGCCCGTTTCGCGAACGACCTGCGATCCCTCATCGAGTACGACCGCTTCGCGATCATCACGTCCAGGGCGGATGGACGCGTCGAGGTTGTCTTCGCCCAGGGTGTCTGTTCCGACCAACAGGGCGCGGGAAGCCTGATTCCTCCGGAGAGCGAGGAGCCGGACGGGCTGAAAGACCCCGAGGCCGCGGGTTTCCGCGCCTGCCTGACGGCCCCGATTGGAGGCCCCGCGCAACTCCCCGGCCGCATCGTCTTGCGGAGCCACTCGGAAGGCGCATACGGGGAGAGGGAAGCCGATCTATTCAGGCGCGTGGTCGCGCACACGTCGCTGGCGGTGACCAATGCCCGCCTCTTTGAAGCGACCCTGCGCCGTGTCCGGGAGAGGACGGCGCTGGCGGAAATCGGGCGCGCTGCCACCGCCGACCTGGACCAGAAATCGATCTACGAAGAGATCAGGCGCGCGATGTCCGGCCTCGTCCGCTTCGACCGGGTCGAGTGCGCGCTCATCGATCGCGCATCAGGCCGCGCCGGCCTCGTCTGGACGAGCGGGGTTGAAGTGCCCGGCCTGTCTGTGGGAGACGACATCGGGTGGCAGGAGGACTCCGGTGGCGAGGCCTCAGCGAGGCATCGTGAGGCGCTCTCGGCGGCAGGCCTGGAGTCATGGATAGAAACGCCGCTCATCGCGCGCGAACGGACGATCGGTCTCTTCGTGCTCCGGAGCAGGTCGGAGTCGGCCTATGGCGAGGATGACCAACTGCTGATGCGGCAGATCGCATCTCAGATAGCTCCCGCCATCGAGAACGCCCGGCTGTACGCAGAGGCGCAGCGCGAAGCAAAGGAACGAACGGCCCTGGCGGCGGTAGGCCTGGCTGTGAACTCCGATCTGGACATCCAGCGGATCTACGAAGGTGTCGCCGAGGAACTGGCGAGACTCCTCCAGTACGACCGGCTCATCGTGTTGCTTATGAACGACGAGCGCGAGATGGAGGTTTCGTTCGTCCAGGGCGTTCCGCTCCGCGACGCGTCCGTAGGCGACTCCATCGCGGGTAGGCCCGGCGCCAACACGGACCTGAACGCCATCAGCAGAGAGGGTATGAGCAGCGCCGTCCGAGTGCCGCTCGGAGGTCTGGGGACGGAGTTCGGGTATCTGATCGTCGGCAGCCTGGCGCACGACGCGTACACCGGACGCGATGAGGCGTTGCTGGGCCTGCTGGCCGCGCACATCGCCCCTGCGATCGTGAACTCGAAACTGCTTACCCAGGAGCGCGACCTGCGTGGCCAGATCGCGACCCAGAACGAAGAACTGCAGGCAGCCAACGACGCGAAGAACCGCTTCCTCTCGCAGGTGTCCCACGAACTGAAGACGCCTCTCACAATCGTGTCCGGCTTCCTCGACCTCCTCGTGGCGAACGACGAGGCGAATCTGTCGGAAGACCAGTTGGAAACGTTGGGAGTGATGCGCGGCAACGCGCAGCGCCTCGGCCTGCTGATCAACGACCTGCTCGACCTCTCGCGAATCGACGTGGGACGGTTCACACTCGACAAGGCCGAGTTCGACGCCTCGGAGCTCTTCCGGGAGATCAAGCTGGGGTTCGAGCCGGTCCTTTCGGTCAAGAACCAGATCCTTCTGGCCTCCTGGCCCGAGGAATCAACCTGGATCGAGGCGGACCGGCAGAGGCTGGCCCAGGTAACGACCAACCTCCTGACCAACGCCTCCAAGTACTCACCCGATGACACCAAAATCGAACTCACGGTGACAGTCACGGACGGCCGGCTTCGCGCGACTGTCCGGGATAGCGGCATAGGCATCGCGGAAGAGGACCAGGAGAAGCTGTTCACCCAGTTCTACCGCGTGGAGGGCAGGGCGACCAGGGGAGTTCCCGGCACGGGGCTTGGCCTGGCCATCGCGAAATCGATCATCGACCTCCATGGCGGGACGATCTCGCTTGCAAGCGCGCCGGACGCCGGCACAACTGTGTACTACGAGATTCCCGGTGTGATGGCAGCGCCGTCGGAGGACTACTTGAAAGGGGAGCCCGGTGACATGGCCGCGGCTCCGCGATCCCGTCTCGCAACAGATGACGAGCCGCAGGAGATGGAGTTGAGCGCAGGCTGATGCCGTATGAACGCGTCCCGCCTGCCGGACCGGGCGGTAGCCGCCTGGCCTTTGCGGGACACCACGAAGTAGAGGGGTAATCGAAGGGAGAGGCGCATGGCGCGGATTCTGGTAGTCGACGATAGCGCGGACATCCGTCTTCTGTTGCGCAAGACGCTTCAGAACGCCGGCCATGAGGTGCAGATGGCAACGGACGGAGATGAGGTCCTGCCCGCAACACTCGCGAACGAGCCGGACCTGGTGCTCCTGGACGTTTCCATGCCTCGCATGGACGGTTTCGCCGCGCTCACCAAGCTCAGGGAAGACCAGCGCACCAGACACATCCCTGTGATCATGGTCACAGCAAAGGGCCATCCGGACGATCTCGAGGTAGCGCGGGCGCTCGGGGCGCAGGACTACGTGAACAAGCCGTGGGCGCCCGGCGAGGTGGAACTCCGAGTCCAGTGGGTTGTCACAGCTGCCGAGAGAAAACGGGCCAGAATGGAACGGAAGACACGGCTACGCGCGGCCGGCTGACGCCCGGCCTGACCCGCGGCGCCATATCCCGCGGCGTGGACAAAGGGGTGCGCTTGACCGTGAACCGGTCACGTCTCTGCCCCCCGCGTTCAGACCCTCGAATTCGGTCGTGACGCCGGGCCGTCGACGCAACAACCGGCGCACCACACACGCCCCCCCTCACGCACCCTGAGAGGCCCGCCCCCCGGCCGGGCCTCTCTTCGCGAGAGATGCCACCGCAGCTGTCCCACGTCCGTCGAGTGCGCACCTCCCGGCTCGGCGGATAAACGGAACCGTGTGAAAATCGGCAGAAGACGCGTCAAGCGCGCTGTGCGGGCCTCCGGCCCCTGTTGCTAGGATGCCGCGTGGTACCCCGGCAACGTCTCGAACCACAGGACGGCGTGTCATGACGACGGAACCCGAAGTACGCGCTGATGCCGACTGGGGCCCTCCGGTTGCCCCGCAAGACAGGCAGACATGGTGGAAGGTCGGCGCGGCCGTTGGCCTATCGATAGTAGTTCTCCTGATCTCGGGATTCCTGTACCCGGAACAGGCCCGGCTGTACGACCTGCCGCATTTCGTAGGGGTTCTCAAGCAGATCGTATTCGAGACCCCGTTCCAACCGCTCTTCCTCGTGGTCGCGCTCGTGCCCCTGTACTTCGCGGCGGCGCGCAACGTCTCCTGGGAGGCGCTCACAGTCGGCGGTCTGCTGGTGGTCTCCGCCGTGATGCCCTTCGCGCGGTTCGTGAGTCTCGATCCTGCACTCGCCGCCGATCCGACGTTCGTTCCCGGAGCGCACAACTCGGTGTTCCAACTGGCCGGGCCGGGCAACGAGATGCCCGCGTTCGTGTCGGTAGTAGTGCTGCTCCTGATGGGGGGCATAACAGCCATGTTCTGGCGCCCGCGAGTGGGCGGAATAATCGGGCTGATGGCCGTCGTCACGATGTCGTTCGTGTGGCCCGCGACGTTCGACAATCCCCCGGTTCGCGATGGCAGCCCGGTGGTGGTCTTCGTCAGCGGGCGCATGCTATTCGGCTACTACATAGCCTGGGCCGGCGCCGTGGCAGGTGTGCTCGGAGTATCGGCCTGGAGCGACCTGCGGGCGCTCCTGCGAAAAGAGGATGACGACGTCCTGGAAGAGACCGCACAGGAAGCGGTCGAGGGAGAGGCGAATTGACCGGCGTCGCGAATCAGTCCCACGGCGTGCGAAAGGCTCGCCACCTCCCCACCGCGTCCGCGCTCGCCACTCTTGCGGCGACCGTGTTCCTCCTGGTCGCCTGTACCAGCGGCGGGGGAAGCGGCCGTCTGGTGTTCACATCCATGCGGGACGGCAACCCGGAAGTCTACTCCAGCCAGGCGGACGGAGAGGACCCGCAGCGCCTGACAAACACACAGAGCATCGAATCACGCCCTGCCTGGTCCCCCAACGGACAGCGCATCGCCTTCCTCTCCGACCGCAACGGACAGGACGATCTGTGGATCATGGACGCGGAAGGTGAGTCCGAGGAGCGGGCGGTGGGTTCGGACGGTGTGCGGAGCGCCTTCTCCTGGGCGCCGGACTCGAAACGCATCGCCTACGTTTCCGACCAGGACGGCAACGTGGACATCTATGTGGTTGATCTGGCGAAGAACCAGATGACCCAGCTGACCAACAGCCCGGCGATCGAGGATCTCGGAGGTTGGTCGCCTCAGGGCGAATGGGTCGTGTACGGCGTTCTGGTTGAGGAGGGTCAGGAGGCCGAGGACGGCGGAGCACAGGGCATCCACAAAGAAAACCCACTGGGAGTGGACGAGATACAGCTCACCGAAAAGCCGGACTACAGTCCTCAGTGGTCGCCGAAGGGCGACAAGATCGCGTTCCAGTCCATGCGCGACGGGGACGTAGAGATCTACGTCATGGACGAGGACGGCCAGAACGAAACAAACCTGACGAAGAAACCGGGAGACGATCGGGATTTCGACTGGTCGCCTGACGGCAAGCGGATAGTGTTCATCTCGGAACGCGACGGAAACCCCGAGATATACGTCGTCACACTCGACGGCAGGCTCCAGCGCCTGACCCACAACACCGTCGAGGAGCGGTCACCGCGCTGGGCTGCAAACGGAAACCGCATCGTGTTCGCTTCGAGTGCCGACGGCGACTTCGACCTGTATACGATGAAGCGGGACGGATCGGATCAGAAACGGGTCACCGCCACGGACGTCGATGATCTCGGCGCAGACTGGTAGAAGCCCGGCCGCGCACCCTGCCCGCACGCGCTAGGCGCGGAACAGGTACGGCACCTCGCAGCCGGTGATGAACCTGCCGGCATCGGAGCACAGAAAAGCGACGCCCTCGGCGATGTCCTGGGGTGAGACGCCGGCCCTCTTCTGCCACGCTGCTCCCCCGTCGCACTGGGCTACGGCCTCTTCCAGAGTCTCGAACCCGGAAACGGGCCCCGGCGCCATTACGTTGACCGTTACGCCATGATGCCACGCCCCGTCGGCCGCAAGCAGTAGAGCGTCTGCCCGCGCGGCCTTGCCCGCGTTGTACGCGTATGCAGGGGACGCCCGCGGGGGCCGGGCTTGAGCGAGGCCGATCAACCTGCCCCACTTCCG
>CAYYFS010000079.1:0-9725 GCA_964471055.1 uncultured Dehalococcoidales bacterium
ACTCCGCAGGCACGTCGGAACGCTCGGCGTGGCTTAGCCGCAAGCGGGCTGCGGAGCAGGTAGCCCAGGTGCTGCGGGGCGAGTGGCCCATGGCCACCCAGAACCCGGAGGTGGCGTCGCGGATCGAGCCGCGACCGCCTGCGAGAAGCTCGCAGTAGGTCGAGACGCGGCGCGGGGAACGGGGCACCTCGCTAGACGAGCCTGCGGTAGAGGTCCTGGCCCTGCCGGAAGAGGTCCACGACCTCCTGCCGCTGCGCGTCGGCGTAAAACTTCGCGCCGGACCCCGGCCGCGTCCGCGGCCCGGACCGGCGGCGCGACTCCGCCCGCGTCCACGTAGACCGGGCTTGTGTGCGCCCAGATCGGCTGAGCGAAGCTGTCGCGCGAATTGCTGCCGATACGCGCCGCGATCCAGCCGTCCGACGTCACCGGCACGGTGCATTCGAATGAGCCGCGGACGGAACCGTGCGGGAAGCTCTCGGTGTAGGGGGCGGCGCCGTTGGCGACAACGTCCACCCGGTGTACCGCGTAGTGGGAGCTCCATTCAACGTTCACGGTCACGTCGTTGCCGGGAGTCACCTGCGCGGTCTCGCCGACCTGGCAACCGTCGACGGTGATATCGAGGGCGGGGCCGTTCGTCACGAACGTCCTGCCCTCGCGCAGGGCCTGCATCCAGCCCGCATATTCGAACTCGGGCCGGGTCTTCGTGTAGACGCGGTTGGCGGAGCACACGAACCAGTCGGACCCGGTGGATGCGGGTAGTCTCACGCCGCAGTTGAGCAGACGGTACCAGAGGTCGTATTCCAGATCCGCCCACCACGGATCGAACAGGTTGAACGCGTCGACCTTACCGAGAATGGACGCGACCGGACACTCCATGCCACCGCCGTTGTGGCACCAGATGACGAGACCACCCTGTCGCTTCGCGTCGTCGCACGCGTGGCTCAGGGGCGGGTAGTCAGGATCGAACGGATCGATGAGGAGTCCGCGGCTGATCGGTTCGACCAGATTTCGTATGTCCAGCAGCATGATATGGCCGTAGCCGATGGCGAAATGACCGCCGCTGTTGTGCCGGCTTTCCTCACCGGACTGGACGTAGTGGTGGGTGTCCGTGAAATCGTTGAGCACACCCGGCGGGTACTTGTTGGTGGCGTAGTTCAGGTCCCAGCGCTTCAGGACGCTGACCGCGGTCATCCGCAGGTTCTCGACGCGCGAGTCGTACGCCAGGCGCCGATCCGGGTCGCCTTCCTTCTCGTCGTAGTGGATGTGGGTGTTACCGGGGTGCCAGCCGTCCGCGGGAAGGTCGCCCCAGCGCTCCAGTTCGATATCGAGCGCGATCGTGCCGGAGGTGTCGCACTCGACCGTGCGCTGCCAGGGTGTGTACTCCGTGCCCCGTTCCACAACGATCCGGGAAAGGCCCCGAGGAACCTCAAGGCTGAACTCGCCATCGCAGTAGAAGAACGGTTCGCCCGGACCGACCTTCCACATGGCATCGCGCGGGGCCAGCTGTGCTCCCGCCGGCCCCAGCACCTGCACACGGGCCTCCACCGGCTTACCGGTCGCGGGATCGATGATCTTCCCGGTCAGGATTCCCATTTCTTTTCCTCCGCGACTTGCCTGCTGCCGGGCGGTTCAGGCCCAGGTTTGGAACGCGCTGCGGCCTGCGTACTCGGCATCATCTCCCAGATCGTCCGCGATCCGTAGCAACTCGTTGCACTTGACGACGGTTTGCAGGCAAGGGGGGCCAATCTTTATCTGCCCCACCCCCGGGAGTGTGGCCAGGTGAGCGATGGTCGAGTCCTCCGCTTCGCCGGACCGGGAGCTCGGCATGGCGGCCCATCCCGCGTCCGTCGCGATGCGTATGGTCTCCAGCGTCTCGCTGAGCGAGCCTATCTGGTTGGGCTTCACGAGCACGGCGTTGGCCGCCCCGAGCTCGACGCCCCTGCGGACGCGCGCCGGGTTGGTGGTGAAGAAGTCGTCCCCGACGAGCTGTACGCGGTCACCGACACACTCGGCGAGGAGCTGCCAGCCGTCCCAGTCCTCCTCCGACATCCCGTCTTCGATGCTCACGATCGGGTAGTCGTCGAGCCACTCCGCCCACATCTCCGCCATCTCTTCGGCGGAGAGCGTGCGGCCGTCCCGGCCCAGGACGTACTTGCCGTCGCTATGCAGCTCGGACATGGCAGCGTCAAGGCCCACGAAGACCTCTTCTCCGAGACGGTAGCCGGCCTTTTCGATGGCCTGCATCAGGATCTCCATAGCCTCCCGATTGGAGCCGAGCGCGGGAGAAACAGGGCCGCTGGCCAGGCGCACGTTGTGCCCCTTCTCCCGCAGGAGTTCGACCAGTGCCCGGTAGACGGCCGCTCCGGCATGCAGGGCCTCCTGGAATGTGGGCATCCCGACGGGCATGACCAGGTACTCCTGCAGGTCGACGCCCCCCTCGGCGTGAGAGCCGCCGCACAGGGTGTCGAACGCGGGGACGGGAAGCCGGAACGGGCCGTCGCCGCCCAGGTGCCGGAACAGGGGGATGCCTCGGCCCGCGGCGGCGGCGCGAGCCGTCGCAAGCGATACCGCGAGGATGGCGTTTGCCCCCAGCCTGCTCTTGTCGGGCGTACCGTCCAGTTCCAGCATCCTGCTGTCGACTGCGCACTGGTCGCACGCGTCCATGCCTGCAATGGCCGGAGCGATCACATCATTGACGTTGGCCACAGCCTTCAGGGCTCCGGCCCCGGCGTACCGCTCCGGGTCGGCGTCCAGCAGCTGGCCGACCTCGTTGATGCCTGCACTGATACCCGCGGCCACGACGCCCCTGCCGGAAGCGCCACCGGTGAGCAGCACCTCGACTTCGACCGTGGGATTGCCCCGGAAGTTCAGGACTTCCAGGGCTCGTATGCGTGCAATCGTGGTCGGATTCGGCATCTCGGTTTCTCCGTGGCTGGAGGGTTCTCCGCGAGGTGTCTGCGCAGCGGCGCGGTGCCGCTGGAGTCGTGTCGGGATGGTACTCTACCCGACGCTGCCCACCTGCGCGGGGGACCGCCTCTTATCGCGCGTCCGCCACGACCTGGCGCGTGGGAGACAAAGAACAGCATCCGGGGATCTCTACCCTGCGAACACGACGTGAAGAGACGAGATGAACACACGAATCCAGAACATGGAAGAACTCGTGTCCACGGGCAACGTGCCCGGTCGTAGGGCCATGGTGGAGATCCTGGAGGCCGGCCTCCAGGGCGCGGACCCGTACGAGAACACGAAGAGGCTGATGCGTCTGGAAGGCGACAGGCTGATCGTGGGCCGCGAGGAGTACGAGCCGGTGGGTTCGCCCCGCACGGGCGAGGAGGTGTTCGACCTCTCCAGGATCGGGAAGATCTACGTGTTCGGCGCAGGTAAGGGGATGCAGCGGGTTGCCAAGGCCTTCGAGGATGTCCTCGGGGACAGGCTGACCGGCGGACACGTGGTCGACAAGAAAGGCCACCCGATCATCCTCGACAAGATCGAGGTCACGCTCGGCGGGCATCCGGCACCGGACGAAGACTGCGCTCGGGGATGCGCGAGGATCATCGAGCTGGCACGCGACCTGGACGAGAACGACCTGGTCTTCACATGCGTCGGGAACGGGGTGTCGTCGCTCATGACGATGCCGGTCCCCGGCGTGAGCATGGACGATCTCCGGACGACGACCTATGTGACGCAGGTGCAGCGCGGCACGACTACGGGCACGCTCTCGCCGGTCCGGAACCATCTCGACATGGTGAAGGGCGGACGGATTTCCAGATACATCCATCCGGCGAAGGCGATCCACGTACTGGCCATCGACCCGGGTCACTACGGGCAGCTCATCCACAGCAACCTGTGGTTACACACTCTCCCCGACTACACCGATTTCCAGCTGGCAATCGACAACCTGAAGAAGGAAGACGCGTGGGACGCGGTGCCCGAATCAGTCCGGAACCACCTGCAAAAGGCCGATCCGAAGCACGAGAGCGTCAAGGCGGAAGAGTTTGAGCGGATGTGGTTCCGCATCTTTGGAGTCATGCCGGGACACAGACAGACGGCGAAACTGGGGCCGGCCATGGAGAAGGCCGAGGAACTGGGTTTCAAGCCGGTGATTCTGACCGAAGAAGTGATGGGCGTTGAGGCCAGAGATGCGGGGCTCTATGTAGCCTCGATCGCCAGGACGATCGAAAGGACCGGTGGGCCTTTCGAGCCGCCCTGCGCCCTCTTCGGCAGCGGCGAGCTCGTAGTGACGGTGGGCAACGAGCGTGGCATGGGCGGCCGAAACCAGGAGTTCGCGCTGTCCGCGGCCCGCGGCATTGCAGGCAGCAGGGGCATTATCGTCGGCTCGGTTGACACTGACGGGACCGACGGTCCCGGCGCTCAATTCGCCGATGCGGCAGATGACGCGCTCTGCCTTTCGGGCGGCATTGTCGATGGCACGGCGTTCGATGAGGCCGGTAAGGCGGGCATCGATATCGCTCATACGCTGAAGACGCACGACACCAGCCCGGCGCTACGGAAGCTCAGCAGTGGAGTGGTGGCGACGCCGAACATCAGCCTGATTGATTTGACCGTGGTACTGGTCATGGGGCGCAGCGAGGGCGAGGTAGGGGCATGGCATCTGGTTCGCTGATCGAGACGATCGAAGCACTGGAGATCTTCTCCGAACGGGGACACCCGGCCATCGAAACCACCGTGACCACGCGCGATGGAACGCGCGGGGTGGCCGTCGTCACGGCCGGCGTTTCAGTCGGCAAGCACGAGGTGCAGTTCGCCTACGACGGCGGCAAGCGGTGGGGCGGACTCGGGGTGAAGAAGGCAATAGCGAACGTCGAGGAGGTCATTGGCCCCGCGGTCAAGGGCATGGATGCGGCCGCGCAGCGGGAGATTGACGGCGTTCTGCTGGAACTGGACCCAACACCCACCAAGACGAAACTCGGAGGCAATGCGACCGCGAGCGTATCGGCGGCCGCGCTCAAGGCCGGAGCGGCCAGCCTTGCCATCCCGCTCTACCAGCACATCGGCGGGGTGAACGCGTGCATCCTTCCCACGCCGGGCGTCATCAACCTCGTGGGCAGCGACAGGTACGGGGGTGGCGAGAGGGCAGGGGGCAAGCCCAGCCATTCGTTCATCTGCCACGGGTTCGACACGTTCTCGGAGGCGTCCTACGCTTGCTGGCAGGTCCGGACCTCGTACAGGAAGCTGCTCAAAGAGAGGTTCAACCTGTCTTTCATCGGGCCCGTCTACCCCATTATTGGCCCCGGTCTGGTCGAGCACGACCGGGAGCTCTGGGATGTGATGGCGCAGGCCATCGCCGACGCCGGGCTGGAGGGGAAGGTCGGCGTCCAGGTGGATATCGCGGCCGGCTGCTACTACGACAAGGACAAGGACAGGTTCGTGGGCCTCTTCTCCCGCGAGGACAAGACGAAAGAGGACCTGATCGAGCTGTACCGGGATATGGTCGCGAAGTACCCGTTCGTCATCCTGGAAGACCCGCTCGATGAGGACGACTACGAAGGGCACGCCGTACTGACGAAGGAGCTGGGGATCGAAATCGTGGGAGACGACCTGTTCACGACGAATACCGAGCGCCTCCTGAAGGGGATCGAGATCGGCGCGTGCAACGCGGTCCTGCTGAAGGTGAATCAGATCGGGACCATTAGCGAGGCGTTCGATATGGTCGATCTTGCGTACAGGAACGGGTACGGCGTGATGCCCTGCAGCAGCAGGGGCGAGGGTGAAGACATCGGCGACTACTGCGTCGGCCTGGGCACCGGGCACGTGCGCGAGAGTGGACTCGACCCCACAGCTAATCGGCTGCTGCGGATAGAGCACGAGCTGGGCGAGAGGGCGAAGTTCCTCGGCAAGGCGGGCCTGAAGCCATAGCGGCGACACGGTCGGAAAGGGGGGACGGAACATGGCCGAGAACACCATCACAGTCGGCAACGTGGAGATCACCTCCGTGTCCGACGGCATGAACGAGTTCCCGGCGGCCAACGTCTTCCCCCAGGTTCCGGCGGACGGCTGGGCCAGGCACCCGGGTTTCCTCTCTCCCGAAGGCAACCTCCGCACCAACTTCGGGTTCTTCGTCGTGAAGTCCGAGAGTCAGACCATCATGGTCGACACCGGCGCGGGACCGGAACGCGGCGGGCGGTTGCCCGACGAACTCAAGCGCCTCGGTGTGAGCCCGGGGGACGTGTCGGCGGTCGCGATCACACACCTGCACGGAGACCACGTGGGCTGGAATACGCGGACGGAAGGCGGGGAGATCAAGCCCACGTTCCCGAACGCTCGGTACTACATCGGCAAGGGTGACTGGGATCACTTCCGCAAACCCGAGGTGCTTGCGGCATTGCCATACATTGAGAGCCAGGTGTTGCCCCTCGAAAGGCTGGGAGTGCTTGAACTCCCGGTAGAAGAAGCCAGCCTGACCGGCGAAGTGACGATGGTGCCAACTCCCGGTCACACGCCGGGCCATATGAGCATCTCAATCTCCTCGCAGGGCCAGAACGCGTTCATCACAGGCGATATGGTGAATTTCCCGTTCCAGATCGGCGAGACTGACTGGCGCATCCAGTTCGACATCGACGCGCCGGCGGCCCGGAGTATGAGGGAAGCGGTCCTTGACCGGTTGGAGCGGGAGAAGATCCTGATTGCCGCCGGGCACTTCATGCCGCCGGGCTACGGGCACATCATCCGATCCGGCACCGGTTTCAGCTGGCAGGCGCTGTAGGGCGAAGCGCCGGGCCGCCAGCGGCTTTGAGAGGACGTACTGACAGGTCGTTGTTGATATGTGGCACAAAAAGATATATCGTAAAGACGTATCACACCAACACATCGAGACGAAAAAGGCACTGTCATGGATATGGACTGCTGTTGCCACCCGCATGCGGAAGCGCGAGGGATACATCTGAGGTTCGGTCTGGGCGGGCATCGCCGCCGCGAGCATCGCGGACGACACGGCCATCATGGCCCGATGCCGTGGTTCATGGGGCTGGTTGGCGGACGGCGCAGGCGAGCGGAGCACGGCGACCTGCGATATCTGATCCTGGACGCCGTCCGCGACGAGGCGCGCCACGGATATGAGGTCATCCAGCTGATCGAGTCGCGCACGAACGGCGCCTACCGCCCGAGCCCAGGCGCCGTGTACCCGACTCTCCAGATGCTTGAGGAGATCGAGCACGTCCGGTCCAGGGAAGACGACCGGCGCCGCGTGTACGAGATCACCGAAGAGGGGATCGCCGATCTGAACGAGCACCGGGACGAGGTCGAAGAAGCGTATGAGCGGCTGGGCGATGACTTCGATCCGCACGACTGGGAAGAGCTGGACGCTATCTTCCGGCGCATGCCGCGCCTGTTCAGGGCCGTAGGCCGAGCCCTGCACCGGGGCCGGCTCGGTTCGGAACAGGCCGCCGAGATCAGGCGGATAGTCGACGATGCGGTGGAGCGTATCGAGAAAGCAGCCCGGGGCCAGAAACTGGACTAGCCATCGGCAGGTCGGAACTACTCGACTCCCTCCGGCGCGCCCTCGCGGGCACCTGCTTCCAGCTCCGTCGTCACGTCCCGCCTGAACGTCGGGGTCATGTGGACCTCTTCGACGAGCGTGCGCCCCGGCATGGTCGCGCAGAACAGGATGGCCGAGGCCACGTCCTCCGCCTTCATCATGGTGGCCCGTTGCTGGTCCGTAGGCGGGAGCGGCCGTCTGTCCAGGATCGGCGTGTCGACCTCAGCCGGGACGATTGCGCACGCGCGGATGCCCCGGTTTCGGAGCTCCATGTTGATGTTCGTCATGAGATTGAGCGACCCGGCCTTGGCAGCGCCGTAGGCGGCTCCGGCCAGGCCCGAGGGGTTCGATGCCGCGCGGGACGAGACGGTGATGATTGTTCCCTCGCCGCGCTCCAGCATGCCGGGCAGCACCTCCTGGATGAGCATGTACGGCCCGGTCATGTTGACACGCAGCACGCTGTCCCACGTCTCGCGGTCCACCCACCGGACGCTCTTCACCCGGCTGGAGTGGCCGGCGTTGTTGACCAGGATGTCCACCCGGCCGAAGCGTTCCAGTGTCCACTGCGCCAGGCCCCTTGCCTCCGCCTCGACCTCCACATCGGCCTGGTGGGCGACAGCCGTGCCCCCTCGCGCCTCGATCTCGGCCGCGGCCTCCTGGATGGGTTCAGGGCGGCGCCCGGCCAGGACCACCTGAGCTCCTTCTTCCGCGAACATCCCTGCGGCGGAGCGCCCGATCCCGCTGCCTGCCCCGGTGACGATGACGACCTGTCCATCGAGCTTTCCCATGTCCCCCCGGCCTTTCTCCAGTGTTCGTGGCGCCGCCCATATTACCGGCACGGCCTCCTCCAGGGCCTCGCCGCGCGCCTTCGCTGTCGCCTGCCCGCGGCCGGTACAGTGGTGACCCGAGGGCCGCCGCGCGACGCTACGCGGGTCAGCGAGGACGCGGACGGCACACAGGGGTGGATGCGGCATGACCGAGAAGAAGGAATCGTTGGAGATGTACCGCGGGCCGCTTCCGGTGCCTGTCCCGGACCCGCCGAAGGGCTACGCCCTGCGAACGGCAGTCCCGGACGACGCCGGGGCGTACGCCGACCTGTTCGCGGCTGCATACCCGGAGTTCGGCCCCCGGGATCTGTTCGGCGAGCTGTACGCGAAGTCGTTGCCAGAAGGGTTCTTCGCCGTGGTAGCTGCGGACACCGGAATGATGGTCGCGTCGGCCGCGGCCGCGTTGTTCCCGATAGACCGGTACCCGGAGGGGGCGAGCCTGCAATGGCTCATGGTTCATCCGTTGCACCGTGGCATGGGGCTCGGCATGCTGGTCAGCGCCGCAGCGACGGACCGGCTGGTAGAAGCCGGATTCCCGTGCAGTTACTTGCTAACGCAAGACCCCCGACACGCGGGCATCTCTATCTACTTCCGGCTGGGATGGCGCCCCTCTCTGTATCAGGCTGATATGCACGACCGCTGGCGCGCCGTGTGCCGGCACATCGGCCGGGGATTTAGTCCCGATGAGTGGCAACTGCCAGGGGCGTGACGCAGAGCGGTCGCGCCGGCCCGCCACGCTGTCGGCGGTCGCCCGTCGAGAAGACGACGCTCGAAATCCCGGCGTGTAGCGCGTACCATGGCCGCCACTGACGGGCCCACGATGGGTCTTGTCCTCCCGACCGGCCGACATGGGCTCTTCGGCGGTGGCCGGAATGCGCGCACTGATTCGGGCCTGGTGGCAGCGATTGGCGATCGGCAATCCGATCGCCGTGTTCTACCTGCTCAGATTCACCACCTGGGCGCTCGCCGTCAGCGTGTACTTCGCAGGTGTCGCGCCGGACGCCAACCTGGAATTCGGTTCCGGGCTGGTCCTCTACACGTTCTTCCACCTGTCGCTGGGCACGTTCTACGCGTTCGTCGTGCATCCGAAACTGCGACGGGCAGGTGCGCGCTTCTCCAGATCGGCACCCCCGCTGGACATGATGGCCCTGGGCATCCTGGATGTCCTGGGGGGCCTAGTCGTCGTCTATCTGTCCGGCGGCTGGGGGAGCCCGTTCTGGCACTTCGCGGTCACATCGGTCATGGTGCCCTGCTTCCTCGTGCGGTTCGGGTGGGCGATTCTCGTGGCACTCGGCTACGGGGGCCTGTGGGCTGGGACGCTCATGCTGTCGGGAGACGGGCTCGACGGTGCCTGGCTGGGTGACCAGCGGCATCTCTTCTACGGCTTCATCACTACGATCTTC
>CAYYFS010000080.1:0-5806 GCA_964471055.1 uncultured Dehalococcoidales bacterium
TCAAAAAGGGCGCGGTAGTACGTGGTGCCGCCGGGATAGCGCTCGGGCAGGCGCGGGATCGTGCCGTACAGCCGGTTGCTGTACAGCACCAGGTACTCCGCGTCGGCAAGCTGGCCCGCTATTCGCTGGAACTTGGCGGACGTGTCAGGGTTGTACAGCTCGAGCTCGTCGACTTTGTACCGGTGAAGTTCGGGGATGCCCTCCTCCCAGTGCTCCTTCAGCAGGATCGTGCCCGCCGGCGCGGGCTGTTCGCCGAGGTAGTCCGACACCTCCTGCGCCGGATGCGGACGGGAGTATATGGACGCGAACGCGCCTGCATAGTGCGCTGTGAGCGCGAGCACCACCACGGCCAGCACCGCGCCAACGTGCCTCCAGCGCGGTACCAGACACCGCAGCCCTGCGCCGATCCACCAGACGAGACGCGCGCCGAACAGCAGAAGGAACGGGGTCATCGGCAACAGGTACCGCAGGAACTTGACTTCGAACCACCCCGTGATCAGTAAGAACGGGAGTACCCACGCCAGGATGACCAGATCTGCCTTGCGGCGTTTCACGAGCGCAAAGACGGCCGCCGCGGCGAAACCGGCCCATGCAAGCACGCCCGCGACCGGGCCGAGCCCCCAGGTGCCCGACTGAAACATCTGATACCAGTAGCGACCCGTGTCGATGTATTGACGGGTGTACGGGTAGTCGCGGATCCGTCTGACCATCTCGGACTGCTCGCCCACGTTGGCAGCAAACGTGCTCCGGTCGATGATCATGTAGGGCTGCGTGACGACCATGACGGCGGCGGCCGCGACGCCGGCGAGGAGCAACCCTTTGAGGGCGCGCTTCCATCGTTCAGCCCTGGCCTCGCCGGGGTTGGAGCCACGGAAAGCGTCTCCCGGTTCGGAGAGCGCGTATGCCATATGCGCCGCGACGGCCGGCACGATCAGCGGGGCAACGCTGACTTTTGTGGCCATGCCGAGACCGATCAATATGCCCGCGAGGATCGAGTCTCTGAGCCTCCCGGTATGCGCGACGCGAATCAGGAAGTAGACCGCGGCGACGACGAACGCGGTCATCAGGGGATCGGGTACGAAAAAGTGGGCCTGCTGGATGTGGATCACGGCGAGCGCCACGAGGGCACCGGCCAGCAGGCCGACGCGACGACCGTACCACCGGACCCCTATCGCCATGACCAGAGCGACAGTGGCGGTATCGGCCAGAGCGGAAAGCACCCGTCCGGGGATCCGCAGGTCCCACAGGTCCCAGTCGGTCAGAGGACTCGCGGCGATTTGCACCGCCTTCAGCAGATAGAGAGGAAGTGAGCCGTAGTTGAACCAGCCGGGATTGAGCGGACTTGTCTCCGAGTCGAACAAGCTTCCCAGTTCATCGGTACCGGGCAGGCGCAGGTCGAAGACACGGGTGAGGATGGCTCGTTCATCCGGGTGAAAGAGCCCCCGCTGGTCCCAGTCGATGCCGTAGAGGCGGAGAAACAGGGCAACCAGTAGAACGGCGATGACCGCGGCGGGGAACAGGAATCGGCTCAGCCCGGGACTGGATACCTCGGGGGACCGTGCTTCTGGCGCGGACGCGGCCGGTTGCGGGACTGGGGCCATAGCGCCCGGTGTCGCTTGCATGGCTCACGATTCTAAGCCGAGAGGCGCGAGTCACGCTTGCACGCCGCGATGCCGGGGTTGGCCGAGGGTGGACACGTGATGCCCGCGCATTTGACCCGCCGCGCGCCGGACCATAGGCTGTCGGCAGGAGACCCTGCCAATGCACGAACGCATCGCCCCCCGCCCCGGGGGCCCTGGACTTTCCGAAGCACTCGTCGGGCCGGTCCGTCGCGCTCCTGGGCAGCGGGTGGATGGACTGCGCACAACCGTAGTCAGGCAGGACTACGAGCGCACCGTTCTGCCATCGGGTGTGCGCGTCCTCACCTGCACTCTGCCGCACACAAATGCGGTCAGCATCATGCTGCTGTTCGGTGCCGGGTCACGGCACGAGCCGGTGAAATGGGCAGGTGTCTCACACCTGTTTGAGCATCTTGTCTTCAAGGGCACCGAGAAACGTCCGAGCGCCCGCGAAATCGCGGACGTTGTCGAGTCTGTCGGCGGCACTCTGAACGCTTACACCGACCGGGAGATCACCGGCTACTGGTGCCGGTTGGCCCTGCCCCACTACAAACAGGGGATGGACGTCATAGTCGACATGGTCCGAAACCCCCTGTTCCGGCAAGAGGACATCGATAAGGAGAAACAGGTCGTCTATGAGGAGATCCGAGCTTCTCACGACTCCCCGGGTGCGCGCGCGGCGAATCTCGAGGATGAGCTCCTCTGGCCGGATCAACCGATGGGCCGCGACATCGCGGGTTCGGTGGAATCCGTGGCCGACATCACGAGGGACACGCTCCTTGAATACGTGGACCGCCAGTACGTGTCATCGAACGCGGTGCTGGCAGTCGCCGGAAGTGTTTCTCACGAGGAGGTGGTCGAACAAGCCAGCGCGCTCCTGGACGGTTTGAGGCAAGGCGAGCCGTTCCCTTTGATCCCGTTCGAGGACAGGCTGGCCGGACCTCAGGTTCGTGTTGAGTATCGGAAGACAGAGCAGGCGCACCTGTCCATGGGTCTCCACGGCGTTTCGATGTTCGATAGCGACAGGTATGCGCTCGGCCTCCTCTCGGTCGTGCTTGGCGGCACGATGGGGAGCCGGCTGTTCGAGGAGGTCCGGGAGAAGCGGGGACTCGCGTACGCCATCGCCAGCTACACCGCCCAGTACCGCGACTGCGGTTCCCTCACCGTCGACTCCGGTACCGATCCGAAGCGAGCCGCAGAGGCTGTCAGCGTCATCATGGACGAACTGACGAAGCTCCGCGAGGGCGTCACGCAAGAGGAACTGGACCGGGCCAGGGAGGTGTCGAAGGGACGCCTTTTGCTGCGCATGGAAGAAAGCCGGGCGGTTGCCTCATTCATTGGCGTCCAGGAGCTTCTCAGAGGCGAGGTGCGGACTATCGACCAACTGATAGGGGATATGGACGCCGTTACGACGGACGACGTGACGCGTGTCGCTCAGCGCGTGTTGCACCCGGAGAAGCTCGCCCTGGCGGTCGTCGGCCCGTTCCGCAGCGCGGCGCGTTTCGTCCGCCATCTGGACTTCTGACGGCCCGGCGTTTCCGCGAAAACCCCGCGATTCGGGGCCGTTTCCCTCTTTGGCCGCCCGTGTTCAAACGGGTAGCGTGTTGGCATGCTCACCAGACAGTCATCGCCCTCCCGCGCCCACGAGTGGAACGCCCGGACCATCCGCGCTCTCCGGGCTTTTCTGGGTTGGTCCCAGAACACCCTCGCTCGGGATCTGGGCATTCGCCAGCAGACTGTCAGTGAGTGGGAGACCGGGATGTACCGACCTCGCGGCGCATCCGTCACCATCCTGAGCCTCCTCGCACAGAACGTGGGGTTCGATCCTTCCACCGCCGACGAGCCGACGAACGGCAAGCCGCGCGCCAGCAACGATCATGGGCTGAGCGGGTCCACAGCACCCCGACCCGGCCTTCTGGCGGACAGTCCGGCGCGTGCGCCCGCGATGCAGAGCATCCGCCAGGGCGCGGGCAGACAGACCGCCCCTGCCGGTCCTGCATACCGTCCTCCCGATCTGCCGCGCGCGGCATGGGCGCCGCTTCCCGAAGAGCCTCGGTACCCGCCGCAGGCCGGTCTATATTCGCCCGGCGAAGAGGTGCCGATGTAGTTCCGGGCGCGTTCCGGCCCGACCGGGCGGCGCCAAGCCCGAGAGAGCAGACGACGGACCGCCGCGAGATCGCGTACGGTCCGTCTTTTCGTTGACACCTGTCGCCGGTCTCCCTACATTGAGGCCGCGGGTATCCGCAAGCGGCGTCCGGCACCGGCGGGCGGCCCTAGACCATCCTGAACGTTCGCGGACTGCCGGCCGGCCCCGCGCCGGGGATGAGGCAAGACATGGCCACACGTGCTTACATCCTGATCGAGACCGCGGTCGGGCAAACGACACCCGTTTCGGAAGCTCTTCGCGAGCTTGCCCCAATGGAGAGTGTGGACACGGTCACCGGACCGTACGACATCATCGCCGTGGCTCGTGCCGATGACCTGCCCAGCATCGGCACACTGATAAGCGATGAGATGCACAACATCCCGGGCATCGTGAAGACCGTAACCTGTCTGTCGGTCACCACGACCTAGCCTGCGACCGCCCGCGGCGGGGTCGGGCTCTGCCCCATCCCGGCGCGGGTCCCAGAGCATGTAGCGAACGCGGCACGACTACTCCGGGCCCGTTCTGTGCACGGGAGATCGAGTCACCAGGAGCTGGACGCGAATGAATTCGGACTGCGTCTTCTGCAAAATCGCGGGCGGGGAGATCGACGCGAAGCTGGCGTACGAGGACGACGTCGTTGTCGCGTTCGACGATCTCAGCCCAGTCGCACCGTTGCATGTTCTGGTGATTCCGCGCGAACATGTCGGCCCGCTGGCAGACGCGGCGGAGACGAGCGGTGCCTTGCTGGGCCGGTTGGTGCAGGCGGCTGCCCGGGTGGCCGCCGACAGGGGGTTCGCTGAGACCGGATACCGGCTGGTCGTGAACCAGGGCAACGACGCCGGTCAGGTCGTCGACCACCTTCACCTTCACGTGATCGGGGGCCGGCGGATGGGTGCCCTGGCATAAGTCGTGGCGTCTGCCCCCAGGCCGAAACGGAGCCGTGAACTGAACGCTCCGCCCGTCCGCGCCATCAATACTGTCGAGTCGCGCCTCGGCACCCTGCCACGCGGGCTGCGGGATCATGTCGAACGTGCCCGCGCGGTCGGCCGGGACCTGGCTCTCGTGCACGGCGTGGATGTCGACCGCGTGGACTTCGCCCTGGCCGCGCACGATCTGTTCAGGGGTGCGTCCAGCCAGGAACTCATCTCGGAGGCTGCCGGCCTCGAGCGCACACCAGATGAGATCGAACGGGCGGTGCCCTGGCTTCTCCATGGGCCTGTGGCGGCCAGATGGCTCCGCACCAACGCCGGTGTCGAAGATCGGTCCATCCTGAGCGCGATCGAGCAGCATACGACGTTCGCACCCCACCTCGACGCCCTTGCCATGGTGGTGTTCCTGGCCGACAAGCTGGACCCGGACAAAGTGGAGCACATGCCAGATCGCGTGGAAGTCCGGGACCTGGCCTATTCGGGGCGCGGGTGGGATGCGACGAGGGTGTTCCTGCGAAACGACCTGACCGGGCTGATCGGCCGGTCTGAACCGGCGCACCCGCGAACGTTGGATGCTCTGAACTGGCTGCTCCTTCGGCGCGCTGGTCGCAAGGCCTGACCGGACCCACGTCATCGCGTTGACACCGCGCATCCCGGCCCCTAGGCTTGCCTCCTGAATGGCCGGCGGCGGCTCCGCACTCGTATCGGAGGCCGGCCGCGTCCCAGCGAGTCACTGATGGGAGGCGAGTTCAAATGGCGATGCGCAAGATCATCAACGCGCCGGAGGACATGGTCGACGAGACAATCGAGGGCATCCTCGCGGCATTCCCGAACCACCTGAAGCGGGCCGGCGACACGGGCCGGGTGCTCGTGCGAGCGGATGCGCCCGTGCAGGGCAAAGTGGGTATCGCCACCGGCGGTGGCTCCGGTCACCTGCCACTGTTCCTGGGCTACGTGGGCCCGGGCCTGGTGGACGGCGTTTGCATCGGCAACGTCTTCTCGTCACCTTCCCCGGACGACATGCTTGCCGTGGCCCAGGCCTCCGACAGCGGCGAGGGCGTGCTGTTCCTGTACGGCAACTACTCAGGCGACGTCATGAACTTCGACATGGC
>CAYYFS010000080.1:5906-7277 GCA_964471055.1 uncultured Dehalococcoidales bacterium
GTAGCGCTGGGAGCCAGTTGTGAGCGACGAGGTCGTATCGATCCTGGAGCGCATCGCGGCGGACGTGCCGAAGTGCGCGGATGAACTGCGTGACCTGGACGCGCGAATCGGCGATGGAGACCTTGGTTTCACGGTCTCGAAGGGCCTGGAAGGGGTGACAGAAGCGTTGCCTGGGTTGAAGGGCATGCCGCCCGGCGACCAGTTGGCCAGGGCCGGAATGGCGTTCAACCGCGTTGCCTCATCGACCTTCGGCGTGCTGTTTGCAACGGCTCTCATGCGCGGCGGAGGCAGCATCAGGGGGAACGAAAACCCGGGCGCCGGCGACGTCGCAGCAATCGGCCGCGCGGCGCTTGAAGGCATGATGGACAGGGGCAAGGCGAAGCTCGGCGACAAGACGCTGCTGGATGTGCTCGCGCCCGCCATCGACGCCTTCGAGGAATCGCTGGAAGGAGGCGCCTCCTTGCCAGATGCGGCGGACGCGGCCGTCGCTGCCTGCGAGAAGGGCGTCGAGGCCACCGTATCAATGCAGTCCAAGGTCAGCCGTGCCAGCTGGCTGGGCGAACGGTCGATCGGCGTGCAGGACCCCGGCGGCACCGCGGTTCTGTACATGCTCCGCGCCGCGGCGGACTGGGTGCGCGAGAACAAGGCGTAGCCCCTCGCAGCGCGATCCGGCGTCGACGGGGAGTAACGATACCAACGGGCACACGACGGAGGTCCGCGTGGCGAAGGTGTTCGTATCGGTGACGCTCCGCAGGCTCACCGGCGGCGCGAGGGAGGCCGACGTGCCCGGCTCGACGCTGGGTGAGATCATAGATGGCCTTGAAGCCCTGCACCCCGGGTTCCGCGCAGGCGTTGTACGCGGAGATCGGATGAAGCCCGGTGTTTCCGCCCTTATCGACGGCAGGGGCTCCGCAACCCACCTGAGTCAGGAAGTACGGGAAGACGCCGAGGTGCATATCTTCTTCGCTATTTCCGGCGGATAGACCGTGACGCAGTGGCGCTCCTACCTCTGCTCCTGCGTCCCACAGGGCGCTCCCAATGGCTGATCCCGGCGGTGACACTCCGATGTGGCGAACGTTCGTCGCCATCGAACTTCCGGACGACGTCAGAAGGACACTGTCAGGGCTGAGGACACAGGCCCCCGAAGACCAGGCGCGGTGTGTCCGCTGGGTGAGGCCGGAGGCCATGCACCTCACGCTCCGGTTCCTCGGCGACGTTGACCCCGAGATCGTCCCCGCGATCACCGCGCAGCTGGCCGATGCGGCGAGGAAGAGCGGCAGATTCACCCTGACCCTCGGGGCCGTCGGCGCGTTCCCGTCGCTACGCCAACCCCGGGTGCTCTGGGTCGGCCTCACCGGAGAGATCCAGCGT
>CAYYFS010000080.1:7377-9608 GCA_964471055.1 uncultured Dehalococcoidales bacterium
GCATACCGGAAAAGGGCGGGAGACAGGATATGGCCAGGGAGTGGCAGCGGCTTACCGAACTCACCCGGGGAGCCGCGTTCACGGTGGAGCGGGTGCGGCTGGCGGACGGCGAGACGGCGATCGAGGGCAGTTTCGTGCCGCCCCCGCTGGCGCTTCTTCCTGCAGAGGACCAGGTCTTCGTGATGGCATTCGTGCGGAGCCACGGCTCCATCAAGGAGATGGAGCGGGTCTTCGGCATCAGCTACCCCACTGTCAAGAACCGCCTCAACCGAATCGGCGAGGCTCTGCCGCTGGTCGAACAAGGCGCCGGCCCGCGTGCGGACGACGTACTCGACAGGCTCGACAGCGGAGAGATCACGGCCGAAGAAGCGATTGAGAGGCTGTCCCAATGAACTGGCCAACGTCTTTACTGGTCATCCGAGGGCGGCGGCTCGGGGTCTGGTGCTCGATGCCAGCTCCGAAGCGGTGCCGCTATGAACCGGCAACTGTCCTGTCCCAGAGTCCGCGTGCGCGGCCCGCGGCGGGGGTTCAGATAGCGGATACCGCTGTCGAGAGGTTGTCCCGATGAACTGGCCACCGTCGTTTCTCACGATCCGCATTCGCGGCCGACGGCGCGGGTTCGGATGCTGGATACCACTCTTGCTCATCTGGCCGATTCTGCTGCTCCTCGGGCTCGTTCTCACGCTTCTGATGCTGGCAGTGTCGCTTCTGACCTGGCGGGCCCGGTACTGGCGGCCTCTGATCCTTGCCGGTCCCGCGTTCTTCCGGTTACTGGCCGCCTTTCGGGGGTTGAAGGTCGACGTGCAGGGCAAGGACGGCACGGTCTACATCTCGTTTCGATAGCGCAACAGGAGGCACCATATGAGTACCGAACGAAGGAAGATCCTGGACATGCTGGCCGAAGGGAAGATCGGGGCAGATGAGGCCGAGCGACTACTCGCGCTGGTCGGGGAAGGTGCCGAAAGGGCTCAGCCGGCGGTGGCGGCGAGGGTCGCCGACGGTTCGTTGCCCTACCGCTACCTCAGAGTTCGGGTCGAGCCCAACCCGGATGCCGGCGAAGACGCCGGAGGCGAGCGCGTGAACATACGCGTGCCCCTGGCCCTACTGAAGGCGGGCATGAAGCTGGGTTCGCTGATTCCGAGCGAGGCGAGTGGCAAAGTCACGAGTGCCCTTTCGGAGAAGGGGATCGACTTCGACATCCGGAACATCACGGACCAGCAGATCAACGATCTAATCGGTGCGCTCGCCGAACTGGAGATCGACGTACAGGACAAGGAGCACTTTGTCCGTATCGGAGTGGAGTAGAGCGGATCACCCCTGCCTGTCGACGGCCCGTCCCTTTCTTGACGGTGTGCGGGCCGTCGACTAGGCTCAATCGATCAGAGGCGACGACGGAGACGAGTAGCCCGAACGACCCCGGAAAGCGACCCCGGCACGGTGTGAGCGGGGACGGGGTGCCGGACGAAGATCCCTCCCGAGCTTCCAGCCCAGCCTTCGGGCCATGCCGGGCCACCGGTCCGGCCATCGCCCGGAGCAGTAGATCTGGACGGTTTCGCCGGACGTTACCCCGGGTGCCAAGGGCACCTTTTGGTACACCGAAGTACCAGGAGGTGGCCAGAGGCAACATGTGCTGAGCGCCCCGCTCGGGCGGGGAACGTGGGTGGTACCGCGGGTATTTGAATTGAAGACCCGTCCCATATCCGGGACGGGCTTTTTGGTTCCAGATGAAGCGGCGAAGACAGCCGTACATGGAGAGCAGCGGGTTTGACACAAGAGTCGACAGAAAGCGGCGCCTTCCGGGCTGTGCCGGCGAAGGTCGATTTCGTCGCGATCGAGAAGCGCCTGCTCGACTGGTGGCGGGATGAGGGCATCGTCGAGCGTTACCTGAAGCGGAACGAGAACGCGGAGAAACGGTACTCGTTCATCGACGGGCCGATCACGGCGAATAACCCGATGGGCGTCCACCACGCCTGGGGCCGGACGTACAAAGACCTGTTCCTCCGCTGGCGCACGATGCAGGGCTACAGGCAGCGCTACCAGAACGGTTTCGACGGCCAGGGCCTGTGGGTGGAGGTCGAGGTCGAGAAGGACCTGGGCTTCGGATCGAAGCGGGACATCGAGGCGTACGGCATCGGCCGGTTCGTGGAGGACTGCAAGGAGCGGGTGAACACCTTCGCGGGTGTGCAGACGGAGCAGTCGAAGCGGCTCGGCTACTGGATGGACTGGGACGA
>CAYYFS010000081.1:0-6593 GCA_964471055.1 uncultured Dehalococcoidales bacterium
CGATAACAGTGGAGGAGGGCGAGGAGGTCGAGTTCTCCGGATCGTTCACGCGGCCCGAGGGGCTGGATGAGCTGACGTTCGAGTGGGACTTCGGCGACGGCTCCACGCTGGCAGAGGGCACGCTCGGCCCAGGTGTCACCATCGCCGCAGCCACGCATGTGTACCCCAACCACCGGCCGCAGTCGTTCGCCGTGACCCTGAAGGTCGAGGGCGAGACCGAGGCCGGCACCGCGGAAGGCTCTTCGACTGTGCATGTGTACGTACAGGAAGGAGAAGGCCTGGTTGTCGGGGGCTGGGCACCGGGTGACACCCTGCACAGCGCAACGCGGGCCCTTGCTTCGCTGGCCGCGGTGGCCGTGCGGGTCCTGATCTGGATGGGCATACTGAGCCCGATCTGGGCGCCCGCGGGCATCATCGTCTTCTGGTTGCTGCGACGACGTCGGCGCGATGCCCGCGGGGACAACGCGCTCGGTGCGCCGCCGCCACCTCCTTCCGCAAACTCTGCAGGCACCGCATAGCAGGACCGCCTGACGCGAGCAGCCCGACGCCATTGTGAGCGCCGGGCTGCCTTCGCGTATGTGTCCTACGGGCCTCTACAGCCCCTTCTCCGCCATCATGGCTGCGAGATCAGCAGTCCGGCAGGCGTAGCCCCACTCGTTGTCGTACCAGCCGAGCACCTTCGTTAGCCCGCCTCCCACCACCGTCGTGCTAAGGCTGTCAATGGTGACGCTGTTCGGGTCGCCCTTGTAGTCGGACGACACCAACGGCTCGTCCGAGTAGCCCATGATGCCGCTGAGCGGCCCGGCCGCCGCGGCCCGGAACGCCTCGTTGATCTCACCTGCACTGGCCTTCTTTGACATCGTGAGAGTGAGATCAGTTACTGACACCGTGATTGTGGGCACGCGGTAGGCCATGCCGTCGATCCGGCCTTCCAGATCCGGGATTACCAGGGTGACGGCCCGGGCGGCACCGGTGGTCGTCGGGATCATGTTCACTGCGGCCGCTCGCGCCCGCCGAAGATCGCTGTGCACCTGGTCCAAAATCCGCTGGTCGTTCGTGTAGGCGTGGATTGTGGACATCAGGGCCTGCTCGATGCCGAAGGCGTCGTGCAGCACCTTTGCCATCGGCGCCACGCAGTTGGTCGTGCAAGATGCGTTGGAGACGATATTGTGGGCGGCGGCATCGTAGTCGCCGTCGTTGACTCCCAGGACCAGCGTGACGTCTTCGCCTTTGGCGGGAGCGGAGATGATCACCTTCTTCGCTCCACCCTCCAGGTGCCCGGCGGCTTTGTCCGCGTCGGTGAAGAAACCCGTCGATTCCACGACGAGGTCAACGCCTTCGCCTGCCCACGGAAGCGCCTTCGGGTCGCGCTCGGCGAACACCTTGATGCGGTTGCCGTCGATCACCAGCGCGTCGCCATCGACCTCAACGGTTCCGGGGTACCGGCCGTACGTGCTGTCGTATTTGAGCATGTGCGCGTTCGTCGATGCGGGCGTCAGGTCGTTGACCGCGGCCACCTTCAGCCGGTCCGGGTGCCGCTCCGAGATGGTCCGCAGCACCTGCCGGCCGATACGTCCGAAGCCGTTGATCCCCACGCGAGTGACGGGGTTTGTCATGTTTGCCCCCTTCTGTTGTTTCGTGTTCACGCTCGATTGCCCTGACCACCGCGAGGCAATCGCGTCCGTCTTTCTTGCTATCCCTGACGCAGAACGCGTCTACCGGCGTACGACGCCCTGCCGCCGAGCCTGTCCTGGATGTGGAGCAGGCGGTTGTACTTCGCGACGCGCTCGCTCCGAGTCGGTGCTCCGGTCTTGATCTGGCCAGCGCCGGTGCCAACTGCCAGGTCAGCTATCGTCGTGTCCTCGGTCTCGCCTGAGCGGTGGCTCACCACGACCCCGAACCCTGCCTCTCGCGCCATCGCGATCGTGTCGAGCGTCTCGCTCACCGAGCCCACCTGGTTCAGCTTTATCAGAATGGCATTGGCAGCCCGCTCGTCGATGCTGCGCTTCAGGTACTCGGCCTGCGTCACCAGCAGATCGTCCCCGACCAGCTGCAACCCGCCACCCGCGGCCGCAGTGAAGGCGGCCCAGCCGCCCCAGTCATCCTCGGCCAGACCGTCCTCGATGCTGTATATCGGGTACTGCGCGGAGAGCGTTCGGTACTCGTCGGCCATCTCCTCCGATGTGAGGAGGCGTCCCTCCCGCTTCAGATCGTACCGATTCGCGTCGCCGTCATGGAACTCCGACGCGGCCGGGTCGAGCGCGATGAAGACATCTTCGCCGGGCCGGTAGCCCGCGCCCTCGATCGCCTGTGTGACGTAGTCGAGCGCCTCGCTGTTCGTCAGGCCCGGCGGCGCGAAGCCACCCTCGTCCCCGACGGTCGTCGCAAGCCCCTTTTCGTGGAGGTCTGCGCCGAGCCGGTGGCATATCTCCGACCCCGCGCGCAGCGCTTCGGCAAATGTGGGAACGCCCAGCGGCGCCACCATGAACTCCTGGAAATCAGTCGACCCCGCCGCGTGGGCGCCTCCGTTGAGGATGTTGAGCATGGGCGCCGGGAGCTCAGCCGCATCGGTGACACCGTCCAGCTCCGCGATACGTTCGTACACTTCCATGCCGCGGCCCGCCGCGGACGCCCGTAGAGCCGCCAGAGACACCGCCAGGATGGCGTTGGCCCCGAGCCGGCCCTTGTTGCGCGTCCCGTCCAGGTCCCGCATCGCGTCGTCGATGCTGCGCTGGGCGTCCCCGTCCATGCCCCTGATGACTGAGCGGATCTCGCCGTTTACGTTCTCGACCGCCCGGAGCACGCCTTTGCCGCCGTACCGGCCGGCATCGCCGTCGCGCAGCTCCACGGCCTCTCTCGTGCCGGTGCTCGCGCCGGACGGGACGCCGGCCTCGCCGCGGGCGCCGCTCTCGAGCACAACCTCCGCGTACACGGTGGGGTTACCGCGGGAATCTAGGATCTCGCGGGCGCGCACTTCGTCTATCGCGCTCAACAGGCTCCTCCATCTTGACTACCGGGTCCGCGTTGCCGGGCCGGATACAGCTCCGCCCGGAGTTTGCGTCTATCAGACACCGGCCGCGAGTCGCGCCGCGGCCAGAGCCTTCTCCACGGCTTCTTCCGGACTGCCTGCCCGGACAATGCCTGTGTCGGTGGCCCCGTCCCTGGCGAGTTCCCAGGTCCTGAGGCCGATGACCGTCTTCCCATCAGCGAGCGCATTGGCGATCTCGGAGAGCGTCCCGTAGGAGCCACAGACGGCGATAGCCGCCGCGCCCACCCTGACTACTATCGAGTTTCTAGCGTAGCCCAGACCGGTCGGAATCGGTATATCCACCCACGGATTCGCGTCAGCTGCGTCGCCGCCCGGGAGGATGCCTATCGTCATGCCTCCTGCGGACCTGGCGCCCCTGCAGGCGGCCGCCATCACGCCGCCCAACCCGCCGCACGCGAGCACGGCGCCGCGCTCGGCCAGGCGACGACCGACCTCTTCAGCCAGCGCAACCGCCTCGGGCGAAGCGTCGCTCGCGCCGATGACGGATATGAAGACTGGTCGACTGCTCACCGTCACGAGGTTCCCTTCTCCGCCGTCCTGAGCGCCCGTTCCTGTTCAGCAAGAAGCAGCGCGATCCCGGACTCGGCGAGAGACAGCATCGCCTCAAGCTGATCGCGGGTGAACGGCCGACGCTCGGCGGTCCCCTGGACCTCGACGAAGCCCGAGCTTTCGGTCATTACGACATTGAGGTCGGTATCCGCGGCGGAATCCTCCTCGTAGGTCAAGTCCAGCAGCAGAGCGTCGCCCACGACACCGACGCTGATCGCGGCGACCGCCTCGCGGACCGGGACGGAGGCAATCGTACCTTCGGAGGCCAGTTTCTCGAAGGCCAGACGGAGAGCCACGTAGCCCGCTGTGATGGCCGCGGTACGGGTCCCGCCATCCGCCCGGAGTACGTCGCAGTCGACCGTGACTGTGCGCTCGCCGAGCGCTTCAAGATCCGCGACCGCGCGCAACGAGCGTCCGATCAGGCGCTGGATCTCGAGCGACCGCCCGCTTTGCCGCCCGACACGGGCCTCTCTGGCCGTTCGCTCTGTGGTGGAACGGGGAAGCATGCCGTACTCGGCCGTCACCCAGCCGCGGCCACTGCCCCTCAGCCACCGGGGCACGCCGCTCGCCACGCTCGCGGCGGCTATGACGTGTGTGCTGCCGGCCTCGATGAGCGCCGAGCCTTCCGCGTGTGGCAGAAACCCCGGCGTGATACTGACAGGCCTGGGCTCGTCCGGACGGCGGCCGTCGGCTCGTTCCACGGATGGACCTCCAGGGCAGGCGGGACCGCCGGAACCGGTCGCCCGCAGGAAAGCGGCGAGTATAGCACGCAGTTCGTGATGCACTTCCGCGGGTCGCCCCTGTCCGGTACTGTGTACGCGCCGCGCGAGGAGACGCGCGCGGCCGGGGCGGATCACCAGACTAGCGCGGAGTGAACAGAGAGGGATATGGGCATGAAAGCAGCCGTCATGGGGGCCGGAGCCGTTGGGGGGTATCTGGGTGGCGTGATAGCCCGTCACGGGGAAGACGTGACGCTTGTCGAGGTCGGGGAGCACCTTGACGCGATCAGACGCGACGGTCTCAAGCTCACCACCAACTGGGGCGATTTCACGGTGCACCCGGCCGCCACGTCAGACCCGGGAGAGGTCGGGCCGGTGGACCTGATCCTGTTCACCGTCAAGACCTACTCCAGTGACGCGGTGTTGCCTCTCATCAAGCCGATGGTCGGTCCCGAGACCACGATTCTGACCGTTCAGAACGGAGTGACCAGCTACAGCCGCATCGCCGGGGCGTACGGGGAGCACCGGGTCCTGCCTGGAGCCGCATACCTGGAAGTGGGGCGCCTGGAACCCGGCCATATCCACCAGACCGGTCCGACCGCTCGCATCGAATTCGGTGAGATGAACGGAGAACGGACTGCCCGTGTCGAAGCGGTGGCGGAGCTGTTCTCGAAGGAAGGCATCCAGGTCCGGGTCAGCGACGACATCCAGAGCGCTCTGTGGACCAAGCTCGTATCGGTGGGTTCCATTGGCACGATCATGGCGGCGGCCCGGTCGCCTCTGGACAGGCTATTCGCCGCGCCGGAAGGTGAGCGCACGGTGCAGACCGTCATGGAGGAGATCGTCGCGGTCGGCAAGGCGAAAGGCATCGCTTTCGCGTCGGACATTGTCGATTCCCACATGGCGTCCGCCAGGGCGGAAGCGGACGTCTATCAGTCGTCGCTCCAGATGGACCTGGAAGCGGGACGTCCACTTGAGATAGACCACCTGCTGGGTGCGGTCGTGCGGGAGGGCCGTGGGCTGGGCGTTCCGGTGCCGGCCAGCGCCGCGCTATGCCTGATCCTGGACCCGTTCAAGCACGGCCCGCCGCAGAAGAGCTAGGTCGCAGCAGGCGCCCCTCTGCGCCCGGATCGTCTTCACGCCCGGGCGCCGCCCGACGCGCACGCGACTCCCAGTTCTCACACTCTTCGCAGACGCTGGCCGGAATAGCCCCTGCCTGCATCAGCAAGCCGAAGACCTTGCAGCCGAGGCAGAAGGCAAACGCTGCTTCCAGGAACGCTGCGCCGATGAGCGCGCCGAGTACCCCGTATGCAGCGCCCTCCAACCCGAACCCGAGCCACAGTGTGGCCGCCGAGGCCGTGAACACCAGACCGATCGCCTGCGCAAACCGCTTGGGCGGGCCGGCCACAGGTCGGCGCGGGTTTCCAAACGCCGGCATCACGACGCGGTTTACGAGCTGCCCCAGCAGGCTGAGCCGGGGCCCGGCCGCGACGCGTCCCAAGTAGCCGACGGCGAGCGCAACGGCGAGCCATGGCTGGCTCAGGCCCACAGCGAGGCCCGCCAGAATCACCACACCCGCCGCGATAAGGCGCGAAGACACCTCGTTCGCCGGATGGGGGAAGCTGAAGAAGGAATGCGGGCGGCTCATCTCTGTCCTCCTCAGTCCGGTGCAGGACGCTTCTATCGGCCACAGTGGCGATAGGGGCACCAGAGGACTGAATAATACATAAGTAACCCACTGGTATTACTAAGGATACCTGAAGACCGAGACGGGCGGGGGCGATCGCCGTCAGGCGCTATTCGGCGTCCACGCGCAGTGTGGCCCGGTACTGTCCGGGATCGATAGAGCGCGTGGATGAGGGAAGCGGGGTCAGGTCGAGTACGGTGATCGAGTTGCCCGCCGCGATCGACGTGCCTCCGCCTTCGCGAGGCACTGTGACTCGTGCCTGTGTCTCGACGCCGCTAGGTGGCTCCACCTTCAGCGCGACGACAGCCTCACCGGCGCGGACGCACACTGCGTCTGTGGCACAGCGAGAGTCTTCTGTCACCCCGACGAATGTGACCACCGGGCCCCCGGCACCCACCTGCGCCTTTTCAGCCACGCCCAAAGCGAAACCCTCGCCGGGCTTCACCATCGGGGGCGGCCCGGCCGCGACGCCTCGGCTGATGCTGTTGCCTACCGCGTCCGTGATGCGGACAGAGTGCTCGCCGGGTGGGACCTTCGCAAACCGGAACGTCGCGATCCCGACGTTGTCGGGCATGTGCGTGGCGTCGGG
>CAYYFS010000081.1:6693-8184 GCA_964471055.1 uncultured Dehalococcoidales bacterium
CCGTGGCCACCGCGATAATCACGGCAATGAGCAGGATCGGAACTGCGGACCCGGCGCTGGGCAGTCGGTGATACATGTCTTCTGTGCCTGTTCCTCTCACTTCGGGTCGCGGGGTAGCCGTCGGAGACGTTCGATGCGCCGGTGGCTATCGTCGCGAATCTGTAACCGGATTCTTATCAGACCGCGGCTCTACTGTCACCGTTCGGACGGTATGTTCGAATGAAGCGCCGCCCCGGCCGATCCGACCGCGTGCGTCTGGTTTTGTCGGGTGGTTGCGGAAGGATCGTCGGGTCACGGGGCTGTTCTATTGCTCTTCTTCTGGCCGATACGGGCGTCCGGCACCCCCCACGCGGGGCTGTTTCCCCGACTGCCACCGCCCCGGCAAGGGGTCGTCGTGGCTTCCCCCTGATCTCTTCGTCCTGCGCTCTACGCCGCGACTCTGTCCTTCAATCCCGACGGCCGGCCACCGACTGGTTTTGGCGGCGCGAGTTTCCCAACTTTCCGGCCACCCGGACGACCGTCCGACGACGCCGGCGCGGCCCGGCCGCGGCGGGCTGCAGGGCCGCTGGTGGCTGCCACCCGTGCCGCGTACGGGATGCCCGGCACCGCGGGTTGCGGAATCCGCAGGAACAGTATGCGGGGAATTGCGCTCCAACTTTGCGCCAACAAAGATCTCACGAAACTCCAAAGGGCATCTGGTGTTGTGGATAGGACGGGACGCCCGATAGCAGGCCTCACGCAGCCTGCCCGCCGCGATACCGCAGCGGTTGAGGGAGAACCCGGGCGAAATCACCAAACCACCCTGGTATTGCGTCTGAGGGAGCACGGATGAGCCGAATTGTGATTATCGACGGAGATGCCGCCGCGAACGCGTGGCTGGCAGGAGTGCTGGAGAAGCCTGGTCACCGAGTCACCACAACCACGAATGCCCAGTGGGCTGTCGACGAGGCCGCCCGCGGCGCCGTCGACCTTGTACTGCTGTCAACGGCAGTGCCCGACATCGACAGCTTCAGCGTTCTCAGGAAGTTAAAAGAACGCGCAGCCACGACTGAGATTCCCGTCCTCATGATGACCGACGATAGTGAAGCGCCCGACATCACGCCGTTGGCGTGCGGCCTCGGCGCCTCCGACAGTGTGGGACGGCCCTTCGACGCATACGACGTCACGTTCCGTGTGAACCGGGCGCTCGAGTTCGCATCGCTGCAGAACGACTGGAGCCTGCGGGCGCTCGCAGCACCTCAGGCGGCGTAGATGGAGGACTGACGTATCACGAAGGCCGCGTAGCGCATCCCGCACGCGCAGAGTGGCGAGGGCCGGGACTGGGTCCGTCTCCTCGGTGTTGCCCCCCAACGCTGAACGGGCGTGTCGACCGCACTCCACGCCTGACCCGATTCCCGGCCTTGCCACCAACGACGGCCTGACCAGTGGCGGCGGCGTTCCTGAACCCCCGGGGCGCCGCCGCTTCGCGTCCTGCCGGATTCCCGGAGCGCC
>CAYYFS010000081.1:8284-9527 GCA_964471055.1 uncultured Dehalococcoidales bacterium
CCTCCTGGGCTGTCGAGGCCCGCAGCGAGATCAGGACCCCCGCACCGGCGATAACCCCTGCGGTCAGGAGACTGAACGACAGGCTGAGCACGGCTATCAGCGGCGTGTAGACCAGGATCCCGTCGGCCCCGTGCGCGATGTTCACGCTCACCAGCCCCACCAGCAGGACGACCACTACTCCTGCCATCGCCGTCAGAAGTGCGACGGCGACTTTGCCGAAGAGGATCGCCCTGTCCGGCAGGCGGCTCGCCAGTAGCGTCGGGAGCGTGTGGTGCTCCCGCTCACCCGCGAATGAGTCGGGGATCGTTATCCCGGTTAGGATGACCGCTGTGATGACGGCGAGCACCACCGGGAAGAACAGGTCCACCCAGTCGGTGCCGATGCTCAGGGGCAGGTAGATGGCCAGGCCGATCAACTTCCCATTTGAGTGATGGGGCGGGCGACAGCCACATCCGTCAGAACCCAAATCACTTGTGCCACGGGGAATCCGCCGCTCACCGACCTCATCGACATCACTGCGGCGCTGGTTCCGGTCCGTGCGCTATCCGCGAGTGTGTCGCTCGAAAAACTGGCGAAGTCGGTCGATCTCACTAGGACCGAGTTCTTGGTGCCTGCGGCCAAACCATGAGATGTACCGGTCTATCTCGCCCGCTCGCACTACCTTGACGTAGGAACCCGCCGGTACGGGGGGCAAACGTCCGGCGCAGGCGATGACACTCCGCACTCGGACCTCGCGGTAGTGTCGTCTCACCAGGTCGTAGCAGAGATAGGCCGCCCGTTCGATCTGGTCAAACGGATCGTGGAAGTCCCCAGAGTCAACGAATTCACGGCTCCACCGCTTCGTCTCGATGACGAACACGCCTGATGGAGCCAGGACCAAGTGGTCAACCTCCGCGCTTTGCAGGGGAACGCCCCCGAAGGCAATGTAGCGGGTCGCGTTCAGAGTAATGCCGTTGATGACCGTGTGCGCATCCGACAAACGTGCAAGCCGGGCAGCCACATCCAGTTCGGCCCTCGCGCCTGCCAGTTCCGGCGAATGGAGGATGCGGTCGAGTCCCAGCATGGTCGCCTGCAGAGTGGCGATGTACTGGGCTTCGTCGAACCGAAGCTGGGTGATGCCGCGCTTGAGACCTTGGATGGCGAACCAGTTCAGGAACGCGCGTATGACCCCCGTTTCGGCTCGCATACTTGCGATCTGGTCTTCCGCGTATGCCACACGTCGGGCAGTCTCCGCCCTCTTTCG
>CAYYFS010000082.1:0-9438 GCA_964471055.1 uncultured Dehalococcoidales bacterium
TGACGCGGCCCCATTTCCGCGCCAGCTTGCACGCGCCCTCGTTCGCCTCGGCCCCGCTGTTGCAGAAGAACACCCGGTCCAGGCATGAGTTGTCTATCAGCGTTTTCGCCAAGTCGAGCTGGGGCACCGTGTAGAACAGGTTGGACATCTGAAGGATGGCCCCGGCCTGCTCCTGTATCGCCGCGGTGACGTCCGGGTGGGAGTGGCCGATGTTCAGCACAGCCCAGCCCGCGGTGAAGTCCAGGTACTCCTTGCCTTCGTCGTCCCAGACCCTTGTCCCCTCGCCCCGCACCAGCACGATAGGGACGCGACGTACTACCTGCATGTAGTACTGAGCTTCGACCGCTTTCCAATCTGTCGCGCTGGTCATTCGCCGTTCTCCTTCCGGCTCGTGACCGTGGCCTCAGGCCTCGCTCACGATCCCGAAACTCGACTGCCGATGCGACGCGCTCAGCCCGCGTCACGAAGCGAACAATATACACCCCGGGCGCGTGCGAGGTAGGGCCGCGCGGCCCTACTCACTCCGCGACCGCCCGCACGGCACCTTCGGCGTCTGCCTCCAGAAGGGCGACGAACTCCAACCCGCGTCGACGGACTTCATCACTTCCGCCCTGGCGGCGGTCCAGCACGGTCAGCACCAGCACCACCTCGCAGCCCAATTCCTGGATTGCGTCTATCGCCGTGAGCAGGCTACCCCCGGTGGACACGGTGTCGTCGAACACCGCCACGCGCATCCCGGGCCGCACGGGACCCTCCACCTGTTTCGTCGCGCCGTGGTCTTTGGCTTCAGGTCTCACGAAGAAACCTGCCAGTGGACGGTTCTCCGCGTGACTCCGCAGCACCAGCGAGCCGACTATCGGCACCGCCGCCATCGTCGGTCCGCCTGCGGCTTCCGCATCTGCTGCGGCGATCTCGTCGAGGAAGGCCGCAGATATCAGGTCGGCCCCTTCGGGGTCCATGGACAGCAGGCGACCGTCGAAGTAATAGGTGCTCTTCTGTCCCGACGCCAGTATGAACTCGCCGTAGCGCAGGGCGCCGAGGTCATGCGCGCGTTCAAGGATGCGTGCTGCTCTGTCCAGTCGGGTCTCCGCGTCTGCTGCGCTCATCGCGTGTTCCTCGGCGCATAGACGCCGCGTCTGGGGAATAGGTGCGGCGGGCGCGTACCGTTACTCTTCCGTGGCACGATACAGCCCGTGGTCGCGAATGTACTGCTCCACTTCGGGTAGCACCATACCGGCAATGGACTCTCCGCAGGCGACGCGTCGCCTGATATCGCTGGCGCTGATGTCGACGCCCGGTCCCGTGATGAACTCGGCTTTTCTGCCGGGGTGACCCTCGGGCAGCCCATCAGGGCCGCCGTGGCCCGGCCGACCGACCGCCACCACGGTGCACTCGCCGAAGATGCGTTCCGGTTGCCGCCAGCGAGCCATCTCCGTGAGCGTGTCCGCGCCCACGACGAAATGGATCTCGGCGCCCTCTCCGACAGTGGCGCGTATGTCCGCCAGCGTGTCGAAGCTGTAGGTGAGGCCCGGCCGGTCGATGTCCACCCGCGACACTCGCAGCCACGCTCGCGCGGCCACGGCGAGTTCAACCATTGCCAGACGGTCTTGCGCACTCGCTCGCACGCGACCTTCCTTCATCCAGGGGCGCGCCGCCGGCACAAGCACCACCTGAGCGAGGCGGAACTGCTGCAGCACATCCTCGGCAACCGCCAGGTGACCGTTGTGCACCGGATCGAACGTGCCGCCGAGAACACCGATCCGGCAGCCACCGGACCCGGTGGCCATCAGGCGTTCTCGTGCCTGCGCACAGCTATCACTCCCACTCGAACTCCAGATCACCCACCTTCACCGTGTCGCCCGGATCCACACCGAGTTCTTCCAGGTCCCGGATAACGCCGAGACGGGCCAGCTCACTGTGATACTGGACTCGCACCGTCCAGTCGTCCAGGTCGCTCCCTCTGGCGATTCGGATTGCACGCGGGTGCGTTACGCGGAACCCGTCACGAATGCGCCTCGCCCCCTTCGCCGGGGCCGTCGGCCGGGGCCGCAGGACAGTTTGCCCCACGTCGGCCGGCGTCCGCGCGTCTGTCGACCCGCCACTTCGGCTCGCCGCTACGGCAGCGTCGAACAGCTGAAACAGCCCTGTCACCAGCTCGCGTGTGCCCTGCCTGGCCACGGCGGACACGAACAGCACTCGGCGGTCACCTCCCGGCGCCTTCTTGATCTCTTCCTCTATCCTGCTCCGCCTGTCCGAGACGCCCGGAAGATCGAGCTTGTTGATGACGACGAGCTGCGGCCTGTCGGCCAGCGCGGGATCAAAAGCGGTGAGCTCTTCGTTGACTGCCGTGAGACGCTCTGCCACAGCCTCTTCCGCGCCGTCGACGACGTGCGCCAGGACGCGCGTTCGCTCTATGTGCCGGAGAAACTCGTCGCCCAGACCCCGACCGGCATGAGCCCCCTCAATCAGACCCGGGATGTCAACGGCTATGAGCCTTCGGTGGCCCAGTTCCATCACGCCAAGGACGGGCTCCGTGGTGGTGAAGGGGTAGTCGGCGATCCTCGGCCGGGCCGCGGTCATCGCCGCTAGAAGGCTTGACTTGCCCGCGTTGGGCATACCGATCAGGCCGACATCGGCCAGCAACTTGAGCTCCAATGTGACGATGTGGGAGTCGCCTTCTTCGCCAGCTTCCGCCAGGCGCGGCTCCTGGTTCGTCGCGCTCACGAACCGGACGTTGCCGCGTCCACCCCGACCGCCGACAGCCAACACCAGCCGCTCACCATCACGCGTCAGATCACCAAGATGCTGCCCCTCGCCTGAACCAGTCGCTTCTCGAACAATCTCAACGCTGGTTCCAACAGGCACTGCGATATCCAGTACCTCGCCAGCCGGCCCATGACGGCGACTGGGCCCTCCGTCACCACCGTTGCCGGCCTCGAACCGTTCTCTATGCTGGAACCTATCAAGCGTATTCAGACCGTCATCGGCCACGAGCGCTACCGCCCCGCCATTGCCTCCATCACCACCCGACGGCCCACCCCGCGGCACGAATTTCTCCCGGTGAAAGGCAACTCGTCCGTTTCCACCATTCCCGGCCCGGACTTCGATTGTGACGGTGTCTATCACTGTGTAATCTCTAAGGAGTGTCTCCGATGTCTGTCGTTGACAGTAACAGTAAGGGTGTGGAGTAAGTGGAATCCAGCCTGCACGTCAGTATAGGAAGGTGTGCAGGGCATGGGGGAGTAGCAGGTGGATAGTGTGGAGTGCAGCTGAGGAAAGGGCTGGCTGCTATCGGTGTCGGATGATGGCTGACAGACAACACAGAGTTGCCAACATCCAGAGCCTGTTATCCACAGGAGTTAGCCGAGTTATGCACAGGGGCTATGTGCAAGGCTGTCAGGGCCGGAGACTATGGAGAAACGGCTCTCTGACTGAACGATTGACGGATGGACGTGAGCTCCTGTCGCAGAGTCGGGTCCCGCTCAAGCCGCTCCTGCAGTTTCTTCTCGCCGTAGAGGACGGTTGAGTGGTCCTTGCCGCCGAGGAGGCGTCCAACCTGAGGGGATGTGAGACGGCCATCCTCCCGTAGCAGGTACATAGCCACGTGCCTGGCGTGAGCGGTGCGTTTATCACGGCGCCTGCCACGCAGAGCCTCTTCGTCCAGACTGAAGTGATCGGCCACGGCGCGCACGATCGACGCCGGCGTCGCGACCGGCGCGGGGTGCTCCGCCAGGAGGCTGCGGATGGCGTGAGCAGCGACATCCGGGGTCATCGGCTGGCCTGTGAGCTGGACATAGGCGAGGAGCCGGTTAAGGCAACCCTCCAATTCGCGGATGTTGCCCAGGGGGCGGCGGGCGAGCATGTCGATCACTGCCGGGCTTATGTCGGCATCGGCGTGCTGTGCTTTGCTGCGGAGGATCGCGTAGCGCATCTCGTAGTCCGGCGGTTGGATGTCGACCACAAGACCGCCTTCCAACCGAGACTGTATGCGTTGCTCGAGCAGCGACTGTCTCGCCGGCTCGTCTCCTGTGACGACTACCTGTCTGCCCGTCATGTGCAGATCGTTGAACGTGTGGAAGAATCCTTCCTGTGTCTGTTCCTTTCCTGCGATGAACTGGATGTCGTCGATCACGAGGACATCGGTGCTCCGATAGTGCTCGCGGAAGTCGTTGGCCCGGCCGTCCCGGATCGCGGTGATGTAGTCGTTGGTGAACCGTTCGCTCGTCACGTAGATGGCCCTGCGGCCCTGCGCGATCAGCTGATGCGCTACGGCCTGGGCGAGGTGAGTCTTGCCGAGGCCAACGCCGGAGTAGATGTACAGCGGGTTGTAGACACGGCCCGGGGCTTCGGCCACCCTGGCCGCAGCCGCGTGTGCGAGTTCGTTCGACGCGCCTACGATGAAGGTGTCGAACGTGAAGTGGGGCCGAAGTGCCGGAACGGGAGACACCTGGCGATCGTCCGCCCGGGGGGTGGCCTTCGGCGCGCTTTCGTGCGACGACGGATGAACCGAGCTCGCGACCGAGCCGTCCACCTGGAACACGACCTCGACCGGGTCTTTGGCGACGCGCTCTACTGCACGCGCTATGGTGGCAGAGAGCTGTCTCTCCAGGGCCTCGGCCGCGAAGAGACTGGGCGTCACCACGAGGAGGCGGCCTCCTTCGTAGCTGACAGCGGCCGTGTTCTGCAGGTAGGTCTCGAAATTGGCGCCGGGTATTTTCAACTGGAGAAGCCCGAGCGCCGCGGACCAGATCTGTTGAGCAGAGGTTGTATCGTTCAGAGCCGGAACCCCAAGGGCAGAAGTCGATCTAGTCGTCTGACGTGCGACAGACGAAAAACGGACTGCGGAAAAATGGGTGACGTGGGCCGGGCTGGAGGTTCTCGTGGCGGTGCGGCTATCCCCTCGGCCCCGGGCCACATTACCATGCAACGGTCTGGGAAACGCAAGGGTTGGATGGCCACGAAACAGGGGCAAAAGGCGCGATTTGCGGGGGAACTTCGTGACGGGTGTCACAAACGTATCTGAGAGAACGCCTGTTCGTGGTCTTCGGCTCCGGTTGTTTCCCAGCGGCGCGGTGTCGCGGATGCCCGGCCGCGGGCTGGCAGGAACGGGCGGCGAGAGGTTGTTGAGGGAGGTCGGATCTCCGTGAAACTGGTGTTCTTCGGATCACCGGATGTCGCCGTGCCGGCGCTGACCGGCCTGGCCGCGGCCGGTTTCGACGTGGCGGCTGTCTACACCCAACCGGACCGGCCCTCAGGTCGCGGCAGGACGGAACAACCCACGCCGGTGAAGCGCGCGGCGGCGGAGCTCGGACTGCCGGTGCGAACCCCGGAGTTGTGGCGTGACCGGGCCACGGTGGCGGAACTGGCGTCGTGGAGCCCCGATGCGCTCGTGGTGGCCGCCTACGGGAAGATCCTGCGCCCGGACGTGCTTGCCGTTCCCAGGCTCGGCGTGGTGAACATCCACCCTTCTCTGCTGCCCCGATACCGCGGCACGAGCCCGGTGCAAACGGCCATCCTCGACGGCGAGAGGCAGACCGGCGTCACGGTCATGCTGCTGGACGCGGGGATGGACACGGGACCGATTCTTGCTCAGTCCGAGCAGGAAGCCGTTCGTGCAGACGATACCGGCGGAAGCCTCATGGAGCGACTCTTCGAGATGGGCGCGCGGCTCCTGGTGGAGACGCTGCCGCGCTGGGCGGCCGGTGAGATCAACGCCAGGCCCCAGAGAGAAGAGGACGCCACAGTGACCCGACTGCTCAAGCGGGCCGACGGGATGCTGGACTGGCGACAAGCGGCCGACCGGCTCGAACGACAGGTGCGCGCGTTCGATCCCTGGCCCGGCACGCACACGACCTGGGATGGCAAGAACCTGAAGGTGCTGCGCGCGTCGCTGGTTGCCGGAGTGAAGGGAGAGCCGGGCGCGGTGACCATCCGAGAGGCCTCGCCGGTCGTGGCCTCTGCGGGGGGTGGACTGAGGCTTGACCGCGTGCAACTCGAGGGGCGGCGGGCGGTGATGGGCGACGAGTTCGTGCGAGGCTACCCGGGGTTCTCGGGAGTGCGGCTGCCGTCGTAGCGCCGGACGGCAGGGCTGGGGATCAGCCCCGGCCCTGGAACATGCTCATGAGTGCGCGCGGGCTGCCACCCGATGCAAGCCTCTTCATCATCTTCTGCATCTGCTTGAACTGACCCAGGAGTTGGTTCACCTCGGACGGCGACGTGCCGGACCCGAGCGCGATGCGCCGCCGCCGCGAGCCGTTGATGATCCTGGGATCGCCGCGCTCCGCCGGGGTCATCGAGAGGATCATTGCCTCCACGCGGCCCAGCTTGCTTTCGTCCATGCCCTGCGGACCCACCCGTTTCGCGACCGCGCCCATTCCCGGGACCATGCCCAGGATGTCCTGGACCGAGCCCATCCTCCGGACGGTCCGGAACTGGTCGAGCAGGTCGTTCATGTCGAACTGCGCGTGGCGAAGCTTCTTCTCGAGCGCTACCGCCTGTTCCGTGTCGAACTCATGCTCTGCCTTCTCGATGAGCGTCTGAACGTCGCCCATTCCGAGGATGCGCGAAGCCATTCGGTCCGGGTGAAACTGCTCCAGCCCGTCGGGCTTCTCGCCTACGCCGACGTACTTGATGGGCAGGCCGGTCACAGAGCGCATGGAGAGAGCCGCCCCGCCGCGTGCGTCGCCGTCCAACTTGGTCACGACGATGCCGGTGAGGCCGATCCGCTCGTGGAACTCGGTGCCCGAACGCACGGCGTCCTGACCGGTCATGGCATCGACCACGAGAAGGGTTTCGACCGGCTGCGCGGCGTCCCGGACATCCTCCAGTTCCGCCATCATCTCGTCATCTATGTGCAGCCGTCCGCCCGTGTCGAGCAGCAGCCAGTGGACATCGTCGCGGCGTGCGGCGTCTATGGCGTTGATCGCTACCTGCGCCGGCGTGGAGGACGCGGGGTCCTCGTGATAGACGGGAACGTTCAGCTGTCTGCCGAGCTGAATGAGCTGATCGATGGCTGCGGGACGGCGGAGATCGCACGCGGCCATCATTACGGCCGCCCTGTCGGTGCGCAGCTTGAGCGCCAGCTTGGCGGCGGTGGTGGTCTTGCCGGAGCCCTGGAGGCCGGCAAGCATGATGACGCTGGGCGGGTTTTCGGCGCGCTGGATCTCGGCGGCCTGGCCACCCAGGATGCGGGCCAGCTCTTCTCCGACGATCTTGATGATCGTCTGCCCCGGGGTGAGCGAGGCGAAAAGGTCTTCGCCCAGCGCACGCTCCTTGACATCGGCCACGAAGGCACGGGCGACTTTGAAGTCGACGTCCGCTTCGAGTAGGGCCAGACGGACTTCGCGAAGCGCCTGGTCGATGTCCTTCTCGCTCAGCTTCCCTTTTCGGGAAAGTGCGGAAAGGACGCCGCCGAGGCGTTCAGTCAGGGATTCGAACAAACGGGGACCTCAGTGCGATGCGGGTACGGAACGGCGTTCGGTGCCTGAAGGAATTGTAGACGAGCATCGCGGTGCACACCGGGTGCCCCGGGCCTCGGCTATTTGCCTTCGTCCGGCAAGAGCGCTTCGGCCGCGGCGGTGGCCATTGGCTCACGGTTGCTATCTTGTTCGTCTTCGTCGGGCGAGAGCGCTTCGGCGGTGGCAGTAGCAGCCTGAACGCGGCCCGCCGTCACTGTCGCCTCAACACTCGTGGCATCGCGGCTGTTCCCTCGGCTGATGAGAAGGAGGATCACCGCCGCGGCAACCAGGACGGCGATGAACGTCCAGTACGCGAGACTGCTGCGGCTTCGGACCAGGTTCTCCCAGAGCTTCATGCTCATGTGTCGCAGAACGCCCCGAGTGAGGTAGGGACATAGTCAGGCGAAGAGCGCGTCCGACTTTGGCGGTCATTGTACGGGGTACCGGGACCGGGGCAGCAGTACGACCGGCGGCCCTCACGCACCGGCCGGCCTACAGGAAATCCATCTCCTTCAGATCCGGTGCGGGCTGAAGGCGCGGCTCGGTGATGCGCTGGACGTCAGCGGCTCCCCAGCCGGGTGCGACCTCTCGGAGGACAAGACCGCCGCGGTCCGGCGCGACCTCGATGACGGCCACGTCCGTCACGATCAGCCGCACGCAGCGTCGTCCCGTCAGCGGAAAAGCGCAATTACGGACGATCTTCGGCTCTCCGTCACGGGTCGTGTGCTCCATGGCGACGATGAGCCGTTTCGCCCCGGCCGCCAGATCCATCGCGCCGCCCACATTGCCCACGCCGCGAGAGGGCAGAAACCAGTTGGCGAGGTCCCCTTCTTCAGAGACCTGCATCGCGCCCAGAACACTGACGTCGAGGTGCCTGCCCCGGATCATGGCAAAGGCTTCCACCGCGTCGATGAACGCCATGCCGGGCACAGGCTCCAGGAACTGACCGCCGGCGTTTATCAAGTCGACGTTGCCCTCACCCTTCTTCGCGAGCGGGCCGCAGTTCAGAATGCCCGTTTCGCTCTGGTAGAGGACCTGGATGCCGGGTGCCACGTAGTCGGAGCAGAGTGTGGGGATGCCGATGCCGAGGTTCACCGCGTCACCATCGGAGAACTCCCGGGCGACGCGCCTCGCGATCTGTGCTCGATCCAGCCTTGACGCAGCGCTTGTCATGCAGTTCCCGTCCGTATCGCGCTAGAGATGGTTCGGGTGCTCAGGGGAGAGGGTCATCGGATGCGCGGGCGATCACGCGGTCAACGTAGAGAGAAGGGGTGTGCACCTGCTCGGGGTCGATGCCACCGGGTTCCACAATCTCATCGACTTCGGCGATGGTCAGCCTCGCCGCCGCGGCCATTGCCGGGCCGAACGAACGCGACGTGCCTCTGTAGGTGAGGTTGCCCAGCGTATCTGCCATGTACGCCCGAATCAGGGCTACGTCCCCCGGAAGGGCGTGCTCGAGGACGTTCTCTTCGCTGCCGAAAGTCCGGGTCTCTTTGCCTTCTCCCAGGGGGGTTCCGGCGCTGGTGGGAGTGTAGAACGCCGGGATTCCCGCCCCTGCGGCCCGTATGCGCTCGACAAGCGTGCCCTGGGGCACGACCTCAAGTTCGAGTTCTCCCCGTCCGTACGCTCTTTCCACGGCGTTCGGCCTGGACGGTGACGGAGAGACAGGGAACGACGCGATGACCTTCGCAACCTGCCCGTTGTCGACCAGTAGGCAGTGATCGACGGGGTCGCAGTCGTCCGGCCAGCCGAAACGAATCGGCACGGCCAGGCCTGCCGTGTTGCAGACCATGGTCAGGCTGCGCGCTCCCTGGCTGCGGAGGGCGTCCATCAGCCTGATAGGCATGCCGCCGGCCCCGCCGAAGCCTGCGATGAAGACGACGGCGCCGTCCTGGATATCGGAGACCGCCTCAGCGAATGTGCCAACTGTCTTGTCGATGGGCATTGGGTGATTCTAGTCGCGCCGGGCCTTTTTGTGGAA
>CAYYFS010000083.1:0-9416 GCA_964471055.1 uncultured Dehalococcoidales bacterium
CCGCCTGTTCCGAGTAGTGTCCGAAGTGGTCGCCGAACGGGCCTTCCAGGCGCCTTTCACCCGGCGGCACGACGCCCTCGAGCACGAATTCTGCGTTCGCCGGGACGCGCAGGCCAAGGGTCTTCGTGCGGGCCATGGGAGTTCGCCGTCCCCGTAGGATTCCGCTGAAAGCCGCCTCGTCTATGCCCTCCGGGAGCGCCATGACGGCCGCAAGTATGAGGGCGGGGTCGCCTCCAAGGACGATCGCCATCTCGAGTGGTTGGCCCCGCTTTTCGGCTTCGTGGTAGTGGAACCCCCCGCCCCTCTGAATCTGTATGTGCATGCCGGCGGTGCGGCTGTCGTACAGCTGCATGCGGTATATGCCCATGTTGTGCGCACCGCCTGCCGGATCCCTGCTCACCACGAGCGGGAGCGTAAGGAAGCGACCGGCGTCCCCCGGCCAGCACTTGAGGGCCGGAAGACCGAGGAGGTCCGGCGAAGTTTCGACCACCCCATGGACCGGCGGCCGGCGTGGGAACCTGGGACGGAAGGCCATGAGCCGGCGCACCGTTCGCCGGCCGCGCCACAGCTCCCGGAGTCCGGGCGCCGACATACGTTCGACGAACGCGGCTAGCTCCTCGCCCAGCTTCTCCGGGTGCATGCCGAGCGCCAGCTCGATGCGGCGTTCGCTCGCCATGATGTTGATGGCGAGAGGGTACGCAGAGCCGTCCACATTCTCGAACAGCAGCGCTGGCCCGTTCTCCCGCAGCGTTCGGTTGGCGATCTCGGTCACCTCGAGTTCTGCGGATACCGGCGCGGTGACGCGTCGAAGCTCGCCATGCGCCTCGAGTTCTCTGAGGTACGACTGGAGGTCGTCGAACGGCACGCTAGAGATCCTCGAAACCGGCGAGTTCGGCCGGTTCGGGGCCCTGCCAGGAAATCGACAGGTCCGATTCGACGCCCAGGTGATGCAGGATCCGTCCGGCGATCATGTCGACAAGGTCCTGCACGGATCCGGGGTTGTGGTAGAAGCCGGGGGACGGCGGGAGAACAACTGCTCCGGCCTCTGTGACGGCGGTCATGTTGCGAAGATGTATGAGGCTCAGCGGCGTCTCCCTCGGGACCAGCACGAGTCTGCGGCGTTCCTTGAGCGTCACGTCGGCCGCACGTTCTATCAGGTTGCGGGACATGCCGTGGGCGACGCGTGCAAGAGTGCCTGAAGAGCATGGCACGATGACCATGCCCGCAGTCGGGAACGACCCGCTGGCTATCGGCGCGGCCACGTCGTCGACTGAGCATAGCCGCAACGTGCCCCGCCGGTCGGCTGCTGCGATCCAGTCCTGGAGCTGCCGCTCGTCGGCCTCAACCACGCCCGTCAGGTCAGGCCCGGTCTCGATGCTCATCACGCGGCGCCCGGCGTCGGACACGACCGCGAACACGTCATGGCCAGCGTCCATGAGTTCTTTGAGCACGAGTCTTGCGTACCCGACTCCGCTCCCGCCAGTTATCGCTACTACGTAATTGGCCATTTCTATCTCAGAACCGCGTCCACGCTGGCGAACGCCCCGAACACGACCGCTATCACTCCGTTCATGGTGAAGAAGGCAGCATTCAGGCGCGACAGGTCGCGCGGTGAAACCAGACTGTGCTCGTACGCCAACAGAAGCGCTGATGCACCGACGCCCGCCCAGTAGAGCGGGCCGACATCCATCATCGCGCCGGCGGCAGCCAGGCCGGCAACCGTGACTACGTGGAAAGCGCGGGCCACCTGCAGGGCGCGCTCCAGGCCGAACCGTTCCGGTATCGAGTGCAAGCCCTGCTCCCGGTCCACTTCCATGTCCTGCGTCGCGTATATGACGTCGAAGCCGACTACCCAGAACGCGGCGGCAATACCCATGACGCCGGAAGGTACGTAGATGTCGCCCGTGACAGCGATCCAAGTGGCGGGGGGGATGATGACGTACACGGCCCCGAGTCCGAAATGGCTCAGCCACGTGAACCGTTTGGCATATGGATACGTCGCCATCACAACCACGACGACGGGCGAGAGGTACCAGGCAAGCCGCTCCATCTGTGAGACGGCGACCCCGAAGACGACCGCAGACGCGATCAGATACAGCCAGACCTCACGGGCTCTTATCAGCCCGGCAGGCAGTGCCCTCCCCTCTGTACGGGGGTTGCGGGCGTCGATCTCTGCGTCGATCAGTCTGTTGGCACCCATGCCAAAGGTCCGCACGGACACCATCGCGACGATGAGCCAGAAGAAGGGCCAAGCCGCCGGAACACCTTGGGCCGCCTGGAAGATCGACAGGACGGCGAACGGCAGGGCGAAGACCGAGTGCTCGAACTTGATGGTGTCGAGGAACAACAGGAACCTGCCCCACGCGGAGCCCCGGGCCTTGGCGTCCCCTGTCTTGCCGGCCGAAATCGTCACCTACCGTGCCTTCCTCGTGTGGGCTCCACGGACGCCAGGCCTGCGGTCATGGGCCGCGATCCCGTCTCAAGGGTAACTGTGCGTCGGGCGCTCGCCAACGTGCGACCCGCCCTCATACCTGGACGGCGCCGCTGAGTATGGCGCAAGAAGCCCTTATGGCACGGATTCCGGGACGCCCTGTGCTATGCTCACCGGGCGCCGATTTCCGATGCCGGTGCAACGGCTTTTTCGAGAAGGCGTCGTTCTAGGCGCAAACAGACGCAGTCACCGATGCGACCACGCTCCTGACAGTCCCGCGAGCCCCCGGATGGCAATACCCGCCAGCAACGCGGCTGACATGAAACTCTTGGCGTCGGGCTTGGAATGGCCCGAGGGTCCCGAGTATGGTCCCGACGGGGCGCTCTACGTAGCTAACTTCGGGAGCGCGTCAGGGACAATCTCCCGGATCGGCCCGGACGGGACCGTCTCCGAGTTCGCACACACCGACGGGGCACCGAACGGCTTGACGTTCGGTCGGGACGGAAACCTGTACGTGGCCGACGCGGGCCGCAGAGGAGTCCTGCGGGTCTCGCAAGCCGGAGAGGTGTCCGTGTTCGCCGACAGCTTCGAGGGAGCCCGATTCGTCGCGCCGAACGACCTGGTTTTCGGACCCGAAGGCAACCTCTTCGTCACGGATCCCCTCCGCAACGATCCGCCCGATCCCTGCATCAGCCCTGTCTATCGGATCACGCCCGACGGCGAGGTTTCGCTGTTCGTTGCCGAGCTGCCGTACCCGAACGGCATCGCGATCTCCCCCGATGGGACAGAAGTGTTCGTCGCGGAGATGCGTTCCAATCGCCTTCTCGGTTTCCCGCTCCGGCCGGATGGGACCGCGGGCGAGCCTCGCATGGTGTATCGCTTCCGGGACCCCGGCTGGCCGGTCGGCATGGTGGTAGACCAGGACGGCACGATCATCGTCGCCGTCTTCCGCGCCGGTGTGCTTGCGTTCGTATCGCCTGATGGGGAGCTATTGGATCGCTGGCAGCGCGAAGGCGCCATGCCCACGGACATCGCTTTCGGTGGCCCCGGGCAGCGGACGGTATACGTCACGGACGCGGCGGGCAAGGTCGAAACGTTCGAGCACGGCGCGGCGGGCGCCCGCTTCTTCTGATCCAGGTCTGGTCCCGGTCTGCCCCTAGGTCCGCTTGAATTCGCGTGCGAGCGCGCCCTCGCTCAAGTGGATCATCGTGGGGCGTCCATGAGGGCAGGTGTGGGGTTGCTCGGTCTGCTCCAGTCGGCGAACCAGCTCCCTGCTTTCCTCGATTGTCATGCTGCGCCCCGCCCGGACCGCGCCGTGGCAGGCGAGCGAGTGAAGGAGGCGCTCGTCCCAGGCGTCCGCACGGCTCCCCTCCGTGATGTCGTCCAGGATCCACAGCAGTGCTTCGCCGGGAGCCCCTGTGCCTGCCCGGGCGAATGTTGAGGGCACAGCGCGCAGCAGCACAGCGTCTTCCCCGAAGGGCTCGAATACGAACCCGGTGGCGATCAGAGCCTCCTGCTGTTGCCAGACCGTCTCCGCATGCTCCGGTGGCAGTTCGACGGTCTCAGGCGCCAGCAGGGACTGCGCCTCCGGCGTGCGGTTCCGTATCCGGGCGCGTATCTCTTCATAGAGCACTCGCTCGTGGGCCGCGTGTTGGTCGATCAGGTACACGCCGTCCGGCCCTTCCGCCAGGATGTACGTCTCCCTGGCCTGACCGATCACCCGCAGCACCGGGAGCGTGCTTCTCGGCGTTGGCCGGTCCTCTGTTGTCAGAGCGGCGTCCGCCGGATCCGTGGCTGAAGCAGACACGTCGGCGGCAGCTACCGCTAGGTCGGCGTGCGCTTGAGGGGCGAGCCGGGCTTCGGGCCAGAGCGGGTTCGCACCCAGCGGGGAGCGTTGTTCCGTCGCCGGAAACGCCGTTCCTTGTGCCGGCCGGCCAACGCGGCCGGTCGAGATCGTGGGAACGGGCGATTTCTGGAGGAGGGCGGCCCTGACGACCCGCTGCACCTGTGCGAACAGGATGTCTTCCCTGAGGAACCTGACCTCGCTCTTCGCTGGATGAGCGTTTACGTCCACATCGTGGTACGGGACTGTGAGGTACAGAACCGCTATGGGGAACCTGCGTTCGGCCAGGAACCCGTGATACGCCTGTTCGACGGCGAATGTGAGCCGCCGGCTCTGCACCGGGCGACCGTTCACCACAAGCGTGATGTAGTTGCGGTTGCCGCGACTGGCTGTGGTGTCGCTGGTTTGGCCACTCACGGCGAACGCCGCGTCTTCATCCTCAGGCAGAGCGAGCATCGCGTCCGCGATCCGGCGGTTGTACACAGCGGCCATAGTCCCGGACAAATCACCCCCACCAGGGGTAGCCAGTTTCGCTTTGCCGTCAGACATCAGCCGAAAAGCCACGCCCGGATACGCGAGGGCGTAGGTGGCAACGATCTGATGGATGCGGCCGAGCTCCGCACCCGGGGAGCCAAGGAACTTCAGTCTTGCGGGCACATTGCGGAACAGTTCGGTCACGAGCACAGAGGTGCCCGGCGGCGCGCCTGCCGCCTCAAGGCGGAGCGCCTTGCCGAACTCCAATTCATGACGCTCGCCCTGATCTTCGGTGTGAGGCCTCGTCACCGCTTCCACGTGGGCGACGGACGCGATGCTCGGCAGGGCCTCGCCTCGGAAACCGAGCGTCTCGATGCCGAGGAGATCGGAAGATTCGCCTATCTTACTGGTCGCGAAGCGTTCGAAGGCCACGACTAGCTCACCGGCCGGGATGCCGCGGCCGTTGTCTACGACCCGTATCGAACGAATGCCACCATGCCGAAGCTCCACGTCGATCCGCGTCGATCCGGCGTCGAGGGCGTTTTCCACCAGTTCCTTCACCACGGAGGCGGGGCGTTCGATCACCTCGCCTGCCGCGATCCTGGAGGCCAGTGCTTCGCTCAGAATCCTGATCGGCATTGCTGTGCCTCGGACGTGCTAACCGGCTGTGGAGCAGCCTGGGAACGGCGGAGCCGGGTCAAGGCGGGCCTGCCATGACCCGCACAATTCTTGTCGCTGTCTCGGCGGGGCTTCCACAGCGTCTCCTGGTCGGATCCTTCCAAACGTACACCAGACGCCCATCTCCGTCAGGTGCGGATGGCCTCGCCGGCAGAGGTCGCAAAAGCACCAGAAACAGGACTGCCGACCATCGGGTACGGTGAGGGACTGCACGCACGCGCTCGGGACCAGTAGCTGAGAGTGCCAGCACGCTGTCGGCGGCGTGGGGCGACGCCTGAGAATAGCTGAGTAGATAACCGCACGGGGCTCATTGCTCCCCCAACACAGCCGCGGTTCGCGCCCCATCCAATCGAACCGGCTGGAACTGGTACCAGATGCGCAGCCAACACGGCATCACCGGACTAGAGACGGCGATCATCCTCATTGCGTTCGTCGTCGTGGCATCCGTGTTCGCGTTCACGGTCCTCTCGGTCGGCATCTTCTCGTCCGAGGAGAGCAAGGAAACGATCCACGAGGGCGTGGACAATGCGGAGAACACCATCACACCGCGAGGCGGGCTGGTCGCCACGATGGACTCCGTGGACGGTCAGAATGCTGTCGTCAGCATCGCTTTCAACGTGACCAAGACAGGCCAGGGCAACGCGATCGATCTGACCCCGCCCTACACGACGGACGATACCGGTACCGACCCCGACGCCTCTGGTCTGGAGTCGCGCACGATCGTGTCGTATACCGACTCCCGCCAGCATGTCCGGGACGCGGTCTGGACTGTCGATTTCCTCGGCAGCGGTACCTCCGACTACCTGCTGGACGACAACGACACGGCGGAGATCACCGTCTGGCTGCATGAGCTGGACACCGGCGGGAGCACCTACTCCGTCGGCACGGGTACCGATGGCTACCTGGCCACACGGCTGACCACGAGCACCGACTTTTCCGTCACGCTCGACCCCGACCGGGGTGCGTCGTTCGAATTGGAGCGTTCGACGCCACCGCTTCTCGCGACCGTCAACTTCCTCCCGTAGTCCGCCGCGTCGCGCCATGCACGCCTCCCGCGGGGCGGGCTACAGACGGCGGACGCGGCGCGTGAATAGCATGAATCCCACGGACATCATGGTGAGGAGCGCACCGGCTATGAACACCGCGGTGCGGATGCCGGCGCCTTCAGCTATGCCGGAAAGCGGCAATGCACCCATGGGTATCAGGCCGAAGTTCATCATATAGACCCCCATGACGCGCCCCTGATGCTCTCGGTCGGTCTGTTCCATCATCAACGCCGCGCTCAAAGCACGCCGGCCCGAATCCCCTATCCCAAGGAAGAACATCACGATCAGGGCGAGCGCGTAGAAAGCGGCTCCGCTCGCAGCAAGCAGCATCAGGCCCGAGAGAATCGTGGTGGCGAGCAAGACCATCCCCCGCGGCTGCCCCCGCCGAAGGCCGGCCAGCCCCAGCGAACCTGCGAGCGCTCCGGCGCCCATCATCCCCATGAGCAGGCCGAGCGACTCAGGCCCTCTGCCAAGCGCCTGGGCGTTGTAGACGGACATGAGCTGTCGGAACGGCATCGCGAGCACGGCTGAGAAGAGGGCCAGCAACAGCAGGCTCAGAACTGTGCGGTTCCGAGCGACGTATCCCAACCCTTCCCCAACATCGGCGAGAACCCGCCGCGCCCTGGCTGCCCCGCGGGAGTCGATCCTCGGCAGCTGTGTCGTCAATAGGAAAGCGGCCAGGTGGAAACCTGCGATCGTGAAGTACGCTCCTTCCGCGCCCAGACCCGCGTAGAGGAACCCCGCGGCGGCGGGCATCGCGGTCCCCATGAAGGCCATGCCGCTTGCGTTCAGGGCCATGGCATTTGATACGCGGTTGGCGCCCACAAGCTCCGGGATCAGGGCCTGGCGAGCAGGCATGAGAAACGCCCAGAACGTGCCCTGGAGCACCGATGCCCCTATCAGGTGGTAGACAGTCACCGTGTCGGTGACGACGGACAGGGCGATGAACAGGGACGTCAGGACCGACGCGAACTGACCCGCCTGGATGACCCGCTTCCGCTCCACGCGATCAGCCAGGGCGCCGCCGAACAAAGAAAACAGCAGAATGGGCGGTGCAAACCCGATGCCCACCAGACCGACGGTGAACGGCGAGGAGCTCAACTCCCACGCCAGCTGCGAACGCGCCAGCATCTGGACGTTGTTGGCGCCCATCATGAACAGCATGCCGAGCCACAGGTAGCGGAAATCCCTGTTGTCGAGCGACTGGAACGTCCTGGCCACATAGGCGCGACCGACGGCGATGCTCCCCGATTCCCCCGCGGCCGCGGGGGAAGAAGGTGTATGTGCCGGGGGAGGTGTCACGTCGGGTCCGTTCAGGATGCCGGCTGTGCGCGACCATCATGAGGCCGGAGGCATCCGGCGAGTATACGCCCGGCCGGGCGCGACAATGGGCCGCCGGGGTCGTCCGCCATCCGACGGAAGGATGGGAACGCTGCGAAGGGGATGCACATGACACCAGAGGCCGCGACGTTTGCAGATGTGGTGAGCGCCCGCCGCGTGGTATCGCCGCACATCTTCCGCACGCCGCTGCGGCACTACCCTGCGCTCGATGATCTAATCGGCGCGGAGGTGTGGGTCAAGCACGAGAATTTCCAGATCCTGGGCTCCTTCAAGCCGAGAGGTGGCATCAATCTCGTCTCGGGCCTCCCGCCCGAAGCACTCGAGGCCGGGCTCATCACCGCGTCAACCGGCAACCACGGCCAGTCGATCGCTTTCTCAGGCCGCACCTTCGGCGCCCGCGTGACCGTCGTCTCGCCGAATGCCGCGAATCCCACGAAAGTCGCCGCGATGCGCCACCTGGGGGCCGAGGTGGTGTTGCACGGGGACGTGTACGAGGAGTGCTCCGACTACGCGAAGGGCGTCGCGGAGAAAGAAGGCCGCCGCTATGTCGACGCGGCCGATGAGCCAGCGCTGATCGCCGGCGTGGGCACGTACGGTCTGGAGATCTTCGAGGATCTGGACAGCGTCGACGCGATCCTGGTTCCGCTCGGCGCAGGGAGCGGCGCGTGCGGGGCGTGCATTGTGTCGGATGTCGTCTCCCCGTCGACAGAGGTGATCGGGGTGCAATCCGAGGCTGCCCCGGCAGCCTATCTGTCCTGGAAGCAGAAACGCATCGTGACCGCGGACATGAGCACGGAAGCCGAGGGGCTCGCTACCCGTACGGCGTACGAGGTGCCACAGGCGATTCTGAGGGATAGTCTGGAGGACTTCCTGCTCGTCAGTGAAGCGGAGGTATTCGACGCGATTCGCCTGTTCGTCGAGCACACGCACACACTGGTTGAAGGCGCCGCTGCTTGCTCGCTGGCGGCGGCTCTGCGCCACAGGGACCGCTTGCGGGGGAAACGCGTCGTGCTGGTGGCAAGCGGCGGCAATGTGTCGCCGGACCACCTGCGACGCGCTCTGGCGGCAACGTAGGCGACCCCCGGAGCGCCCTACTCCGCCAGGTCCGCCTCTGCCTCGGCGATGCGTTCATCAAGCGCCTTGACCCGGAGGTAGTCCTCGCGAAGGAGACCGTAGGCGCGTTCGAGGTACAGCTGAGCGGCCTCGGCTGCCCTTGGTGACGGATTCTGTGCCAGTTCGACCAGGCGCTCCGTGCGCCGGTTCTCCGGCATGTGCCTTGCGATGGCCCGAATGCGGACTTCCGCTTCCTCGGCAGTCGCGGTGTCCCCGCCTTCAATGGCATACCGCAGGCGGCCGGTCATGCCGGTGAGTTCCGTCAGTCTGTCGGCTTCGCTCATCAGCTCGTAGACGACATCGTCCACGTCCGGTTCCTCCGCCGCCGCCGCTATCCCATCGCCCACAGCGGGGGCCGGTTCGCCCGCGGCTTCCCGGTATCGCATTGCGTACTCGCTGACGATCTCGCCGACCTCGTTCAGGAGATCCACGGGATTGTCCAGGCTCCCCTGGCCCCCGAAGATGAGGTCATCACCGCGGAGGTCCGCCA
>CAYYFS010000084.1:0-9406 GCA_964471055.1 uncultured Dehalococcoidales bacterium
ATCTCTCTTAACTCAGGCCCGAAAACCGTCCCACTTTCGCTGACGGCCTACACCCCTATGATACTCTGGCGGCCGACCGCCCCTACTCACCCCGCGACTTGAGAGGCCAGCCGTTGGCCAACAAGCAACGCCTCCCGGCGCTGCTGGTAGCGCTGGGAATCATCTGTGCATGGGCTGCTGCGTGCACAGCAGCCAGCACACCGCCGCCAGTAACTCCCTCCCCCACCCCGAATATAGAAGCCACGGTTCAGGCCGCGGTCGCGGCGGCCATTCCGACCGAGACGCCACCACCGACGCCCCAAGTCAAAGCGACCGTAGCTGCCGCGGTCCGAGCGACAGCGGCGGCTGTGCGGACCCTGACGCCTACCCCGATCGCAATGAACACTCCCAGTCCGTCACCTACACCCAGTCAGACACCAGCACCGACCGCAACGCCCGTTCCGTCGCCGACTCCGCTGCCTACGCCCACTCCCACACTCGTTCCCACTCCGACTGCCACGCCTGTCCCCTCGCCCACTCCTCCACCAACGATGACCGCGACACCGGTGGCGGAATCCCTGGCCGACATGGTCGAACGGATCAAGCCGGGCATCGTCCGCATCTCGACAAACGTAGGAAGCGGCTCTGGCGTCGTCTTCGAGGTAGACGCGGGCGACAGTACGGCGCTCGTCCTCAGCAACTACCACGTGATCGAGGGATCGGACACCATCCGGATCGAGACCACCGACGGCGGCGATTACGCCGCTACGGTGCTCGGGATCGACGCAGCGCGCGACCTGGCCGTGCTCAGGATCAGTGGCGCCGGATTCCTGACGCTTTCACTCGCCGACGAGGGCTCGGTCCGCACGGGCAGCGCTGTATTCGCCCTCGGATATCCACTGGGAGTGACCGGCGACCCCACGGTCACGCAGGGGATTATCTCGGCGATCTGGTACGACGAGTACATTGACCGATCCGACATCCAGACGGACGCGGCCATCAACTCGGGGAACAGCGGCGGGCCGCTGGTCAACTCTGACGGCGAGGTGGTGGGCCTCAACACCTACGTAGTCCGGTCTGCGCCGGGAGCAGCGAGCGTTGAAGGGTTCGGTTTCGCCGTGTCGGTCGCGACTATCTCGGACCGGCTGCCGGACCTGAAGTCAGGTCTCTACGTCGCGGTGCCAACACCGACACCGCACCCACTCGCTCCTCAGGGTGTCTATCACAACGACCGCCACAGCTACACCGTGGATGTCCCCAGCGGCTGGATTCTAGACGCAACAGACCCGGACCTCGTCCTCGTTTGGGAAGAAAAAGTCGGGGCGTACGTTCTCATCTCTGTCTTCGAGTCAGACACCTACCGGTCGTACAACCTGGCCAGATTCTCGAGCGAATTCGAGCCGACGCCCGGCGACCCATGGTCGGACTACGTCATTGTGTCCGGCCAGTTCGTCAAGGGCGGGAACGCGTACGAATTCCGGTATGCCGGGCGTTTCGAAGGCGAACCGTATGAGGGATTCCTGCACTGGTATCTGTCCGGCTCGAAGCTTTACCAGGTCGACATCATTGCGCATCAGGAGGTCTGGAATTCCGCGGAGTACGCGCAACTGGAAACGGCGCTCCAGCTGGCCCTAGTTTCGTTCGAACTCGGCGGTGTCGGTCTTCCCACTCCCACTCCTTCACCCACGCCAACGCCAGCGGCTGGCCTAGCAACGTACACCGATCCCGTCTGGGGCTGGACCATCCAGCACGGTGCTCAGGCGGTGTTCACCTTTTCGGCCATAGCCAATGGGTCGACGACGACAATCGAGGATGCCACTGAGTCGGTTACCGGCGCATCACTGGCCGTCTGGCACTACCCGGAAGGTGTCCTGCTATGGCCCAATCTGTCGGCCTGTCGGCAAACGCTGGTCGACCGGGTTGTCGAACAGGGACGGGCTGTCAGCCGCAATGAGTTGGTCAATCTGGGCGGTGCCGGGACGGCTGCTCTCGTAGTTGATGACGACCTGACCCCGTACCTGACACCCACGTACCAGCTCTGCACGATATCGGCTTCCCATGTCTACGTCATCGACGGATTTGGATGGCCCAACGACAACGAGACCGGCGTTCTGAACAATCTTCTCTCGTTCCGGCCATAGGCGCCGAGCTACTGTTCCACCGCTTCGCTCTCCAGCGACTGGACTATGCCCTTCATGTGTCCGACGCAGTAGGCGATGTACGTACGGCCGAGAGGATCGTCGGTGTCGATGCCGCGCACGTGGTCGTAGTCCATCACCCCGGCGAAACCAACGCCGTGCAACGCCTTCGCCACCCGGTACATGTCCAGTTCGCCCACGTCCGGCATGACCTCCGCGTAGCGCCCATCGCGGGGAATACGGCCGCGGACGTTGCGGAAGTGGACGTGGACGATCCTGTCCTGATTCCCGAAATGGCGGATGCCCTCGAAGACGTCCTGGCCTGACTCGTACCGCGTGCCCACGCAGAAGCACATGGCGTTCGCGGGCGACGGGACTTCCTCAAACAGACGGTCGAACGATTCGAAGCTGGTCAGGACCTGGGGGATCCCGTGGAGGCTCGCGACCGGCGGGTCGTTGCCGTGCATGGCGATCCGCACGCCGGCACTCTCCGCGACCGGGCAGATGGCCCTGCACACGCCGACGGTGTTGTCCCACAGCTCTTCGGGTATAGGCGCGCCAGGGAATTCGGGCATGTCCAGGTGAGGGGCGATGTCCACGGAAAGCTCCCGGTACCCTCCCCTGCCGGAAGGCGGGTTGGAATACGCCGGGTCCCTGAACTCCGCGAAGCCGACCGCGCCGAACGGCTGCAATCCGAACAGCGGGATGCCGAATTCGCCACACAGCTCCACCGTCCGGCAGGCGTTGTCGACTGCTCGCTGGGCCTCCGGCAGGCCGAGCCACGCCGCCTGCAGGTCGTGACTGGTGTTGTTGGCGCGCTGGGCCTTCAGACCGGCTTCGTCGAGCGCCTCGACCAACCGTGCGAGGTCGTCCCGGTTCACGACCGCACCGCTCTCCCGGTAGCCGGGGAACATCGAGAAGTTGAAGTCGATGTAGTCGATCCCGATCTGCTTCAGGAACCGGAGGTTGGCGGGGTCGTCCACCCACGCCGTGGTTGCCGGGAATCGCGAGCCGAGTTTGATCATGTGATGCAATCACCTCTTGCTGGACCAATCGCCACGCCAGATGGCCGCAAGAGAGGCTACACCGAAAGTGGACCGGCGTGTATCGTCTCGGGGCGCCAGAGGCGCCGGAGGCGCTTTCTCGGGGCTCGACTCATCCAGCTTTGCCATGGCTCGAATCACCACCCCGGAAGCGCCGGATTGGGCACGGACCTCAGGGTGCCAGAGGGGCGTCTTCTGGCCCGGGTCAGGCAATGTCGATTGCCGTTCCGAGCGCTTCGGCCTGCATCGCGGGCTCACGGCAGTGTAAGGTCTGGGCGCGAACTGGCGACAATCGGAATCAAAGTCGGATCGGCCACGACCCACAGGAGACCGGAACCATGCCGTCGGAGATGAACCACCGGGAGAGGGTTTTCGCAGCACTCGCGGGGGAGGAAGTGGACCGCCCGCCGGTGAGCATGTGGCGCCACTACTTCGACAGCGAAGGGACTCCCGAGAACCTGGCCGGGGCAATGCTGGCGCACCAGGACCGCTACGGCTGGGACTTCATGAAGATCAATCCGCGCGGGACGTACCGGACTGAGGTCTGGGGGACTGAGTCGGAGTACGACGGCGGGAACGCGTACGTGATGACTTCAGTGCCCGTCGAGGAGCCGGACGACTGGGAACGGATCGAAGCGGTCGGCCTCGACCATCCTGTGCTGGCGGAGCATCTCCGCGCGATCGAGCTGATATCCGAGGGGTTGGCCGGTCGGGTGCCGTTCCTGATGACGGTGTTCACGCCGGTGGGCGTCGCCGCCAGACTCGTCCCTTCGACGGAAACGCTGGTTGCTCATCTCAAAGAACACCCGGCGAAGGTGAACGCGGCACTCGAGGCGATCACGGAGACGTTCGTCGCGTTTGCGGGCGCCGCGCTGGAGCGCGGTGCGAGCGGGCTGTTCTACGCGACGCACGACACCGCCACCACCGATGTCCTGACGGCAGAGGAGTACCGGCGGTTGGTGCGCCCGTGGGACCTCAGGGTGCTGGAAGGGCTGCCCCCAACCGAGTTCACGATGCTGCACGTGTGCAGGGACCGCTGCCTGCTGGCCGAGATGGCAGGCTATCCGGTGCAGGCGGTCAACTGGGATGCCGCGGGCGAGGGCAACGCGAGCCTGGCGGAGGGCAAAGCGCTGGTGGGCGACAGAACGGTCGTGGGCGGTGTGCCCGTCGGTGCATCGCTGGTGCAGACGCCGGCCTCGGAGTTGGAGGCCGGGATTCGCGACGTCTCATCAGTCATGGGCGCCCGCGGCTGGATGCTCGCGCCGGGATGCACATACGACCCGAAGACGCCGGAGGTCAATGTGCAATCGGTTCGCCGGGCCGCGGGCCTAGCGTAGACGCGCCGGGCTAGCCGACCGTCAGGGTGCGCGGAACGGCTTCGGCAACCGCAGGACGCGCTCGGCAGGCAGATACCACCCCTGCTTTGCGTACTCGTCCGTGTGCAGATAGCAGCGGACGGTGACGGCATCGCTGCCATCGGTGAAGGTGAGCGCTCGGCTCACGGGCATCGAATGCTGCTCGCCGTGGTAGCGGGTGAGCGCGCCGACGTTGACGAAGTGCGTGCCCCATCGGGTTTCGATGTGTGAGCGTCCGCCCTGCCGGTCATCGGGACGAGCGTGGGTATGCGCGCCGAGCCACATTGCGCCGGCGCCGGGGTGGCCGTCCAGGTACGCCTCGAACCGACCGCTGTCCGGCTCTCCGCCCACCCAGTAGAGGTACGAGGCACCGATGGGTGCGCCGTCTTCGAACCGCCCGTGGTACCCCTTGTCGACGCCCTCCCAGTCGCCCGATGCAACCGTGGTGCCTTTCAGCATGTGATGGTGGGCGGATACCACGATCCCGTCGCGGGCGGCCTCCACCTGTTCAACCCACCAGTCGAAGGTCTCCCGGGTGACCGCGCCTGCCGGGTAGCCGCCGCGGGTGCCCCGGCCGACAGGAGGACCTCCGTCGTTGCGGTCGCCCATCATCAGGAACACGAGGTTGCCCGCCCGGAAGCAGTAGCGTTCCCACGTGCCCTCGACCGGGAAGGGCCTCTCATTCGGGTGAACACCGGAATGTGACGTGTTCTCGCCGGTCGGATCCAGCCACTTTCGGAACCACCACTGCGTGGGCTCGTCTGCGCCCGAGGCGTCGTGATTGCCGACGAGATCGTAGAAGTGCCCGCGGGGATGCAGGGTGGAGGCGCCGTACTGGCGTACGACCTCGCGTCCTTCTTCGTCATCGGGAGGAGTCTGGGAGCCTGAGAAATCGCCCAGGTTGAGGGCGACGTCCCAGTGGAAACCGGAAGCTCCGCCCCGGCCCTCGGCCTGGCGGATTGCATCACTGAGGCTCTCGCGGCCGTGTTTCTGTTCGGTGCCGACGTGCGCGTCCGCCATCGCCCACACAACGAACGTCTTCGGGGGCACGTGTGCCGTCATCGCCCGGCGCGGGGCCGGTGGTCAGATGTCCACATGGGGCGTTGCTCCTCCGGAGACAACACGTTTGCCGATGGGAAGTACGAGCGCCAGCACCGCCCCACAGGCCGCCATTGAGCCAGCGAACCAGACTACTCCCTGGAAACCCGCCGACTCGTTGATGAAGCCCGCCAGATAGGGTGCGATGCCGCCGATCACCGCGCCACCCGAAAACAGAAGAGCAACCGCCGATCCCTCGACACCCCTTGGAACGACGTCCAGTGCCGCGGCCGAGATCACCGAGCTGACCGAGAAGATGACGGCTCCGAGCAGCCCGAGCAGGATCACCAGGGGGATACCTGACTTGGCAAACGCGAAGCAGAAAATCAGCGCCGAGACCATCACCATGGCCACGAAGATGACCCTGCGCCGCCCGGTGCGGTCGGAGATCGCCCCCATGATCGGGCAGGCCAGCACGCCCAGCATCGTCAGCAGGGAGACGTGGAGCCCCGTCACGAAGTCGCTGTACCCGAGCTCGTCCTCCAGGTACAGAACCAGATAGATGTTGAACGACTGGTGTGCCATGCCTCGCATCGCGGAAAGGAACACCATGCCCGTCACTGACAGGTTCTTGAAAAGCGGGATGGCCGACGATACGTACTCCCTGAATGAGACGCGCACCGGAGCACCCACTGCGCCGCTCTTGAACAGGGTGAGGACGCTGAGCCCGGTCAGGAGGGACGGGCCGACGTGGAGATAGGCGACGGTTCGCCAGTCGAAGCCACCCCAGTTGAGACCCCAGAGGCTGACGCCGCCGAGGAGCACGCCGACGATCGCCGGGGCGATGGTGTCCCCGATGGACCCACCCGAGCGGTGCATCGCCAGGGCGAGTCCCCGTCTGTCCGGGTATCGCGCGGAGAGAGTCGAAAAGGACGGTGCGTGCCACATCGATGTGCCGATACCGGCGACCGTGATGGCCAGCAGTACGAGCCAGTAGTTGGGCGCCAGTCCGATGAACAGATACCCCAGCGTCAGGCACAGCATGCTGGTCGAGAGCAGGACGGCCACGCGCCGGCGGAACATGTCGGCCATGATCCCGGCCGGAATGTTCATGATTCCGCTGGCGGCGGAACGCACGCTCACGATGGCGCCCATCGCCGGGTCGGACAGCATCATTGCGTCTTTGATGTGGGGCAGGAGCAGATAGAGGCCTATCTGGTAGAAGTGCTGGATGCTGTGGCCTGCAGACAGACCCAGCATGAGTTGCATGCCTTCCCTGCGCGGGGGACGCTCCGCGGCGTCGGCCGAGGAGTTCTCTTCCAGCGAGGGAGCGCCTGTAGTTGCCTGCTCGCTGCTCACTCCCGGATTGCTGTCTGCCAACAAGACCTCCCGGCGACGAACCGGGTTGCCCGGCTCGTTCGCCCGCCGCATTCTACATCCCGCTCACCGGGCCCGCGGCCGGGGCGTATACTCCGGCTCCGCGGCGAGTCCTCTGCGTGTTCAGCGCCCGCGCCGCAAAAGAGTCCGGACCGTGTCCGGGGAGGAACGCAGGATGAAGATCACCGGAGTCGAGTTCAAACGGTTCTCGGCGAGGCACCACAACGCCACCCGCAACTGGCTGATCCTGAAGATGCTGACCGACGACCCGGACCTCGTGGGTCTCGGCGATGCCAGTCCGATGCAGGACGATCCCGAGGTTATGGCGCTCATCGAGGGGTGGACGGAGCGGTATCTGAAAGGGAAAGACCCGCTCGATTCGGAGGTGATCTGGACGACGCTCTATCAGGACCCACAGGCAAGAGGCGGGCGGTTGGCTTCAACCGCGCTGTCGGGGATTGACATCGCTCTCTGGGACCTCAAAGGGAAGATCCTGGGCCAGCCGGTGTACCGGCTTCTCGGGGGCGCTCACAGGGAGCGCATCCGCGTCTATGCCAACGGTTGGTACACGAACCCGGGCACGCCCGAGCAGAATGCCGAGGAGGCTCAGCGGGTCACGGCCATGGGGTACACGGCCATGAAGTTCGACCCGTTCGGCCAGTCGAACTTCTACACAATCTCGCTTGAGGAGGGTCAACTGGCCGAGGATCGCGTGGCGGCGGTGCGTGAGGCCGTGGGCCCCAACGTGGACATCCTTGTCGAGGTGCACGCCAAGTTCAACGTGGCGACGGCGATCCAGCTGGGCAAGCGGCTCGAGCAATACCGGCCGCTATTCTACGAGGAGCCTACCTCTCCCGAGAACATCTCGGAGCTTGCGGAAGTCCGGCATCGGGTCGACATTCCGATAGCGACCGGCGAACGGCTTTACACCAAATTCCCCTTCGCACAGATTCTCGAGCAGCGCGCGGCGGACGTGCTGCAGCCGGACATCGCCAACGCGGGCGGAATCACGGAACTCAAGAAGATCGCCGCCATGGCGGAGGCCTACCACGTGACGATGGCACCGCACAACGTGTGCAGCCCGGTGGGGGCGATGGCGGAGCTGCACCTGGACGCCTCCCTGTCGAACTTCCTGATCCAGGAGTACCACGCCGAGTTCTACACCGAGCACTACTTCACCGTGACCGAAGGCTTCCCGCGTCCGGTGGCCGGCCACGTAGAGCTACCGGATGCCCCGGGCCTCGGCCTGACCCTGAATGAGGACGAGATAGCCAGGCACCCACCGCTCGCCCGGACAGGCGCCAGCGGCGGGACGATCAGGGGCATATAGGCCCACTAGGCCTGGGCCGACCGCCAGCTGCGGGTTGTCGCGGGCGGGACACGGGTATACGCTCGCCTCGCGCGAGCCGTGTCCGGGCGCACCGGCCCGCGCGGCCTTCACAATTCGACGCGCCAGGGGGGAACGCATCAAGTGATCGAGAACAAGATCCTTGCGAAGAATCGTCAGGGCAAGAAGGGCCTAGTGCTGGGCATCAAGTTCATGTCCACTGAGGCCATCGAATACGCGGCTGTGGCAGGCTTCGACGCCATCAACCTGGACGGCGAGCACGGGCTGTTCTCGCCTGAGACGGTCGACCTGATATGTCGGATCGCGAACGGGTACGGCATGACGGTCGTTGCGCGCGTTCCGAACATCCAATCGTCAACGATCAACCGCTGGCTGGATCGGGGCGTCCAGGGCGTGCTCGGGCCGCACATCGAATCCGGCGAAGAAGCCCAGGCCCTCGCCGACGCGTGCCTCTTCCCGCCCGACGGCTGGCGCTCATGGGGCGGCGGCAGAGGGACCGAGCTGGGAGACGCGCCGACGATATCCGGGAAGCACGGCAGCCAGTTTGAGTTCGCCAAATGGGCCAACGCGAACATGATCGTGTCCGGGCAGATCGAATCGAAGAAGGGCATCGACAACCTGGACGACATCCTCAAGGTCGAAGGGTTGCGATGGCTCACGGGCGGGCCGAACGACATGGCCGCTTCTCTCGGCCACCCGCACGAGCCGAACCATCCCGTGGTCAAAGAGGCCTACGAAGAGGTGACGCGAAAGACGCGGGAAGCGGGCAAGGGCTGGTCCTCGGACTTCCAGGTCACGGCCGCCCTCGACACCGCGATGATGGCGTCGTTCCGGGAGTTCCTGGCCGCTCACGGCGACGACCCTGTGACCGGATAAGGCCTGACAGGGGTTCACGCTTGAAGTGAGCGCCACGTACGCGACGCCTCTCCCCGGCACTGCGGCACGACCGCTCGTGCGCGAGCGCACGGACCCAGCGCGGCCGGACACTGCCGGGGCCGGCAGGCCGCGAGTTCAGCGGCGCAGGCGCGGCGGAGGCGGGCAGCTCCCGGCCGAAGCGTTGCTTCACGCCGCGTGGCAGCGGTCCGCGCGGCTGGGCGTGCCCCTCTACACACGCGACGGGCGGTCGTT
>CAYYFS010000085.1:0-8042 GCA_964471055.1 uncultured Dehalococcoidales bacterium
TGGCGCATCTGGCGATTGAAGCGGATCCGGCATGTGTGTCCCGGGGCGTGACCACCGTGGTGGACGCCGGGTCTGCCGGCTCGAACACGGTCGCAGGATTCCACCGGTACGTCATCGACCAGGCGGAGACACGTACGCTCGCTTTTCTGCACATCTCGGGCATGGGTCAGCTGGACCACGACATCGGTGAGCTGGAGGACATGCGCTGGGCGCGCGTAGACCACGCCGTCATGGCGGCCACCGCGCATTCCGACGTGATCGTGGGGATGAAGATCCGCCTGACGGAATCGATTGTCGGGGCCAATGACGTCATCGCACTCGAGCGTGCGATAGAGGCGGCCGAGCACATCGACAAGCCGCTGATGGTCCACATAGGGGGCACACACCATCCGCTGGAGGAGATATTCGGCAAGATGCGCCCGGGCGACATCGTGACCCACAGCTTCCACGGCTCGAAGAGGGGCATCATCACGGACGCCGGACGAGTCCTGCCGGCGGCTCTGGAGGCCCGGGAGCGGGGGGTGATCTTCGACGTGGGTCACGGCGCGGGCAGCTTCTCGTTCGACGTGGCCGAAAAGGCCGCCGGACACGGCTTCTTCCCAAGCACCATCAGCAGCGACGTACACCGGTACAACGTCCGCGGCCCGGTATTCGACCTGGCAACAACCATCTCCAAGTACCTGTACCTGGGGTTGTCGCTCGATGACGCGGTTTCGATGACATCGGACCGGGCAGCGCGTGTGATCGGCTGGGACGGGGAAATCGGCACCCTGCGAGTGGGCGCGGAAGCCGACATTTCGGTGCTCCGGCTGGAGGAGGGCCCGGTCACGCTCACGGACTCAAAGGGCGCCACGAGAGAAGGAAACCGGCTGCTGACGCCGGTCGCTACTCTGCGGGCAGGGAGGCGACACATGCCGCTCCACTCGGCCCACCCGGGACTCCACAAGGGAACTGCCTGAGCGTCACCCCACCACCACCAATTGGCCGGAGGTCACCCGAAGGGTGCCCACTGCTATACTCGGGGACGCGATGTCTGACACCCCGACAGTTGCTCATCTCCTGAGCGCACTCGCAGTTGCGTACACGCTCGGCGCACTGCCGTCCGCTTACGTCGCGGCGCGGCTGCGCGGCGTCGATATCTTCAAAGTCGGCACGGGGCAGGCAGGGGCCACGAACGTGTGGCGCCAGGTATCCGTTCGGGTGGGTCTCGCGGTGTTCTTCGCCGACGCGTTCAAGGGCGTGTTCGCGATTCTGCTGGCCAAGTGGGTTTTTGGGCTGGAAGGTGGGTGGGTGCTGCTGGCTGCTCTTGCCGCAGTACTGGGCCACTGGAACTCGGTCTTCACGCGGTTCAAAGGCGGCGACGGCGTTTCGACCTGGGCCGGTCTCATCTTCGGCGTCGCGCCCCTCGCCTCCATACTGCCGTTCGTGGTCGCGGGTGTCATCCGCCTGCGATGGGGAGACAAACTGTCCCATCCCACCCTGTGGGGCGGCCTTGCAGGCGCGGGTCTTTTCCTGGCGCTCTCGTTCATACCCGCGGCGGGTATCGGGCTAACCGAGGTCTACGGGCTGGCCGGCCTCGGGGTCGCCATCCTCATTCACAGCATGGTGTACCGCCGGAGGCATGGCGCCGAGGTGCTGCACCGCGCCAAGGATGTCAGTGAGAACGAGGCCACGCTGGAGCACGCGTCCGGCGTCGAATAGACACGCCGGGCATCCCGCAGCCAGACAGAATTCCGGGCGGAGCCGGAGAGGCTAGATAACGTAGGCCTCCAGCAATTCCTGGGCCCGCTTCTCCCCGCTCCCTCGGGTGGCTTCTTCCAGGCGGTCCCGGAACGTGGGCCGCTGCTCCCTGTACACAAGCCCGAGAGGTACGCCGGAACGTCGGCACAGCCGTTCCGCGACCCGGCGGCTGCCGTAGTCGTGGTCCTCGGGTATCTCCCACACGAGGGGCTGGATGCCCTTCTTGGGGTTGCCGCGGAGTAGTTCGGTGGTGTCGTTGTACGTCGTGCAGGGCGAGGCTACGTGGACAATGGAGAATCCCCTGTGCTCCATCGCCTGGTCCATGAGGTCCGCCAGATCGCGGGGTCGGCCGGTGTAGTGGCTGCCGACGAAGGAAACCCCGAGCGCCAGGTACAGCGAGAGGGGCGAGACCTCCTCTTCGATCTTGCCGAAGGGCGTTGACACCGTCTCGGTGCCGATACTCGTGGTCGGCGAGGCCTGGCCTTTCGTCAGGCCGTAGATCTTGTTGTCTATGACGATGCAGGTGACGTTGATGTTGCGATGCGCCTGCGGCCCGATATGCTCGGCTCCGATGCTGAGGAAATCGCCGTCTCCTGCGATGACCACGGTATTCAGTTCAGGCCGGGACGCCTTGATGCCGAAGGCGATCGGCAGCGTGCGTCCGTGGATTCCGTGGAATCCGAAAGGCTGCTCACCTTCGAGAAGGTGCACCAGGTTTCCCGAGCAGCCGATGCCGGTGACGATGACGTTGTTGGTCATCGGCAGGTCGTACCTCTCGCACCTGGCCTTCAGTGCCCATTCGAGTGCCCGCCGCACGGCGAAGTCGCCGCAGCCGGGACACCACTTGAAGTCGTACTCGGGGTTCTTGACGCTCATGCGCTCTTCCGTCCGTTGCGGTGGTCGTTGATCCGCTCACGAAGCCTTCCGGTGAGCTCGGTGTACTCGAACCGCGTCCCGGAGTACTGAGTAATCGATTCCGCACGCACGCCCAGGCCGCGGAGGATCGAAGACCACTGTCCCAGGTAGTTCAGCTCGGGGACTATGACCAGTTCCTTCTGTAGCAGGATATCCAGCAGCGCGGGTGGGAGCGGGTGTAGGAACATCGTGAAAGCCCACCCGAGTTCTACGCCTTCGCCACGGAGTACGTCGTAGGCCTCCCGCGCCGCGCTCCTGGTCCCGCCCCAGGGCATGACCATGACCGGGCAGATCACGTCCTCGACCTCGAATACCGGATCGTTTTCCAGCAATTGCACCTTGCTGAAACGGCGTTCGGTGCCGTGAACGTGCCAGTGCGTCCGGTGCGTCGTATCGCCCATGGCGTCGTGCTCGGAGCCGTTGGCGATATAGGGCCCAGGGCCGCCCGGGAGGGGCATCGGGGACACGCCGTCGGCTTCGTAGCGACGGTACTGGCCGTCGCCCCGGAACACATTCCTGCGCTCGACGGAGAGGGCGTCAAGGTCAGGGATACCAACGTTCCGGGTCCGCTCCACCTGCTGCATTTCGGAGAGGACGATGATCGGCCCCTGGTAGCGCTCGGCCCAGTTGAAGGCGTGGATCATGGCGTAGAAGCACTCTGTCACGGAGCCCGGGGCCATCACCGGAAGCTTCGCGTCTCCGTGTGAGGGGTAGAGACAGTTGTACAGGTCGGATTGCTCCGTCTTCGTCGGCATCCCCGTGGCAGGCCCGCCCCGCTGCACGTTGACGACGACGAGGGGGATCTCCGCCATCCAGGCGAGCCCCAGGCCCTCGGCCATCAGCGATATCCCCGGGCCCGATGTGGCGGTCATGGCTTTCTTGCCCGCGAATGATGCGCCGATGATCGCGTTGATCGACTCGATCTCCGAGCTTGTCTGGTGTGCGACCTTCCCCGGTCCGGTCAGGTTGTTCTCCATCCATACGAGGATGGCAGTGGCCGGTGAGATGGGGTAACCGGCGAAGAACTCCACTCCCGCCGCGTACGCGCCGAGCGCGAGCGCGGTGTTGCCGTTGAGGAACATCTGCCGGGTGTCCGACGGTTCCGGCGGCGACAACAGGCCCAGGCGGGAGCGGGTCTCTCCCGCGGCCTTCTCTCCGAGGTGCACGGCCCGGATGTTGGCGTCGATGATGCCCTGATCGTCCGGGTGCCCCCGGGAGAAGCGGCGCCTGATGAATTCTTCTGTGAATTCCGTGGGGAAGCCGACCAGTCCGGCGACGGCGCCGATCATGACCATGTTGGCGGCGCGGGTGTTCCCGGACTCTCTGGCGAGGGCTTCTACCGGCAGGCCGAAGCCGATGTGGTCCCCGGTCGGTTCGAACCCCTCGGAGTCGTAGATGAGGGCTCCGCCTTCATTCATCTCGCCTATGTGCAGCTCGTACGCCTCCGTGTTGAGGGCCACGAGCACGTCAAAGTGATCGCCCGCGCTGAGGGGCCTGTGGGTGGTCACCCTGACCTGGGCGAAGGTAGGCCCGCCCATGATCTGAGACGGAAACGATGTATAGGTGACGACGTGATAGCCCACCTGTGCGGCCGCCCTGGCAAGGGCATCAGCCGCCGTGACGACGCCCTGGCCTCCCTCACCCGCGAATCGGACCACCAGATCGTGTCTTTCCACAGGCCGACCCTCCTTCGCCCGCATCGTGCTGCCTGGCCCCATTCTCGCATCTCCACACGCTTCCGTGTGGCCCCGTCCGAGCGTCCTCGCGAAGAAGTCGGCATTCGCCCAAAGCCGCCGGCCCATGGACAGAATCGTCGCCTGAAGAGCGATGATTGCGCGGCAACCTGCTCAGACGTACGAGCCGGGGTATTCTTGACCCTCCTTCGCGCCGACAATAGAATCGCCCCGAACAGCCGAGTTTGTCCTGCACGGAACCCATGACCGGTCAACGTCGTTACAGAAGTGCCATCAATATGATGTCGGCGGGCGGCGTGGTCGTCCGCCGGTCCGATACTGACGCGCTGCTGGAAGTGCTGATTTGCGGCCGCGACGTGCCCTCGATCTGGGCGCTCCCGAAGGGGACGCCCAACCCGGGGGAAACGATGGAGCAAACGGCGCTTCGCGAGGTGGAGGAGGAGACGGGCCTGCAGGTCGCCGTCACGGGTCAGATCGGGCACATCGAGTACTCTTTCCACCGGCCCGGAGACGGCGCCCCGTGCGACAAGGTGGTCCACTACTTCCTGATGAAGCCGACGGGCGGCGACACGGCCCGGCACGACGCAGAATTCGATCGCGTCGAATGGATGGATGCTCGCCGGGCTCAAAGCCGGCTCACGTATGCAAATGAAGCTCGACTCGTGGAGAAAGCTGTTTCCATGGCAGAGACCCAGGCCGCTGGGGATGGGTAACGTTCGGCTTGAGGGGAAGCTGACCGTCCTGCGCCTGAAACTGCCCGAGGACGCCGCGACCGACTATTCCTGGCGCGTAGATCCGGAGTTGGCGGCGCTGGATGCCACCGCGCCGATCAACCTCAGCTTCGGACAGTACTCCAAGTTGTACTCGGACGACCTGGCCCACCCGAGTCCGTGGTCGCTCCGCCTGGCCATAGACACGCTCGAGGGCCGCCACATCGGCAACTGCATGTACTACGACATCGATGTGCCCCGGCGTCAGGCGGAACTCGGCATCGTGATAGGTGACCGCTCCTACTGGGGAAAGGGCTACGGCACGGACGCGGTGATCACCGTGCTGGACCACGCGTTCTCCGAGACGGAGCTGGAGCGCATCTACCTGCACACGCTGGTCGACAACATCCGCGCCCAGCGTGCTTTCAGCAAGGCCGGATTCGAGACGGTCGGTCCCGTGTCCCGCGATGGCTTCGACTTCCTGCTCATGGAGGCCCACAGGGGTGAGTGGATCCGGGACCACGGCGAAGGTGGTGAGCTTCCACCCACCGACGGGAGACCCGGCGTCGCCTGACGGGGCGCTGCCCGCGGACCGCCTAGGGCGGATCGACGAAGAGGTCTGCTTCAGGGTCCGGGCCGCCGGGAGGCCTCCCACCGTCCTCGTCGCCGGAGTCCAGCTTCTCCATCGGCGCGTACGCCACCAGCAGCCGCCGGACGCCCTGCCCTCCGCTGAACGCCACCGTGACCTCCGTATCGCCGCGGGCTTCCGTGGCGCTCACGACGACCCCTTCACCGAAGCTTGAGTGGCGGACCCTGTCGCCGGGAGAGTAGTCGACGGCAGGGGCAGCGGCGGACCCGGGCATGGGCATGGTGGCGGCGTTCTTGACGGCCATCGGATCGCGGACCGACGGGGCGTCCCGAAGCGCAGTACGCCTCGCCCTGCGGCCGGGTGCGTGCAACTGGTGGAAGGAAACCAGGTCCGGCGGCAATTCGCCTATGAAGCGCGACTGGACCGTCGCGGCCCGTGTACCCCGGAACCCGCGCTGGAAAGCATGCAGCATGTAGAGGCGTTTCCTGGCCCGGGTCATGCCCACGTAGCAGAGCCTGCGCTCTTCTTGCAGCTGGGCGGCGTCGTCCATTGACCGGGAATGCGGCAGGAGACCCTCTTCCAGGCCGACGATGAACACCGCGTCGAATTCGAGCCCCTTCGCCTGGTGGAGGGTGATGAGTGTGATGGCATCCTGCCGCCCGTCGTCCATGCGGTCGACATCCGAGACGAGGGCGACGTTCTCCAGGAACTCGGCGAGCCTTCCGCGCGGGTCGTCCCGGCCGTTGCCTGCGGACTCGTCACCGAACTGCTCGGCAGCGCCCCGTAGCTCCTTCACGTTCTCCCACCGCTCCTCGCCGCGCTCCTGGTCCTCCTGGAGAAGCCGGGCATAGCCGCTGCGCTCAAGCGCCAGGTCGATCAGCTCGTGCGGGGACACCGACAAAGACTGCTCGATGAGCCGCTCCATCAGTTCTCCGAAGCTCTTCAGAGCGTTCAGGGCGCGGGCCTTCAGGTCGGTTTCCGGCGCGTCGCTGTCTTCGCCGTGCATCCCGGCGATCGCGAACACCGCGTCCAACATGGGCGTGCCCCGCGCGCGGGCGACCCGGCGCAGCACCTCGACGGTTCTGTCGCTGATGCCGCGCCTGGGCGTGTTGATGATCCGCGCCAGCGCCGCGTCGTCCGCAGGGTTGTGCGCCAGCCGCAGGTACGAGAGGACGTCCCTGACCTCCCTGCGCTCGTAGAACTTGACGCCTCCCACCAGGCGATAGGGAACGGCCATCCGATTGCACAAGCCTTCGACCGCGCGCGACTGGGCATTGACCCGGTACATCACCGCAACCTCGGCGGGGTCGAATCCGGCATCGGTCAGCCGGTTGATCTCCTCGACGACCGCGCGGGCCTCTTCCTCTTCGTCGTACGCCTCGGCGACGTAGACCCGCTTCCCCCGGTCGTTCTCGGTCCACAGCTGCTTCGGCAGGCGATGGTCGTTATTCGAGATGACCGCGTCCGCGGCCTCCAGGATGATCTGGGTGGACCGGTAGCTCTGGTCGAGCGTGACCACCTTTGCGTCGGAAAACACCTTCTGGAACTCGGTCAGGTTGCCCGGGTCTGCATGACGCCAGGAGTAGATCGACTGGTCCGGGTCTCCGACCACGGTGATGTTGCGGTTCTTGGCCGCTAGGAGCCGCGCGATATTGAACTGAAGCGGGTTCGTGTCCTGGAACTCGTCTATCAGGAGGTGCGTGAACCGGTCCTGATAGCGCTCGAGGACATCCGGGGCGGACTCCAGCAGGACGTGCGCCTTGAGCAGCAGGTCGTCGAAATCGACCGCCTTCGCCGTGTCCAGCATCTCGACGTACCGGCGGTACACCCTGGACACCACTTCATGAAAGTACGCCGACTGGTCCCCGGGGAAGCGCTGGGCCGCGACCATGCGCTCGTAAGCCGTATCGTCCAGCATGCGGTTCTTGGCGCCCGATATGGCACTCAGGATGGCGCCCGGCGACAGCTGCTTCGGATCGAGGTCGAACTCGTCCAGGATGCTGCGAACGACCCGGGTCTGGTCGTCCGTGTCGTAGATGGAGAACTCGGTGTCGAGGCCGATTCGCCCGCCGTCCCAGCGCAACAGCCAGGCGCAGAAGCCGTGGAACGTGCGGACCTGGAGTATGCCGGTGCTGTTCGGGACCAGGTGTTCGCAACGGTCCCTGAGCTCGCGGGCCGCCTTGTTCGTGAAGGTGACCGCCAGGATTTCGCCCGGCCGGATGCCGTGCACGCCGATCAGGTGGGCGACGCGGTGCGCCATGACGCGGGTCTTGCCGCTGCCGGGGCCGGCGACGATGAGAAGGGGCCCGTTCAGGTGTGTGGCCGCTTCTCGTTGGCGATCCGAGAGGCCGGCAAGGGTGTCTTGAGAAGGCATCTGCCGATTATAGGAGCGGC
>CAYYFS010000085.1:8142-9400 GCA_964471055.1 uncultured Dehalococcoidales bacterium
ACGCTATCCGGTAGCGGGCGCGGCGAGAGCAGGGTCCAGCGCTGCGAGATCGACCCGGCCCTCCAGGAGCTCGACGCAGCGGGCCAGCTTGTCCGGGTGATCGAACCGTGCCCGCGCCACCGCCGTTTCCAGCTGAGCCGCGGTCCGATGCGTGTCCTCGGGCGCCACGACAACCGGCTTCCCCGTCCGCTCAGCCTCGTGGTAGACGTACTCGATCGGCTGGATTCCCTTCGTCAGGATCAACGCCTGCACCGTATCCACCTGCAGAGCGGCGAGCTGGAGGTCCGGTCGGTCGCCCCGCACCAGGACGCCGACATTCTCACGCGTGCCGTAGTAGTGCGGCGCCCAGTCGCGGAGGAAGCCGCCGATGAGGACATGGTCGATCAGCCTGTGGGCGTGTGTTTCGGCTGCTGCGAACTCCGCTCCCAGGTCGGCGGCCAGATCCCGGAGAGACGGCGCCATGAGCCTGCGGTCCTCCGGCATCCACCCGAGGTACCCGACATCGGGGTCATCGAGCGGATTGCCGGAACCATTCTCGAAGGCCCGGGTCCTGTACCGGGGAACGCGGTTGACCACGACCCCGGCGAGGCGGTCGCCGTACGAGCCAGCCTCGGAGGCCGGGTCGCCCCCGAACGGGACGACGAGCACAACCCGGGCGTCAAGAGCATCGGCCAGGGCGGACATCTGTGCGGACGCACCGCCAAAACCTTCCACGACGACGGTGTCACGGCCCTGTGCGAGCGCGCCCAGGCGCTCCGCCGCCTCTTTGACCGCTGCATCGTCAGGGGCATCCCCCGAGAACAGCACCGGCTCGCTGCCGGGAGCGTCGGGGACGAGCAGCTTGAACGCAGCCGCGTCGGGGTCGTCATCCGAGGTGGCAAACGCCTTCGCGAGGCCGGCTTCCTGCCCAGCCGAGGCGAAACGAGACGCCAGACCGGCAGCGAGAGCCGTCTTGCCCGCCCCGGGTTCCGTGGAAGCGATGATCAGGACTGCCATGCATCTCTCCGGCCGCGGGCGCTCCCGGAGAGGCATCGCCATCGTGAACCCCGATGCCGGGAGGGCCTGTCGAGCGGCTTGCGGGATTATAGCAGCGCGGCTCCGGGCCTCCGGGCGCAAGCCGGCTTGATCGGGGCCGAATCTGCTTGAGTGGGTGGTTGTGCTGGAGTAGGATAGTCCTTCGTGCCGAGGTAGCTCAGTTCGGTAGAGCAACGGACTGAAAATCCGTGTGTCGGCGGTTCAAATCCGCCCCTCGGCACCA
>CAYYFS010000086.1:0-2797 GCA_964471055.1 uncultured Dehalococcoidales bacterium
GAGCCGGCGACGATGAGCGCCCTGCCGAAGGTGCCTTTGTGCGAGGCCGAGGGGCGGTCCGGGAGGAGAGCGCCGGCGGAGTCGGGCGTGAGCAGTTCCACCGCAACGTCGTCGTCGAGGCCGGCGGGGATGCCGATGTCCAGGATTCGCAACGCGCCCCACGCGCCTTCACCCGGACGAAGGTACGGGCCGAGCTTTGGACGGCCGAGCATCAGCGTGATATCAGCCGGCAGTCCGGCCGGGTCGAACCGGCCGGTGTCGGCGTCGGCCCCGGTAGGCACGTCGATCGCGATCACGGGAGGGGGCGAGGATGCGGTCGCTTCCCTCACAGCGCCGAGGATGCCGGACAGCGGCCGTTCGATCGGTCGCACGCGGCCGGTGCCGAGCACGCCGTCGACGATGACATCCGCCTCGCGAGCGACCGCGGATAGGTGCGCGAGGTCACCGTCGCCCTGCGCTGACGCGATCTGGACGCCCGCTTCTGCTGCCAGTACGCGCTTGGGATCCTCGTCCGGGCGCGAGGTGCATATGTACGCGGAGACGCGCGCGCCCCACCATGCTAGGTGGCGCGCCACGACGAAGCCGTCGCCCCCGTTGTTGCCGGGTCCGACAAGGACAAGAGCGCTGCGGCCGGATGGTGAGCGGAGCACATCGCGGACAGATTCGGCCACTGCGAGGCCCGCGTTCTCCATCAAGGTGTCGAGCGAGACGCCTGCCTGTACGGAGGCCTGTTCGATTCGCCGCATCCCTTCCGAGGTGACGATCTTCATGTTCCGCCGCTCCCGATGTCCGAAGGGCCCGTCGATTCCATGACGACTGAGGCGACGGCATACTCGCGGGAGTGCGACAGGCTCAAAGCGATTCGGATGGCGCCCAGCTTCTCGGCCCGAGCGGAGGCGCGGCCGTGCAGGACGATTTCCGGCGCGCTGCGGGGCTTTCGGACGACCTCGATGTCGCGCCAGCCGACGCCTCTGGTACCGGTGCCGAGAGCCTTCATTACGGCTTCCTTGGCCGCAAACCGGGCTGCGAGCTGCGGAGCCCTGCCCCGGCAGTAGGCGCGCTCACCGTCGGTGTAGATCCTGGCGGGGAACCGGTCGGGATGCCGCTCGGCCATAGCGGCGACGCGGCCGATCTCGACTATGTCGACGCCTACGTAGAGCACGGGGGTTCGGGCCTCCTGCCGTCGGGTGGCGGTTCGGAGCCGGTTGCTGGATATGATAGCGGCCCTCACCGGCAGAGGCCGCCCGCAGGGTGAGATGAGGGCGGCGAGCGATGGTACGATTCGTGCCTGCGACCTGAACGTGCACATGCGGGGCCGGCCGGGAGGCCGTGCAGCGTGGCTGCTGAAGGAGCGAGCGAATATGGCTGCCAGGATCATTGACGGGAAAGCGATAGCGGCCCGGGTACGGGGCGAAGTCGCGGACGGCGTGAAGACGTTTGTCGCGAAACACGGGTACGCGCCAGGCCTCGGGGTCGTGCTTGTGGGCGAGAGGGCGGATTCGTCAGCCTACGTGCGCGGCAAGGAGCGGGCGTGCGAGGAAGCGGGAATCGTTACTGAGACGCTTCGCGCGCCCGCGTCGGCCTCGCAGGAAGAAATCCTCGGGATGGTCGCCGACCTGAACAAGGATGATCGCTATCACGGGATCCTGGTGCAACTCCCATTGCCGGACCATGTCGATGAGAACACAGTCATCTGGTCCGTAGACCCTGCGAAAGACGTTGACGGTTTGCACCCGTTCAACATGGGGCTGTTGCTGTCCGGGACGCCGCGTTTCGCTCCGGCGACGCCCCTCGGCGTGCAGCGGATGCTCGTGGATGAAGGCATCTCACTGAGCAGCGCCCGCGTCGCGGTGTGCGGCCGGTCGAACATCGTTGGGCGTCCGCTTGCGGCATTGCTCATGAACAAAGCCTCGGACGCGAACGCGACTGTGACCATCTGTCACACAGGTACGAAAGACTTGCCGAAGGTGACGCAGGAGGCCGATATCGTGATCGCTGCGGTTGGCAGGGCGGCGACGGTGACCGCGGACATGATCCGGCCCGGGGCGACGGTGATCGACGTGGGTATCAACCGGCTCGACGACGCCACCCGAAAACGCGGCTACCGTCTGGTCGGGGACGTGGCGTACGACGAAGTGGCGGAGGTGGCAGGGGCGATTACGCCCGTTCCTGGAGGCGTCGGCCCCATGACGATTGCGATGCTGCTGCAGAATGTACTGAAGGCGGCCACGCTCGTGGCAGACGAAGCCTAGGAACTCGAGATCAAGCAGGCCCGGACGTCTTCTGTCGACAAGGGAGGAACTCAGGTGATCGTCGAAGTAACCATGCCGGTGATGGGTGCCGACATGACTGAAGGCACCGTCGTCAGGTGGTTGAAGGCGGAAGGCGATGAGGTGAGCCGCGGAGACAAGCTCGCCGAGATCGAGACCGACAAGACGGTCGTCGAGATGGAGACGTTCAACGAAGGGCTCCTCCGGAAGATCGTTGTGCCGGAAGGCTCGCAGGTTCCGGTCGGCACGCTCATCGCCTACATCGGCGCTGCAGACGACGAGATCCCGGACATAGCTCCGGTCGCGGCGCCCGCTCCTGCGGCGGCCGCCCCCGAGGCCCCGGGAACGGAGGCCGAAGCCCCGGCTCCGGCAGCCGCGCCCGCTACGGCACCGGGTGGCCGGGTGAAGGCGAGCCCGGTGGCCAGGAGGATGGCGACCGAGCGGGGGATAGATCTGTCACAGGTGCCCGGGACCGGCCCCGGCGGCCGTATCACCAAGGCGGACGTCGAAGGATTCCAGCCGGCCGC
>CAYYFS010000086.1:2897-7876 GCA_964471055.1 uncultured Dehalococcoidales bacterium
GCACCTGCTGCGGCACCGGCACCTGCGGCTCCTCCGGCAGCGACTCCTGCTCCGGCCGCGCCCGCGCCGACGCCTGCGGCGACCCTTGGAGAGGACACGCCGGTCACGCCCATGCGGCAGACGATTGCCAGCGTGACGCTGCGCAGCAAGACGGAACAACCCCACTTCTACGTGACGGCGTCCGTGGACATGACCGCTGCGATGGCACTCCGGAAGCAGCTCAACGATGCGCTCGGGGGCGAGGGCGTACACCTCTCCGTGAACGATCTCATCCTGAAGGCGACCGTCCAGGCGCTGAAGAAGTACCCGAAGTTCAACTCCTTCTTCAGCGGCGACAGGCTGACAGGTCATGCCGACATCAACCTGGGCGTTGCGATCGCGCTTGAGCAGGGACTGATCGTCCCGGCGATTGTGCAGAGCCAGGACATGAGCCTGCGCCAGGTATCGGCGGCGGCGAAGGATCTCGGGCGGCGGGCCCGGGGCGAGGGCGGCGCGCTGACTCAAGAGGAGAGCACGGGCGCAACGTTCAGCGTCAGCAACCTCGGCATGTTCGACGTCGAGAACTTCATCGGGATCATCGTGCCGCCCCAGGCAGGAATCCTGGCCTGCGGACGCGTGGCCAAGACCCCGGTGGTGAAGGACGGTGAGATCACCGTTGCGGACGTCATGAAGACAACGGTATCGATGGACCACCGCGTTGGAGACGGCGCCGAGGCGGCCGTCTTCCTGGGCGAGGTGAAGCGTCTGCTGGAGAATCCGCTCGCGCTTATCGCGTAGCGGCACTCCTCGCGCGGTCACCTGCTGGACAGGTCGCTCGTCGGGCGTCTTGAAGTGGCGGGCCGGATGGCCCGCTTCTTCTTCTTGTTCTGGCTCATCGGGCGGCTAGACTACCGGAGATCAAGGGGCTACTGCGCACAGCATCGGGTGCTGTAGACGGCTTGCCAGGTACGAAACCGGGGCGCGCGATCGTGGTGACGGAGTCGGGCCCGCCGGGACCGAGGCTGACCGAGCGGGATCTTGCTTTCGTGGTCGAAACGGCAGCGCCGGCCGCGAAGGATAAGGCGCGCCTGCAGCGTCTGGTGGCGGAAGACGCCCGGTTCCGGGAAGGGCTGATCCGGGACGAAAGGGTTTTCCGTCAGGTGATGGCGGACGACGAGAGCTTCATCAGAATCTCTCCGGGACTCTACTTCGAGATACTCCTGCGGAAAACCGCCAGGGACCTGGGACAAACGAGTCATACCTACGAGCGGAGCGGCACCCAGATGGTGGCCGTCCTGGATTCGGGGCAGGTGACGGACCTGCTGTCTCGCGACGGCGTCCTGGAGTACCTCGCCGAGATGCTGTCGTCGTTCACCAGGATCCGCAGCTACACGCGTCGCGTCAGGGTTCGCAAGGGTGTGTGGCACCGGATCAGGTTCAACGACATGGACGTGGACAGCCTGATCAGGACGTGCGGGGATGCGGATCCGGAGCAGAGGTTCCCGCTGTACCGGCGAATCGCCGATGTCTGCCTGTTCACAGTAGGCGTGTTCCCGGAGCACGCGCAGTGGGATCATCGGTACGGCCGTTCGGACACTCGCAGGCCGTCGCTTGCGGATCGACGGAGACGGAGCCGGGAGGAGTACGAGGCGGAAGGTCGGAGGGCCTACGGCCTCGCGGCCCGCCACACTGCGGCGCGTTTGGCGGGGCTGTCTGGCACGTTATCGGCCCTTCGCGATCACTTCAATGAAGCTGCCAAGCCGCTCAGCTTCATGTCGGAGCATTACCTCCGCTTCACCAGGCAACGCCTGTTCGGCGCCGACCCGGAGTGACGCAGCGGGTCTCCTTTCGCTTCAGGGCTCCCAGGCCCTAACATGGCGGGCGACACGGCGACCGACGGTCCGGACGGGAAATCGGGCTCCGGCGACACCCTGACAGACTCGGGAGAGGAAGGAAGCGCAATGGCCGGCCAGGAGAACCTGAAGGAACGCATCAAACGCGGACAGACGACGATCGGCATCAGCACGCCGATTACGACGACCCGCTCCGAACTGGAGGACCTGTACGGCCGGGACGACGCGTACAGCTTCATCTCGACCGACAGCCAGCATTCGCCGTTCGATGAGGGGCGGTTCACAGACTACTGTCTGATGGCCCAGGAGATGGGGATACCGGTTCACTTCCGCATCAAGCACACGCGCCTGGCGTTCCAGATCGGCAACTACCTGGACCTGGGGCCGACGCTCGTTGAGGTTCCGCAGACGGAGACGGAGGAGACCGTCAGGGACGCGGTGGATTACTTCTACTACCGCCAGTTCGGAAAACGGAGTTGGGGCGGGATGGCCCGGGTGGGTGTGGGCGACCGTCCGGACCGGTTGGAGTACGCCGAATGGTGGAACAACTACGGCGTACTGTGGCTACAGGTGGAATCGATCCAGGCGATCTCGAACATCCCTCGCCTCGTCCGGCCCGGTGTGGACTGTGTTTCCTGGGGTCCGGCCGATCTGAGCTTCGACCGTGAGGCGAATCCGCACCACCCGCTGGCCGGGTCAGACGACGCCTGCGTGCAGTACGCGGCGAAGATGGTGGAACAGGCAGGCGCCAGGCTCGTGATCCGCAGCTACGACTGGACGCTGCGGCAAAAGTACCTGGACATGGGCGCAACCGTGCTGGTGGAGAGGCCGAAGGAATAGGTCCGGCCACGCCGGCCTTCCGCTAGCTCACCTCGCCGCGAAGCGAATCCCGCCGGGCCGCAGGCCTGCGGGGGCGCTTCGTCGTGACCATGACGACCGTCGCCGTGATCATCAGTCCAACTCCGGCCCACCATATGGTGTCGTATGACCCGACCGCATCGTGCACATAGCCGGCGATGGGCGCGCCGGCCCCGCCGATTAGCAGAGTCATCGGCGTGACGATACCCCTGATGCGGCCAAGGCTCTCGCGTCCGAAGTAGTCGGCCCAGATGTAGCTCTGAAGGAACATCATTCCGCCGATGCCCATGCCGAAGAGGGCCATCGACAGAAACATGACCGGCAGATTGGTTGCGTATATGGTGAGGACGCCGGCAGTCGCCAGGAAAGCAAACCCCATGGCGCCCAGGAACCGCGCGGGGAACCTGCTCACGAGAAGCCCCATCGAGAATGTGCTGACCCCGCTGCATACGGCGTCAATGGCGGTGGCGAACGAGATCAGCGTCGCATCCAGACCGCGATCCATGAAGGCCGGGATCCGGTGAACGCCGATCGTGCCCATGCCGAGCATCATGATGCCGAAGACCGCCACGAGGCGCCAGAAGACGATGGAATGTACGGCTTCTCCGGGCGTCCACGATTGCTCGTCCGTTCTCTGGGTCGCCCGCGACGGGCCGGGGGGAGCGAAAGCCCGACGCGGCGCGCCGTCCGGAAGCAGGCCCATATCCTCTGGCTGTCTACGCACTAGGATCAGGGAGAGGGGCACGATTATCGCCATGCCGATTATGGCCAGGCCGATCCACGCTTCCCGCCAGCCCCACGAATCGATGAAGACCTGCGTCAGTGGGATGAATATCACGGCGCCGATGGGAACGCCGAGCGACATGTATGCGACGGCCTTTCCCCGGTTGCGCACGAACCACTTGAGCACGGGCACCGAGGTGACCAGTGCGCCCGGCCCGCTCATGCCGACGAACCCCATGAGGATGAAGAGCAGGATGAGTTGCCAGGAATGCTCCACGAAGGCCAGGCCGATCATGGAAAGGCCCGTAACTGTGGCAGCGACAGGTAGGAGGACGCGCGAGCCGAAGCGGTCTATCAGGTAGCCGACGATCGGGGAGGTGGCGGAGCTGGCCACCATCCGACCCGTCTGCGACCAGCCGAATATCGAGCGACCTATACCAAGGTCGTCGCCCATCGGCTTGATGAAGAGGCCGAAATTGAGGGTGCCCATGGCCATGGCGGCGGCGCCGGTGACGGCCATGACACCAACGATGATCCAGCCGTAGTAGAGCTTCCCCGTCTGCTCGATTCCCGTCGGCTGCGTCGGCCCAGGAGCATCTGCTGGTTCGATTGCTGGCATCGAGCGCCAACCTTATAGCAAGTTGGCGGCAAGCGGAAACCGACCTGGGGATCCCGGACGCGCCATAGCCGCGGTGCAGTTATGCGGAATGTGTAGCGCGCGTCGATACGCACCGGCGCCCATGGCCGGCACGCAGGCGGGACGGACACCACGCGGTCAGTCGTCCTGCGGTGGTTGCGATCCGAGGAGGCGCCTGACCGAGGTGACCGGGATCTCCGCTGCCCGGAAGACGAGGCCGAACACGGCGAATGGCAGCCACAGGAGCATCGGTCGGGTCGGCGCAGCGGGCATTCCGTCTCCCGCCACCGCCGCGCCGGGCGACCTGAGCTCCTGGGAGGAACGGGACCGATCGGTGGCCGCCGCGAGGGCCTGTGCAGCCTGTTCGAGCGTCTCCGCTTCAGCGGAGTCGGCGGCTGCCTCCGATTCGTTTCCCATCTGCCGATGGGCGTAGGCTCGGTTTCTATAGGCGTCGACGAAATCCGGCTCGGCCAGGATCAATTCGGTGAATACTGCCTCTGCGGCCGCGGGGTCGCCCGTTTCCAGGAGCCGGCGGCCTTCTTCGTTCCTGGCCGTGGCATCCTCGCCGATCGTGGGCGGGCCGGATGCCTGGATCGCCGACATGGACGCCATATCGGCCTTCCCTCTGGCATCGTCCCCGATCCAGTGATACGCCTGCGACCGAAGGCTGTGGGCGGTCATGGAGCGTGGGTAGAGGTCGATCGCGTCGGTTAACGCTGCGATGGCCCCTTCGTAGTCGCGGGCCCGGAGGAGCAGGCGTCCCTGCTCGGTTCTATCCGAGGCTTGCTCTCGAGGTCGCATGGGCCTGTCCCCCTGGTGGCTGTGACCGCCGTGCCGCCGGTCGCTCCGGACGGTCCGGGGGACGGCGAGTCAGGGCTTGGACGAGACGCCCAGATGATACGACCGGGTGCCCCCCGTTGCAACGATAA
>CAYYFS010000086.1:7976-9292 GCA_964471055.1 uncultured Dehalococcoidales bacterium
TTCCTTGCATGCAAGACCGGGATGCGGGACCGCGCGGGCGCCGAGACGGAGCTTCAACGCTCACTTCGGCGCCTGCGAACCGACCATTTCGACCTGTACCAGCTGCACGGGATGACAACGGACGAGGACCTCGAACGGGCGACCGGCCCGGACGGAGCACTGGAGGCCCTGGTGCGGGCCCGTCGCGATGGGCTGGTTCGCTACCTCGGGTTCTCGGCGCACTCGGCTGAGGTCGCCTTGGAACTGATGGACCGTTTTGACTTCGATTCCGTTCTGTTCCCCCTGAACTGGGTCCTGTATCTGGAGGCGGGGTTCGGCCCGCAGGTGGTGGAAAAGGCCGCCAAGAAGGGGATGGCCGTGCTGGCACTGAAGGCCATGGCGATGCAGCTCATCCCAGAGGGTGGGGAGAGGGTGCGTTCCAAGTGTTGGTACGAGCCCGCCGAAGACCCGGAACTGGCGGCGCTCGCGCTCCGATTCACGTTGTCACAGCCCGCGACCGCGGCGATTCCCCCGGGCGATCCGGGGCTATTCGAACTGGCGCTGGACATCGCCGGAGATTTCATTCCCATTACGGATGATGAAGTGGAGATCCTCAAAGCCCGCGCCCAGGGCAAACAGCCGATCTTCCAGTTGACCGGCAGCGCGTGAGAGGTATCCCACTCCGGGCAACGTCGGTCATGAGGCCTGACAGGGCAGCCAGGACGTGACCCGGGCGCGTCTACAATGGCCGCCATGAGCCACATTGAACAGTTCTCGCCGGAGGAGCTGGCAGTCCTCCGGCGCTTCTTCTCCAACACCGATCGCCCGGTGTTCGCCCTGATCAACCTGCCCGAGGTCGTCAAAGGGGCGCTGTTCGCCCGCTACAGCCGGACGCACAAGTCACTGCGTCGGCTGTTCCTCGACGAGTTCTTCGACCGGCCGGACGCGGGCGTCGAAGCGATTGCCGGGCAGGTTCCACACGACGATCCGGCAGTGCGACTGAAGCAGGCCGAGGGGCTGTACGACCGCGTCTTCACGCAGTTCGGAGACGACTCGGTGGCGCAGCTGGGCGGCGCGCATCTCGCGTGCGAGCAGGCCTCCAACGTCCTGACGAAGGTGCTGGAGTGGGGCCGCCTGGCGGCGTACCTGGAGCAGAGCACTCGGTATATCTTCTACGACCAGCGGCTGGGCGGGCGGTACCGGTACCTGGTACCACCGGAGGTGGCCGGGAGCCCGCTGGCGGACGAGTACCGGCGGACGCTGGACCGGCTGTTCGACGCGTACTCGGCACTGGTGCGCGAGCTGGTCCCGTACTACGAGGAGCGGTTCCCGAAGAC
>CAYYFS010000087.1:0-9244 GCA_964471055.1 uncultured Dehalococcoidales bacterium
ACGCTGAGCCTCGTCATCGGCCCTGCGGGGGGATTGACGGACGCGGAGGTGCAGGCCGCTGCAGAGATCGGAGCGCGAGTGGTCGGGTTCGGCAAGCGGGTCCTGCGATCGGAAACAGCCGCTATCGCCGCGCTCACGGCGGTTATGTTCCACCTGGGCGAGCTGGGCGGCTAGCCCGTCTCGGAGACGGGGGCCCGGCGCATCAGTGCCTCGAAGGCCCGGCCAGGGTCCAGTCCCTCGAACAGGACGCGACCGGTCATCTCGGTGATCGGCATCTCCACGGAGTGACGATCGGCGAGCGCGATGGCCGCTTGGGTCGTCGGCACGCCTTCTGCCGTCATGTCCATTTCGGCCAGTATCTCGTCCAGTTCCCGTCCAAGGGCCAGCTCGTGCCCGACGTGACGGTTCCGGCTCAGATCGCTGAACGCGGTCGCGATCATGTCGCCCATCCCGGTCATCCCGGCGAACGTCTCGGGCCGGGCGCCCAGTATGACGCCCAGGCGGGTGATTTCGTGCAGCCCCCGCGTCACGAACGCCGCTTTGGCGTTGTTCCCAAGGTCGAGGCCATCGATGATCCCCGCGCCGATGGCGATGATGTTCTTCAACGAGCCCCCCAGTTCAACCCCCACGAGGTCGTCGCTCCGGTACACGCGCAGGCTGCCCGAAGAGAGCATGGATTGGGCGCGCTCTGCCACCTCCAGGCCGGTGAACGCGAGAGTGGCGGACGACGGCTTCCCTGCGGCTATCTCCCTGGCCAGGTTTGGGCCCGATAGAGCGCCGATTGACGCGGGAGCCATAGCCGGCGCCTCTTCGGTGATGAGCTCCGACATTCGTCGGCCGGTTTCGATCTCGATGCCCTTCGTGGCGCTGACGACCAGGACGCCGGGATCGATGTGAGCGGCGATCTGTCGCATGTTCTCGCGCATGGCCGTGGAAGGAACCGCAACGAGAACGAGATCGGCGTGCGACAGCGCCTCCTCAGGATCCGCAGTGACCCGCAGACCACGCGGAAAGGGGGCTCCGGGCGCCAGGCGAGTGTTCACCTGCTGCTCGTCCAGACGCCGCGCTTCGGGCCGCGTACGCGCGAGAAGACACACATCGTGGCCGATCCGCGTCAGCAGGACCGCGAGCGTGGTTCCCCAACCGGTGGTGCCGACTACGCCTATGCGAAACACATGCATAGCTTCGGTGCTGGTAGCCACACGTACGGGCGGCTAGCGCCGGGCTTCGGATCTCGTGGCAGCGCGTCCGACCCGCCTCGGCCGAGAAGGCATCTTGATGCGGTGTTCCTCACCGCGGACAAGGCGCACCATGTTATCAATGTGCCGGACTCCGATGATCGTGAGTGCACAAACCGCGAACGCCATGGTCACCACGGGCTCGTTGCCCAGCGATACGAGCACAAGCAGACATATGAAGACGGCCGCGGATCCGACAACCGACCCGACGGACACATACCGCACCGCGGCGGCCACTATGAACCCGAGTAGCCCGCAGGCACCCGCAATGGGATTCAGGACGAAGACCGCCCCGAGCCCGGCGATCACGCTCTTGCCGCCCCGGAAGCCCGCGAACACGGGCCAGCTGTGTCCTATGATCACCATCACGCCCGCGAGCGCGGCTGTGATGTCGGAGCCGCCGACCCAGCCGGCTATCAAGACCGCCAGCGCCCCCTTGCCCCCGTCCAGCAGGAGGACCGGTACCGCGGTCGGGATGCCCAGAGTGCGCAGCACGTTCGTGGCCCCGGCACTCCCGCTGCCGTACCGTCGAACGTCCACGCCGCGCGACAGTTTCCCGGCGAGCAGCCCGACCGGGAGAGCCCCGAGAAGGTAGGCCACGGGGAGGGCGATAACGTACGGCCAGGGACCGGACACTAGCTCCCTTTCAGTTCAAGCTTGATAGGCGCGCCCTGGAGCTTGAAGGCTTCTCGCAGGCGGTTCTCAAGGTATCTGCGGTATGAGAAGTGTATTAGGTACGGGCGTTCCATGTGTAGTGTGACCGCGGGAGGCGCCGTTCCAACCTGGATGGCCCTGTTCAGTCGGGGGCCTCTGCGGCCCCGGGAAGGCGCCGGGTGTTCCGCCATGGCCTCGATGATCACGCGCCGGATCTCCCTGGATGGCATGCGCCTGGTGAACTCGTCGTACACGGCACCTGCCGTCTCGAGAATCGCCTGGAGTCCTTCGCCGCGCAGTGCCGACGTGAGACGTACCGGTACCCCGGGCAGAAACTTGAACTTCTCCCGGATTCTCTCCGTCGCCTCGCTTTCGGTGAGCCCCAGACCGGGAGCGAGGTCCCACTTGTTGACCACGGCCACGGCCCCCCGCCACGCGTCGTCCACAAACCCCGCCACATGGGCGTCCTGAGCCGTGACAAACTCGGTCGCGTCCATGACCATCAGGACTACGTGAGCGCGCTCGATAGCCTGGAGCGTGCGCAAAACGCTGTACTTCTCGATACCCTGTTCCGCCTTGCCCCGGCGCCGGAGACCCGCGGTGTCGATGAAAACCAGGTCCCTGTCCCCGTATCGCGCCCGGAAGTCCACGGCGTCACGCGTGGTGCCCGGCGTTGGGTTCACAATGGCACGTTCCTCGCCAGCGATGGCGTTGAACAGGGCAGACTTGCCGACGTTCGGCCGTCCGGCAATGGCGATGCGAATGGCGCCCTCTTCTTCGTCAGGCTCGGGCTCGAACGGGAAGGTGTCGAAGAGAGCGACCATCAAGTCATCGACGCCCACGCCGTGGTATGCGCTGAGCGGGACGGGATCCCCCAGGCCGAGCGCGTGGAACTCAGGAGCTGCCTGTTCTCTTTCCGGGTTGTCGGCCTTGTTGACGGCCACCACCGTCGGCTTGGCCGAGCGCCGCACGAGGTCCGCAGCGTCCGTGTCCGCCGGAGTCAGGCCCTGGGTGGCGTCCGCCACCAGGATCACTGCGTCCGCACCGGCCAGAGCCCGCTCCGCCTGCGTCCGCACGTCCCGGAGCAGAGGATCCTCGGTCAGCGGCTCCAGGCCACCGGTATCCACCAGGATGAACCGGCGATCGTTCCACGACGCGTCACCGGACACGCGATCCCGTGTGGTTCCCGGGACATCGCTCACCACGGCGATACGTTGACCCGCGAGGCGGTTGAACAGCGTGGACTTGCCGACATTCGACCGGCCGACGATAGCGATGATCGGAATGGCCATGGGACTACCCGCTGCCCGCGACCTTCTCGAGCAGCGCCGCCTGCGCCCAGAGACGGTTCTCGGCCTGTTCGAAGGCGACGGAGCACGGATCGTCGAGCATGCCGGCGGATACCTCTTCGCCGGGGTGCGCCGGCATATCGTGCATGAACTTCACGCCAGGTTTCGCGTGCGCCAGCAGCCCGGGGTTCACCTGGTATCCGGCGAACGCGGCCAGCCGTTCCCGCGTCTCGGTTTCCTGCCCCATGCTCGTCCAGACATCGGTGTACACGATGTCCGCCCCCGCCACCGCCTCCTCAGGCGAGCGCAGCAACTCGATAGCTCCGCCCGAGGCCCGGGCCAGCTCGCCTGCCTCCGCAGCCGCCCGCGCCGGCAGCTCGTACTGCTCGGGAGAGGCTATCGCGAACTCGGCGCCGACCGAGCCGAGTGCCAGGGCCAGACTGATCGCGACGTTGTTGCCGTCGCCAATGTAGGCGACCTTCACTCCCCTGAAGCCGCCCTTCTGCTCCCTGATCGTCAGGATATCGGCGTACGCCTGACACGGATGCTCGCCGTCGCTTAGGGCGTTCACGACCGGGATAGAGGCGGCCGCCGCGAATTCCTCCAGCCGCGCGTGGGCGAATGTCCGGATGATGGCGACATCGGCCATGCGCGATACGACGCGGGCGACATCCGGGACAGGCTCACGCGTCCCCAGACCGACCTCCTCAGGGGCGAAGTAGACGGGGTTCCCTCCAAGGAGCTGCACACCGACCCAGAAGCTGAGTTTGGTCCGAAGAGAGGGCTTCTCGAACAGCAGCACCGCGGTCTTCCCGGCAAGCGCGGCTGAAGGTGAGCCACTCTTCAGAGCGGCGGCCCGGTCAAGGACGGGGAGCACCTCGTCCGGGGCCAGATCGGTAACAGAAAGGAAGTGCTGCATCGTCGTCCCTTCGGTGCGCACCGACATGAGGTTTACAGGAGCGCTCCGCGGTCCTGCCTACTGAAGCGGCGAGTACGGCGTCGGGTCCAGGATGCGGTTCTCGACGTTCTCCACGATGAGACCGTCTTTCTCCGAATCGGCTTTGGCCTTGATCCAGTCCGGGTCCGCCTGGAAGGACGCAAACCTCTCCATGCGCGCGTTCAGGTCTGGAAACGCGAGCAGGTATACCAGCTCGTTCTGCGTCGGACCGACGACATGGGTCCAGTAGCCAACGTTCTTGATGCCGTGCTTCTCGAACAGCTCGACGGTGTGATTCTGGAACCGTTCGTGAAGGTTGGGTAGCCGACCAGCGAAGCATCTGTAGACGCGAAGCTCGTAGATCAAGGGTCCGCTCCTTCGGGTGATCGAGGATTCGGGGTCCGCTCAAGTCTCGGCGGGCCATCACAGTGGCTCACCGATTCTCAGGGTCGGCAGATGGCGAGTCAAGCAGGCCGCGCCTCTGAGAGCGGCTGACACACGAGCGCGGGCCGGTACGCCAGAAGCCTCAACGGTCGCCGAGCACGGTATTGTCGATGAGGCGGGTGTTGCCGACTCGCGCAGCGAGCGACATAAGCGCCGGGCCATCGACCGTCGTCAATTCATCGAGCGAGTCGGGGTCGGCGATACTGACATAGTCGAGTTCCGCAAGCGGCTCGGACGCGAACACCTCTCGGACCAGCGCGCGCAACGCATCCGCATCCCGTTCGCCCGCCTCCCACAGCGACCGTGCCTCACGCAGCGACCGATAGAGGACCGCGGCCGCCCTTCGGTTCTCCCCTTCCAGGTACCGATTGCGGCTGCTCAGTGCCAGGCCGTCGGGCTCGCGCACGGTCGGGACGCCGACCACATCAACGCCCAGCACCAGGTCCCTGGCCAGACGCCGTACGATTCGCAGTTGCTGGGCGTCCTTCTCACCGAAGAAGGCCAGGTCGGGCCGGACCACTGCAAACAGCTTCGTCACCACCGTAGCGACGCCGAGGAAGTGTCCGGGACGGCCCGCGCCTTCCAGCACCTCGCCCAGGTTGCCGGTGTCCACGCGCGTAGTCTCCCCTTCCGGGTACATCTCCGCCACTGGCGGGGCGAACACCGCGTCGACTCCGTGCCGCTCGAAGATCGCCAGATCGCGGTCGCGATCGCGAGGGTAGCGTCCGAAGTCCTCATCCGGGCCAAACTGCGTCGGGTTGACGAACAGGGACGCAACCAGCACGGCCGATTCGTCACGTCCGCGGTCCAGAAGGGCCTCATGCCCGGCATGCAGCGCTCCCATCGTGGGCACGAGGCCCACCGGCGACTGCATGTCGGTGCGCGCCTCGCGCATCCTCGTAGCTGTCTCGATCACGCGCATGGCGTCTGCAGTTCCCCCTCGCACGCGGTCGGGCGTTGTTGACGGCCGCAGCTGTGTCCCGAGCTACTTGCGTGACTCGAAGGACTCCGCCTCGGACGGGAATTCCCGGCCGCGAACCTCAGCAGCGTATTTCTCAAGGGCTTCCTGCATCACGGTGGCGATCTCCGCGTACCGCCGCGCATGCCGCGGCTTGAAGTCCGGCAACATCCCCAGAGCGTCATGCAGCACGAGTATCTGCCCGTCGCACGCCGGTCCTGCGCCGATTCCAATGGTCGGTATGTCGATGCTGGAGGTAACTGTTCCTGCCACATCAGACGGCATGAGTTCCAGCACCACCGCGAACGCCCCGGCTTCCTGCAGGGCCTTTGCGTCTTCGACCAAGGCCGCGGCCGCCGCGTCAGAACGTCCCTGCACCCGGTAGCCGCCGAGCTGGTGGAGCGCCTGCGGAGTGAGGCCGATGTGACCCATCACTGCCACGCCCGCGTCCGTCAGGGCCTTCACCGTCGGCGCAACAGCGCGGCCGCCTTCCAGCTTCACGGACTGCGCGCCGCCTTCCTGCAGAAGGCGGCCTGCGTTCCGCAGGGCCGTGGGGATGTCCACCTGATAGCTCATGAACGGCAGGTCGCCGACGATGAGCGCGTTCTCCGTGCCGCGTACGACGGCAGCGGTGGCCCTGACCATGTCGTCGATGGTCACCGGGATGGTGGAGTCGTAGCCAAGCATGACCTGCCCAAGGCTGTCGCCGACGAGTATCGCGGGGATACCCGCGCGGTCGACGATGGTCGCGGACGTGGCGTCGTAGGCCGTCACCATCGGGATCAGCTCGGCACGGGCTTTCATGGTCTTCAACCGGTTCGTCGTCACGCGCATCGTTCGTCTCCTTCCCCTACGGTCTCGGCAGATCGCGCAGCGCAGCGCGCAGTTCGGTTTCTATCTGGTTCCGTGTCTCCGGCATCAGGCTCCCCTGCTCTGCCGCGAGCGGCAGGCCCGCTACCGCGAGCGCTGCATACGCTCTGGCGACATCTACCGAGTGGCCTTGGGTCGCCGAAAGGTGTTTCTTCACGGTCGTCACATCGCCCCGCACATAGGGTCCCGTGAGCGCGGCCGGAACGCCTCGCACCGCTATGGCCTCGGCTGTGGCGCCTATCAGCGGTGCGAGCGCGCGCAGGCCACGTTCGCGATCCTGGCCGAATCCGTTCCACAGGTCCGCCGCAAGCCCGGCGAGCGCCGCCGTCAGCCCGCACACCATGACCGCGGACGCGTGGTATGCGTCACGCTGATCAGAGGAGATATCGAACGGCTCTCCCCCGAGCGAATCAGCCAGCTCGTTGAGCCACTGCCGCAGACCCGCATCGGTCGATTCCACCGCGATTGTGATTCGCCCGAAGCTCTGGGCAGAGTCGCGGTCGGGAAAGGTCTGCATGGGATGGAAAGCGCCCGTATCGGCACCCGCCCGATCGGCTGTCGCCAGGACGTCAAGCGACAGCACCCCGGCGCAGTGAACCGCGGCCTGTCCAGGCCGCCAGGGCAGCTTCTCGCACACAAGCTCGATGGCATCGTCAGGGACGGCGATGAACACGATCCCGGCTGCGGCGGCGGCATCCGCGTGCCCGGGAACAGCTTCGGTTCCCGGCAGCCGCTCTGCCAGACGGGAGCGGTGTTCTGCATTCCGGCTGCTCACGGTCGCGACCCGATACCCTGCTGCTGCCATGGCGACAGCGAGGTTGGCCCCCAGCCTGCCGGCGCCCACGACGGCTACCGGCGTGTCCCGCGTGAAGCGGCCAGCGTCTTCAGTCACCAGATACCTCCGCTGCGGACGGAATGCCACCGAGTCCGGTGGCGTGTTCGACGGCCGACAGGATCGCGGCCGAAACCGCCTGCACAGCCGCAGCGTGCAGGACATCGGGGTCCGGCTTCCCGGGATACTCGCCGGTCGCGAGCGAGAACACCGTGTCCCCGTCGCTCGCCGTGTGCGCCGGACGCGCCGCCAGTGCTATGCCGTCCTGCCCTGCGACGGCCAGACGCGAAGCCGCCCGCTTGTCGAGCGCCGCGTCGGTCGCGACGACGCCTATCACCGTGTTGGTGAAGAACCCGCGGGGCTTCCGAGGCTGGTTCACCAGGATGTCCAGGGAATCCTCGAACGGGGAATCAGGGTCGCCCGTGCGGGGCCCGGCTACGATACGGCCAGACGCCGGGTCGACGATGCTGCCCACCGCGTTGACGGCCATGAGCGCGCCGACCAGCTGCCCGCCGGCCACCCTGATGCAGGCTGTCCCGATTCCGGCTTTGACCGCCCGGTCCATGCCTTTCAGTTTGCCGACCGTGGCACCGGTACCGGCACCCACGCAACCGAGATCGAAATCCTCCCCGGCGTTTCGGCATGCTGCATATCCGTCCTCCGGGGTGGGACGCACTTCATGCGTGATGAAGTTGAGATCGAACAGGATCGCCGCCGGCACAAGCGGAATGGTGCTGCGCCCGAAATGGATACCGACACCCCGTTCTTCAAGGAAGCGGGTGGCCCCGGCGGCGGCCTCCAGTCCGAAGAGGCTGCCCCCACCGAGCATGATGCCGTTGACCCATTCCGCGGCCATCAGGGGGTGGAGCATCTCCGTGTCCCGGCTTCCGGGGGCCGCGCCGCGCACCTCGATGCCGGCCACGAACGGCGACTCGCACAGGACGACAGTGCAGCCGGTCCCATTCACAGCGTCGGTCTGGTGGCCAACCGTGATTCCGCGAACGTCGGTGATGCGTCCATCAGCGCTCACACGTACCTCCCGTGGAGTCTCTCCGAAAGAAAGATAGAAAGAGCGCGCGGACGGGCGCGGTCGTGGGAGGCGGGGCAACGCATCAGCGGTCCTGCCCGGCAGTCGGGGTCTGAGTCCTCATTTCGAGGGCTTCGAGTTCCCCGCAACCGTGTTTCCTATGGGGTTGTCGGCACTCGTCTCTCCACGGGTCCAGGCGCCCGTCGCGGGCTCTGTCACGTTGCCAGACCGTTGCCGGAGTAGACGGTCCTCAGAGCGTAGCACACGAGCCGTTCGCGGTGCCCGTCAGGTCCTTGCCGAGGGAGGCCCTGCATGGCCCGCGCGGAAGGCGTATACTTGCCCGAATTCTCCGAAGCAGGCGTGCGACGGTTTTCGTAACCGGCCCTTTCGGTGCACCCCGGCCGGGAGCCCAGACGAACACCGCAGGACGCCGCTACCCTGACCGGGAGGTGCTTTGCCGTTGGACCCAGATCGAAAGCAGCTCAGACCCGCGTACGGCTTCGAAGATGTCGCCATCGCCCCGGGCGACATCACCGTCAACCCGGAAATGGTCGACATCTCTATGAGCATTGATGGGGTGAAGCTGGACGTTCCGTTCCTGGCATCCGCGATGGATGCCGTGGTGTCCCCGTCGTTCGCGGCGGAAATAGGCAGGCTGGGCGGCCTCGGTGTGCTCAACCTGGACGGGGTTCACACCCGCTACGAGGACCCCGGCCCCGTGCTCGCGGAGATTGCCGAGGCTTCCAGAGAGGACGCCACGGCGGTTCTGCAGCGGGCCTACGCGGAGCCCGTCAAGGAAGACCTGATCGGCCGGCGCGTCAAAGAGATCAAGGCGACAGGCGCGACGTGCGCCGTGTCCGTGATCCCCGCAAACACCAAGAGGTTTGCTCCGATAGCCAGTGAAGCGGGAGCCGACGTCCTCGTGGTCCAGAGCACCGTCACGACCGCCCGGCACACTTCCCGCAGTCTCCGAGGGCTGATCCTCTCGGAGCTGG
>CAYYFS010000088.1:0-8945 GCA_964471055.1 uncultured Dehalococcoidales bacterium
GCCCCTCGGCCTCGCACAAAGGCACCTTCGGCAGGGCGCTCATCGTCGCCGGCTCCCCGCGCTACGTCGGCGCGGCGTATCTGGCCGCGGCGGCAGCGACGCGCTCCGGAGCCGGCCTCGTCACACTGGCCGCGTCGCCAGCCGTCCACCCTCTCGTCGCTGCCCGCCTGGCCGAGGCCACCTACCTGCCGCTTGCCGGTGGACCGGACGGCGGGTTCGATGCCGCAGCCGCAACGTCCGAGATTCGCTCGGCGCTGCCGGACTTCGCCTCTCTGCTCATCGGCCCCGGCCTCGGACAGGAGCCGCCCACCATCGACTTCATCGCGAAGTTGCTGCTTGGCGGGGCTGAGCGGCCTTCGACCGTTCTTGATGCCGACGCGCTGAACATACTGTCCGATACCGCCGGTTGGTGGGACAGGGTTTCCGGACAGGCCGTCCTGACCCCACACCCGGGCGAGATGGCGCGGCTCCTGGGAATCCCAGGCCCGGGTCCCGTGCAGGAGGATCGGCTCACGGCCGCGCAGGACGCCGCCCGGCGCTGGGGCCACATCGTTGTCCTGAAGGGCGCCTGCACGGTCATCGCCCACCCCGACGGCCGCGCACACGTCAGCCCCTGGGTCAACCCGGGTCTTGCCAAAGGCGGCACGGGCGACGTTCTGGCCGGCCTCATCGCAGGCCTGCTCGCGCAGATGCCTGCCGCCCCGTTCGCCGCTGCCGCCCTGGGCGTCTACGTGCACGGGCTGGCCGCCGACGTCGTCCGAACGAGGCTCGGCGAGACCGGCATGACCGCGGGCGATCTGCTGCCCGCTCTGCCACAGGCGTTCCTGGAGCTCGGATCGGGATTGAAGGCCGGTCGACGGCCGCAGCTATAATCGAAAGCCATATGGCAACCCTGCTGGCCGTTGACGTCGGCAACACCAACGTCACCATGGGCGTGTTCCGCGACGAGACCCTCGTCGCAACGTGGCGCATCGCGACAGACGCGCGCCGCACGAGGGACGAGTATGCGTTGATGATCGCCGGCATGCTTCGATCGAAGGAGATCGACCCTGCAGGGATCGACGCGGCGTCGCTCTGCTCTGTTGTGCCGCCATTGACAGAACCGGTAGCCGGGGCGGTCAGGGACAGCGCGAGTATCGACCCTCTCGTGGTCGGACCCGGCGTGCGCACCGGCATCCGGATCAGCTACGACCCCGCCCGCGACGTGGGCACTGACCGCGTGATGGACGCCGTCGCCGCGTACACCCTGTGGGGCGGGCCGGCAGTAATCGTCGACTTCGGCACGGCTACCGTATTCGATGCAGTGACGGCGGACGGCGAGTACATCGGCGGGGCACTCGCGCCGGGCCTGTTCCGGGCCGCCGATGCCCTCTACGAAAGCGCGTCGCAACTCCGCCGCGTCGAGCTCGCGGCTCCTGCGCACGTGATAGGCCGGAGCACCGTCGAGTCGACGCAGTCCGGCCTCGTATACGGCTTCGTGGCGCTTGTCGAAGGCATGGTCGAGCGGTTCCGGCAGGAGCTCGTGCCGTCCGGCTCCCCCGACGCAGGCAGCGCCGTCAACGTCGTGGCGACGGGCGGACTCGCGTCGCTCATTGCGGAGCACACCGACGTCTTCACACATGTGAGTGCGGACCTGACGCTCATAGGCCTCCGCCTGACGCATGAAATGAACGCCTAGCCGCGCCCCTCGCGGCAAGGGCCCTCACCCCGAAGGGAGGGACCCGGAATGACCGACAGCGACCAGCAGACGCCCGTGTTCAAGCCCCTGGAAGGCCGTTCCATCGTGTTCGGCGTGAGCGGGGGCATAGCCGCGTACAAGGCCGCCGACCTCGCGTCGCGACTCACGCAGCAGGGAGCGCTCGTCGACGTCATCCTCACGGAAGGCGCGGCGAACATGGTGAGCGCGATCACCTTCGCAGCCCTCACGCACCGACCCGTCCACGAGCGGATGTTCGAGATACCCGCCGACATGCGGATCGGCCACATCGACCTGGCCACGCGGGCCGACCTCATGCTCGTCGCACCGGCAACCGCCAACACCATTGCGAAGCTCGCACACGGCATCTCCGACAACCTGTTGACCGCCACCGCGCTCGCCACGACGGCACCGCTCGTCATCGCGCCCGCCATGAACGTCAACATGTACCGACACCCCGCGACACAGGAGAACATCCAGCAGCTCAGAGAGCGCGGAGCGCACATGGCCGGGCCGGCCGAAGGCAGGCTGGCCACCGGCATCTCGGGTCCCGGACGCATGGAGGAACCCGAGGTCCTGGTCGGCCACGTCAGGCTCGTACTCGGGAAGGCCGGAGACTATGCCGGCCGCCGTGTCGTGGTGTCCGCCGGAGGCACGCGCGAGCCGCTGGACCCGGTCCGCATGCTCGTGAACCGCTCGTCTGGCAAGATGGGCTACGCCCTGGCCGAAGCCGCCCGCGACCGCGGCGCGGACGTGACGCTCGTGTCCGCACCCGCGGCATTGCCCGAGCCCGTGGGCGTCCGGCTCGTGCCGGTCGAAACCGCGCTCCAGATGCGAGACGCGGTGGCGGATGCGTGCCGGGATGCCGACCTGCTCACCATGGCAGCCGCGGTCGCGGACTTCAGACCGGTCGCGCCTGCCGGGGGCAAGATCAAACGCGCGGGCAAGAACGCGCTCACGGTCCACCTGGAGCAGAACCCGGACATCGTCGCCGAGATATCCGGCGAACGCCTGATCAAGGTCGCCTTCGCCGCAGAAACGGGCGACGCTGCAGAAAAGGCCCGCACCAAACTCGCCGCGAAGGGTGTCGACCTGATAGTCGCCAACGACGTCTCGGAGCCGGGCAGCGGCTTCGGCACCGACACCAACCGCGTCGCAATCCTGAGTGCCGACGGCGGCGAGGAGCAATTGCCGCTCATGGACAAACTCGCCGTCGCACACCGTATCCTCGACCGCGCCCTCCCCCTTCTCAGCTCTCGGTAGTCCCTTCTTCCTCAGGGTAGAAGGTCAGGATGAGGGCGACGATCCCAGGAAGTGGTAGCATCCCCGCGGCGACCCGTCCCCGGGCGCGCCGTACCGACCGACCCGAAAGAGGCTCACAGTGGAAACCCCTCTCGATCCCGCCGTGCTCGAGGCCCTGGCCGGGTACGACTCGGCAACCGTGCAGAACGCCGCCATCCTCGTCAGGGGCTACGTCCCCGCACAGGTCGACTATTCCGGGCCGGAGATCCGGTGCATGACCCCGGACGCGGGGACTGTCGTGGGCTACGCCGTCACATGCGAGCTGACGCCGCTCACCGAGCAGGCCAAAACCGCCGACTGGGAAGACTACTACGACATCATCGCCAAGACGGATGCGCCCACCATCGCCGTCATGAAAGACGTGGACGGCCCGCCCTGCCGCGGAGCCATCATCGGCGACGTCATGGCGTACCGGCACCGCGCCCTGGGCTGCCTGGGCGCGGTCGTCGACGGCAATGCCCGGGATGTGCCCGGTATCAGCAGTGCCGGCCTGGCCGTGTGGGCGCGCGGGCGCGTGCCCGGCCACGGGCCGTTCAACATCGTTCGCCACGGCGCGTCCGTCACCGTCGCAGACCTGCGCATCAGCCCCGGCGACCTGCTGGTGTGCGACACCGACGGCGTGACCCGTGTGCCGCTCGACATTGCTGCCGATGTGGCGAAGAAATGCGCCGAGGTTCGCGAGAGGGAGACCGCCGTCCACCGGCGTTTCTCGACACCGGGCTAGAGCCGCCCACTCCGGCCAGGCCGCGCACCAGGCCCCGGAAGTGCCTGTCGGAGTACGAGCCTATCTCACACTGGCGGCCGTCATCTGTTCGGCCGACTCCCGGCCCACCGTCCTCGACGCCCGCGCTCTGAGAATAGCGGCCATGCCGCCCCGACTACGTCACCACCGGTGATTCACGGGTCAGCAACGGCCGGCGCTCTTCGCGCGACAGAAGCGTCGCGTAGGCACCGAGCTGCCTGTCGAACACGTCGCTGTAGAAATCGTGCAGCGATTCCGACTTGCCCTCGTGGAACGCCTGCAACCCGCGGTCGGCCTTCAGGTTGCCCAGCAACCGCCGGTATCTGCCGAGCATCCCCCGCTCGCTCACGGTCCGCAGCAACAGAGAGACTCGAACGCGGCCCGAAGTCGATCTCATTCTTCGCAGAAGCGCCGTCGTCGATACCACTTGTTCGGTCATGTCCACCAGCTTCTCGTAGAAGTCGACCGGACCGTAGTTGCTGATGGTGGTCACCAGGTAGGGCGCGTAGTAGAAGAAGAACGGCATGGACTCCAGGATGCGGCCGTCCTTCAGATACTGCTCGAAGAACGGCGTCCCGCCGAACGGCACGGGTATGTTTGTCGTCGGCCACACGAACGGGCTCTGCCTCATAAACTCTTTCGTGAGTTCCATCGGCTCGTCACCCCGATCCGTGTCCAGTCCGAACATGAAGTTGCAGTGGATCCCCGGAACATACGCGTGTATCAGCTTGAAATGATCGACGAGGCGTTCCAGCTTCTCCCGCCCGCTCAACGCCGGCCCCACCCCGGCCTTGCCCCCGTAGTTATCCCAGGACTCAATCCCCGGGGCGACGTAGAGGCAACCGGCATCCCCGAGACGCCTCAATCTGTCGCCGCGTAGCACCGAGAGCGAGCTCTCCAGGATGTACCTCTTACGAGACCCGTGCGGCACTCGCTCGAGCACCTCCAGCACTTCGTCGAATTTCACGCCGAAGTTAGGGTCGTGGAACGACATCTGCGCCTTCGGGTATCTCTCGATGACGAACCGCAGGTCTGCTTCGAGCCTCTCCAGGGACAGGAGGGCGTACGGATTGTCCCAATCCAGGCAGAAATCGCATCCGTACGGACATCCAACGCTGGCCAGCAGCGGGATGGTGGTCGAGACGTAGGGCCTTCCTCTTAGGAAGGCGGAAGTGCGGACCTCGGGCATGCGCTCTTCGACCGACGGGACGTCCGTGAGGGGCCGGCCGCTCGCCACAACCTCCCCGACCGGCGGCGTGCGGAGGATGTCGCCCACAAGCTCTTTGTCGCACTCCTTCACAACCACGTCGAAGAAGCGGAGGGCGTCGTCGGGAAAGGATCTGGCGTGCGGTCCTCCCAGGATGGTCAGCGTCCCGTCCTGGCGGAAGAGCTTGGCCAGGCCGTAGGCGATCGCGCTCGCCTGCGTGTACGCCGAGATGAACACTACGTCGAGGTCGTCGGGCAGCAGGTGCTTGGGATCTTTCTGCCCGAAGTACGTGGAGTAGAAGACCTCGTGCCCCAGCTCCCGGCACCACACGCTGACAGCCTGCGGCATGATGCTGGCGTACTGCTTCGTGCCCATGTACGCCCACGGCACCATGGCCCACCGGATACGCCGGTCCGGCCGTAGCAGGTCCAGGATGCCTATTCTCACGCCTTCAGTCCCGCTCTTCGGCTCACGTTTGCATCACGCCTCGCGGTTTGCCTGTGGGGCGTGGGGTCGAAACGTCAATACTACGGGACGCTCCAGCACCGCGGTTGGCATCATCCTTGACGCGAGATACGCAGCAGCTGCCGCGGCACCTCACGACACCCCGTCCGCAACACCCGGGTCAAGAAGAAGCGCCCTGGCGCCCCGGCGCCCCTACTCGTCGAGGCTGAAAGGCGGGTACACGTCTGTCACCAGCATGAACGCGTACGCGACCACCCGGTTCATCCAGCGCTGCACGCCCACCACGTAGTCGAACAGCCCGCGCGGGTACGTGCCGGTGAGAAGGATCGAGAACCAGGCCATGACCACCGCCACGACCACCCCGACAACCAGGATCGCCAGCACAACGTAGTGTGGGATGGCCAGGAGCCACTTCACGAGCGGCATCAACGACCCGAGGTCGTTCTCCACGTCCGGGTAATCGACGTCCAGGCGGACCGCCTGCTCATCGTCCGTCGCGGGGTACTCATCCCGCAGCAGCAGCAGGTACGACACGACCCGGGACTCGAAGCGCATGAGCTGGAGGTTGAAATCGAACCACCACCGGGGATACTTCTGCCGGAAGATGATCATGAGCGCCGGCCCGATCATGAGTACACCGCCGGCACCGGCGGTGAACTCCCACGAGTTCTCGCTCCAGCCCATCCACGTGTCGTGGCCGAGTGAACCCAGCACGATCGCGATGGGGATCACCAGTATCAGCCGCAGGGCCACGGTCGCCCTGTCCCGCGCCTCCGTCGGGTACTCCACCGAGAACCTGAGTGGATACGTGCCGTTCTCCTGTGCCATGCCGTGCCCTCCTCATAGGAGCCTGCATCCGCGTGTGCTGGTCCGCGCCTAGTCGCCCTCCGCTGCCTCGATCTCCGCCACGAACGTCGCCTCGCCTTCGACGTCCGCTGCCTTCAGCATCACCTCAGGTGCGTTGGCCGCGTTCGCCACGTCCGCTAGCACGAGCCGCACCAGGTCGGGCGAGTCCTGCGGCCCCGACAGCGCACACGTGCTCACCGGCCGGCCCAGCCCGATGCCCGCCTCCGTCTTCGCCTTCCGCACCGCGGCAATGGCATCGCACGCCGCCTGGAAGGACTCGTCCTTCTCCGGGGGTACCACTGCACCGAGCTCGTCGACGGTTGGCCACGGGGCGGCGTGAATCGACGGCTGACCCTTCTCGTTCGCGAACACCCACGACCACACCTCTTCGGTGATCGTGGGCACGGCCGGAGCGAACAGCCGGAGCAGCACGTCCAGCCCGAGCCTGAGGGCCGCCACAGCGGATGCCCTGCCCACCGGGTCGTCCTCGTCGCGTGCGCGCTTCTTCACCAGCTCGATGAAGTTGTCTGCGAACGAGCTCCAGAAGAACGTCTCCGTCACCTGGAGCGCCTGCCCGAATTCGAAACTCTCGTACGCGGTCGTTGCCTTCTCGACCACTCGGCGAAGCTCCGCCACGAACGCGCGGTCCAGTTCCTGCGTGATCTCGCCCGCGGGCGCCGTCTGCGACAGCACGAACTTGCCCGCGTTGAATACCTTCGTCACCAGCCGTTTGCCGACCCTGAACGCCTGTTCGTCGTGCGCCGTGTCCACGCCCAGCCGCGCACTCGCCGCCCAGTGCCGCACGGCGTCCGATCCGTACTGCTCCAGCAGGTCCACCGGGGTTACCACGTTCCCACGGCTCTTCGACATCTTCTTGCGGTCGGGGTCGAGTACCCAGCCGCTCAGCACAACGTTCCGCCACGGCACGTCGTCGTGGTGCAGCATGGCCTTCACGATGGTGTAGAACGCCCAGGTGCGAATGATCTCGTGCGCCTGCGGGCGGATGTCCATGGGGAACAGCCGGTCCATCCGGTCGTCCGTCTCGCCCCACCCGGCCATGATCTGGGGCGTCAGCGAGCTGGTGAACCACGTGTCGTACACGTCCGCCTCGCCGGTGAAGCCGCCGGGCGCATCCCGCTGCGACTCGTCGAACCCCGGCGCGGTGTCTGCCATCGGGTCCACCGGCAACGTCTCGGGGTCCGCAAGGATCGGCTCGTCGTACGTCCGCTCGCCGTTCTCGTCGAGCCTGTACCACACCGGGAACGGAACGCCGAAGAACCGCTGGCGGCTGATGCACCAGTCGATGCCCAGGTTCTCGGTCCAGTCCTCGAACCTCTTCCCCATATAGGCCGGGTGCCACTCGATCTCGCGACCCTTCTCGATGAGCTGTTCCTTCTTGTCCATCAACCGAACGAACCACTGGCGCGTGGTGATGAACTCCAGCGGGCTATCGCTTTTCTCGTAGTACCGCACCGTGTGCCTGACGGGCCGCGGTTCGCCCTGCAGCGGCGCGCTGCCGCCCGTCGCGCTGTTCGCCGGGTCGCGAAGCTGCTCCGCCACGATGCGCTGGGCCGCGGCCACGGGCTTGCCGACCAGCTCTCCGAACATCCGGTTCGCGTCGGCTTCCCGCAGGGTCTCCCAACCGTCCGAGCCGAACGTACGCTCGACGATCCTGCCGTCGCGTCCGAGCACCTGCCGCAGCGCCAGATTCTGCTCCCGCCACCACAAAACGTCCGTTTGATCGCCGAACGTGCATACCATCAGGATGCCCGTGCCGACTTCGGGGTCCGCCAGTTCGCTCGGGAAGATCGGCACCGGCACGTGGTAGAGCGGTGTAACCGCCCTTTTCCCGAACAGCCCTTTGTATCGTTCGTCGTCCGGATGAGCCGTTACGCCCACGCAGGCCGAAAGAAGCTCCGGCCTGGTGGTCGAGATTACGAACGAACCGCCGCCCTCCACGCCGAACTCCACGTCGTAGAAAGCACCGTCCTTCTCCCGGTCCTCGACTTCCGCCTGTGCAACGGCCGTCTGGAACTCCGGGTCCCACATCGTGGGCGCCTCCGCCTGGTAGACGTGCCCTTTCCCGTAGATGTCGACGAAGCTGCGCTGCGCCATCCTCCGGCACCGGTCGTCGATGGTCGTGTAGTGCTCCTGCCAGTCCACCGACAGATCGGCCCGCCGGTACAGGTCCTCGAACGCCCGTTCATCCTCTTCGGTCACCCGGTGGCACGCCTCGATGAAGTTGACTCGCGAGATCACCTGCGCGGGTTTCCGTCGCTCCTTGCTCGTGGGCACCTTGAGCACGAGGTCCGGGTCGTACGGCACCCGCGGGTCGCAACGGACGTGGAAGTACTCCTGCACGCGCCTCTCCGTCGGCAGTCCGTTGTCGTCCCACCCCATCGGGTAGTAGATATTCCAGCCGTTCATGCGCCGGTATCGGACGATGAAGTCCTGATGCGTGTATGAGAAGACGTGCCCGATGTGCAGGTAGCCGCTCACCGTGGGTGGGGGCGTATCGACGACGAACGTCTCCTCGCGAGGCCGCGACGGGTCCCAGCGGTGGATGCCGAGCCGTTCCCACTCGGCCCTCCATTTCTCCTCCGCGGCCGCAATGTCGAACGCCTTTGGCATCGACGCGAAATCGATCGCCTTCACCCACTCTGCCGTGTCGGCCATACTTTTCCTTT
>CAYYFS010000089.1:0-8895 GCA_964471055.1 uncultured Dehalococcoidales bacterium
GCCGACGTGCCTCTTGCCAACATCGAAGCCATGCTCCAGACGTTCCACACCCTCCGCTACTGACCCGGGAGCGTCACGAGCGCGCCCTTGGCTGGGTCGAAGACACGCTTTGCCGGAGGGCCGAGACCTCGTCCGACCGGAGAGAACGCGGCTACGCCGCCCTGAGCCGCGTGCTGAGGGTGTTCTGAGCCTATCGAAGGGGATGCGCGGCCGAGTACCTCTCTCCCCGGGAGAGGGTCTGGGTGACGCCGCCGTCCTGAAGGCGTATGCGCAACCACGCCGGTGCGGTTCAAGCTGGAGCGACCAGCCAGGCGGGCCTGACAGCGGGTGCCAACCGTGCTGCACCCGCCCGGAAGGTAGAATCCATCCCGGGTGAAGAACGGAAGGGGCGCTATGGGATTCCAGATCGGTGTACTGGGTGCGACGGGCTTCATTGCCACGCCGTATCGGCAGGAAATCCGCGAGGCCGCGACAGATGCCAGGATCGTGGCGCACTGTGCGAGACGTCGCGACCAACTGGAACGGGCGGCCCGAGAAGATGGTGCCGAGTTCGTCACCGACGACTGGCGTCAGGTCGTGGACCACCCGGACATCGATCTCGTTCTTGTGGCCACGCCGGACGCGCTGCACTACGAAGCAGCCATGAGATGCGCGGAGCAGGGCAAGCACGTGTTCTGCGAAAAGCCGGTGGGTATGAATACGCGGGAGGCTCGCGAGATCTGGCAGGCGTTCAGAGATGCCGAGCTTGGCCATTTCGTGCCCTACTGGACGCGGTACATCGAGGTTTTCGCGCGGGCAAAACAGATGGTCGAGAGCGGGGAGCTCGGCGAGATTCGGGGTGTCGTCTGGCGATGGCACAATCCGCGCCCGTCGGCCATCCCTTTCACGTGGCGCGACAACGCGGACCTGTCTGCCGCGGGCAGCATCGGCGACGTAGGCTCGCACGCGTACGACATCGTTCGGTGGATCACGGGCGCTGAGGCAAGCCGGGTTTTGGCACACGCCGGCGTGATCTCGGGGCCGAAGCCCGACATCGGTGAGCCCAACCTCAGCGAGGCTCTGGAGTGGGGCCAGAAGCACACGGCCTCCGACTCTGCCGACCAGCGCACGGGTACGGCGTTCGACTACGGCGGCATCCTCGTAGAGTTCCGCGGGGGTGCCATCGGCGCAATGCTGGCGTCCCACGCCCCGTTCTTGCGCAAAGGCCTGGCTCCCGATCTGGAGTTGCACGGCACAAAGGCTTCGCTTGCCGTCTACAGGATCGAGAGCACGATTGCTCTGGCAGGTCCCGGCGATGATCCCCCGGTGCGAGAGATCGTTCCCGACCCGGGTGTCGGCAATCGATTCGCGAGGTTCGTGTTTCCTGCCGTCATGGAACGCGCAGCCGGGGCGCCATGCAAGCATCCCGGGTTGGACGACGGCTGGCACGTGCAGAGGTTCGTGGACGCGGCGGCCACATCAGCCAGGCGCGGTGCGTGGGTGGAACTCGAGGAAATGGACGATTCGAACCGGTAGCACCGGCCGGCCGGGTTTCCAGCGGACCTTCCCGCGTCACGCGACCGCTACGGGTCTCTCCGAGCGGTCCGATTCGAGGGCAGCCTCGACCGTCGCGCAAATCGCCCTGCTTGCCCTTGCATCCAGGATCGTCTCACCGTCGACGTCTATCGCGCGGGCAAAGTCCTCCATCAGAAGGAAGTCGTACTCATTCGCGACCCGCCGATTCGGAGCTTCACCCGCGGTCCGAGCACGGTAGTGAAGGGTGACCTCGGGACGCGACTCGTTGACCACGAGCGCACCCCTGGATCCGAGTACATGGATCTTGATGTAAGCGCCGTCAGGATGACTGGCCGCGCCGATGCGGCCGATGGATAGCGACCCCAACAGTCCCTTTTCCATCTCAAGGGTGACCGTAGCCAGGTCCTCCACATCGTTGTCGGCGTGCAACTGGTGGAAATGAGCCGTGGCGCGGGCGAACACCCGCTCGACCTCCACGCCGGCGAGCATTCGTATGTACGCCAGCGGATAGACACCTTCGATCTTCAACTCGCCCATCGGTTCGTTGCCGACTCCGCCATCCGAGCCGTCGACGTGGGCGGCGATCTGTGCGTCTAGCCAGTTCATGGGCGGGTTTCCGGGAACGCGAGCGCCCTTCGGTGGTCCGGCGTCCTTGGCGAAGTAGAAATCGACGTGAATGGCGAACGGCTTGCCGATCCCTCCGCTCTCGATCACATCGCGGGCATGCAGGACCGCGGGCATCAGATTGCGATTCCACATCATGAACTTGACGCCGTTCCGTTCGACCGCCTCCTCCACCCTGTCGCACTCGGACAGCCTGGTGGACATGGGCTTGTCCTGCACGACGTGAAGCCCGGCGTCTGCCGCCCGCACGCTGAGGTCGCAATGGCGTTCGGCCTGTGAACTGACCACAGCCACCTGCGCGCCGTAGCCGGCCAGGGCGCGCTCAACGTCTCGCGCATAGGGCACGTTGAGCTGGGCCGCCAGCGTTGCGTTGCGTTCGTGAACCCACTCCGGCTGATCGGGGTCGTCGGCAACAACAACCGGCTCGAAGCGCGGATGCGCGACCACGCCCAGCGGTACGTAGTCGTGCTTGACCGCGCTCACAACGGCGACTCGGAAGCTGCCGGGTGGGTCAGACGAGTTCATAGCGCCCTCCGTTCAGTCGGACCGCATGACCGGATCTCATGGACGCGACAGCCGCTTCGGCAACCCGCACCGCCGCTCGCCCGTCCGCGCCGGTGATTGCCGGTTCGCGCGCTTCTTCGATGGCACCCACGAACTCCTTGAGCTGGGCCAGGACATGACCGCTTCCATGACCGACCTCAAGAGCCACAGGATGATCACCGCCGTACATCAACTGAGCGTTGTGATGACCGTCCACATAGGCGGCGCCGCGAGAGCCAACCATTGTGAGCGAGAAATAGGCCGACTCGCTTCCGGACAGCGTGGAGCGATCGATGAGAGCCATGCCGCCGCCGGAGAACCCGAGGTGGACCTGGACATAGTCGTGACTGTCCGGTCCTGTGTCCGACTCGCGAATCCCGGCCGCGTAGACGGTGCTCGGCAACCCTCCGAACAGCCAGCAGGCCAGATCGATATCGCGAGCTACCCGATGGGGCGGGGTTCCTCCGACGCCCGTCGGCGGGACCCAGTCGTGGATCCGCAGCGCACCGGGAGCCCCGAGCTTCCCGGGCGTCAGGCCGTCTTTTATAGCCTGGTGGCACTCCATGAAGCGCATGGCCTGCCCGACCATGAGGCACACACCCGCGGATCGACAAGCAGCGATGGCGGCGTCGGCTTCCGATGTGGAGTGGGCCAGAGGCATCTCTACCAGCACGTGCTTCCCCGCCCTTGCCGCCTTCTCGACGAGTACCCCGTTGCAGGTATCCGGCAGGTCGATCAGCACTGCGTCGAAGGCGTCATGACCGCGGGCGAGCAGATCGTCCAGTGTTTCGGCCGTGACCGATATCCCCAACCCCGCAGCGGCTTCCCGGGCTGCATCCGGGTCCGGGTCAGCAACAGCCGTGAACGCCGCTTTCCGCAGGCGTCCGGCCACGCCCGAGTATCGGGCTGATGCTCGATCACAGCCCATCAGGGCCAGGCGGATCATGCAGCGACTCCCTTCGCGAACCCGAGCAGGAGCGCATGTTCACTCGACTGCTCCCGTCTTTTCAACTGCCGCGTCCGGTCGCGGGAAGCGTGCTCCTGCTTCGGTGGCGGCTGACCGCGAACGATGGTAGCTTGTGGCACGCAATCCGGCTCGCGGGCCGGGCGAGTTGGGCCACAGGGGTCCCGGCCGTACGTAAGGAGTGAGGAAATGCGAATAGCGTTCATAAATGACTTTCGGCTGGCGGTCGTGCGCGGTGAGACGGTTGTAGATGTTGCCGACGTCGTCGAGTCCATTCCGCACCTCACCTCCCAGGACCTGATGACCGGCCTGATCTCTCGCTTCGACGACTACCGCACAAAGCTCGAAGAGGCCGCCGGATCTCGGGAGGGAGTGCCTGTCGATTCCGTGAGGTTCCGACCGCCGGTACCTCTGCCGGGCAAGATGGTCTGCATGGCCGGCAACTACATGGAGTCCGGCACCATCCCAAAGGCTTACGAGGCCGACGCCTTCCTGAAGTCGCCGACTTCTGTCCTCGGCAACGGCGACACCGTCGTGCTCCCGGACGCCCCGGCGGCCGTGTTTCACCACGAAGCAGAACTCGGCGTAGTAATTGGCAAAAAGGCCTCGAAAGTCAAGGCGGCAAACGGCCTCGACCACGTGTTCGGATATCTCAACTTCATGGACGTATCGGCTCGTGGGATCACGCCAGAAGGTCGCAACAGCTTCTGGTGGCAGAAGTCCTGGGACACTTTCGGCCCGATCGGCCCGTGGATCGTGACCAGGGACGAAATCCCGAACGCCCAGGCGTTGGACATCAAGCTGTGGAACAACGGCGACCTGCGCCACGATTTCAACACCTCGGACATGGCCCGCCCGGTAGAGGGCGTCGTGGAGTTGCTGTCAGCCGTAACGACCTTCAACCCGGGGGACCTCATCGCCACCGGCACCAACCACCTCGGTCTCGGGCCGATGCAGGACGGGGAAACGGTCGTGCTCGAGGTCCAGGGTCTCGGCAGGCTTTCGGTCAAGGTTCGCGATGACCAGAAGCGCACATGGAAGCGCGAGACAGTCGCGGAGCAGGAAGCACGCGAAGCAGCCAAGTAGAACGACTGAGGGCGGCTCTGCCGCGCGCCAGAAGCGAACAGCTACAGGGCTAGCGCAGGGAACGCCGGACAGGCGGTGATCACCAGCAGGGGGGTATCTGTGATGCCCCCCTGTCGTGCCCCGTGCACCAACCGGACGGGAGTTTGCCATGAAGCTATCTCTATCGACCCGCGTGGTGGAGCCGCGCGGACACAAGGACCGAGCCCAGATGGGCATCGAGGAGCTGTCGGTGCTTGCCAGGGCCGGCGGCTACTCCGCGCTGTGCATGCGCTGTTCGCAAGTCGGAGTCGACGACGATCCAGACATCGTTGAGTGCGTGAAGGCCGCATTGGCAGGCAGCAACCTTGCCGTATCCATGGTCACGGGGGATCTGGATATCCCCGTGAACACGAACAGGGCCCAGATGGCGCTCCGAAACATCACTCCCCATCTGGATCTGGCCGAAGCTCTGAGCTGTGACCTGATCCGCGTGGCAATGAAGGCCTGGACAGATATCCCCTGGGCGAAACGGGCGGCGGACGAGGCGGCTGAACGTGGCATCCGCCTGGCCCACCAATCGCATACCTGCACCCTCTTCGAGACAGTAGACATGTCGCTCCGGGTGCTGCGGGACGTGGGTCGGGACAACTTCGGCATCATCTACGAACCATCAAACCTTGCGACGTGCGGCCAGGAGTATGGAGCGGAGGTACTCCGGGCCTTCCAACCACACCTTTTCAACGTCTACTTCCAGAACATGTGGCTCCATCCGGACGGGAACTCCACGATCGAAACCTGGGTGAACGGGCCGGTCACGTTCGACCTGGTGCCATTCGGGGATACGAGAGGAGTGGACTTCCTGGCGATTCTCGCGACGCTGGACGAAATCGGCTACGACGGCTTCGCAACGGTGCATCACAACGTGGCTGACGGGCTGGACGTGGAAGCGGGGACACGCGAATTCGCCAACTATCTGCGATCGGGTGGTCGCGTCGGGTAGCGCTCCCTGACTGCTCGTCAACTGGTGTGCATCGAAGACTGGGAAGTGTAGAATGGCGCCGCACTCACTCTGGCAGGCCGCGTGCGGTCCCATCCGGGAACGTTGCCGGTCGGCGCCGGACGATGGCAGAGGGAGACGCAAGCTCTATCACATCAGGAGGGCAAACGATGAAACTCAAGTCGTTCCGATGGTGATGCGCGCCACTGCTTCTGCTAGCTCTTGGCGTGGTGGCGATGCTCGCTGTCGCGTGCGGGGGTGACGCCGAGACGGTGGTCGAAACCGTCATTGTTGAGAAGGAAGTGCCGGGCGAGAAGGTCGTCGAGACCGTAATCGTCGTGGCAACGCCCACGCCGGGGAAGACGGCCGCGCTGCCGACGCCCACGATCGCGCCCGCGCCCACAGCCGTGGCGCCGACCGCCGTGGTAGGTGGAGCGGAGGGAACTCTGACTCTGGCGCTCCCGACCGTCGGTTCCCCGATCTTCGTCAACTCGCTGGCGCCGTATCCCAGGGGATCCTTCCGCATCAACTGGGGCGTATGCGAAGCCCTGGCAACAGTGGACAAGGACGACGCCACGAAGATAGTCAGCCAGGTAGCCAAATCCTGGGAAGTGGCGTCTGACCAGAGCAAGATCACTTTCAAGATCAACGAGGGCATCCAGTTCCATAAGGGGTGGGGCGAGGTGACGGCTGAGGACGTGGCGTACAGCTACAACGACGCCGGTGCCGACAACGAGGAGACCACGGCCGGTGGCGGCGCGAGTCTCTTCGTCTCGTACGACCCGTGGGTCGCGGTCGACACGTACACCGTGGAGGCACCCTTCGACACTCCCGAGTCCCTCCCGACCCAGTGGGGTTTCATCGAGGGAGGACGAAGCGGCGGACAGTGCATCCTGAGCAAGAAAGTCTACGACCAGCTTGGCGAGGGGCCGGCCGTCACGACCATGGTGGCGAGCGGTCCATGGGACCCACAGGTCTGGTCAGCGGGCGTGCGGCTCGAAGCGGACGCTGTGAAGGACCACTGGCGGGTCGTCCCCGGGTTTGACAAGCTGGTCATCCTCGAGGTCCCTGAAGAGCAGACCCGCGTAGCCATGATCAAGACCGGCCAGGCTGACATAGTCGAAGCCTCGCTGAAGAACATCACGGGGCTGGTTGAACAGGGCATGGAAGCCAACGCTACGCTTGGCCAGTTCCACAACGCCGCCGTGTTCATGGGCGGGAACTACTGGTACGACCCCGCAGTGCACACCTTCAAAGGCGAGCCTGTCAACGTACGGCCGGGCTTCAAGCCGGACGACGACCACCCGTGGATCGGCGACCCGAACGATCCGGTGCGGCACGAGCGCGCCAGGAAAGTCCGAGTGGCGATGGCAATGGCTATCGACCGCGAGGCCATCACCGAAACCATTCTCGGCGGTCTGGCCCCGATCGCGTACATACCGAGCATCCCGCTCGCCGCGCCTGACTGGGAAGACAGGTGGGTGGTGCCCTACGACCCTGAAGGAGCGAAGGCGCTTCTTACAGAGGCTGGCTACGGTGACGGATTCGAGTTCAGCTTCTGGATTCCCAACGACTTCGCGAACGTGGACGTAGAAACTGCCCAGGCCATCGTCGCCTACTGGGAGAACATCGGCATCAGGGCGAAGCCGAACCTGATTGCCTACACTGCCGGGCGCCCGAACCTGATGACCAAGGAGCAGGACGCCCCGTGGATGTGGTTCATGGTCGGCGATGCCGTCGACTACAACAACGCCCACGTGTGGAGCGCAACCTACAGGTCCCACGGTCCGGGTTGGAACGGCTCCGTCGAAATTCCGGAACTCCAGGAGTTCTACACGCGCTGGGAGACCGAACAGGGCAATCGGGATGCCCAGATCGCCATCTTCAAGGAGCGTGCGGACTGGCTTCGGGACTGGATGCCGTTCATCACCGTGGCCGACATACCCAAGCTGTGGGTGCAAAACCCCGAGCGCGTGGCGGACTGGCAGATGTTCCCGCGCGTCGAGCCTGGCACCCCCAACAACCTTGAACTGGCGCAACCCGCCAAGTAGCGCCGACTGACAGCGGCAGGGTCCGGGGAGGTCAATCACGAACTGACCTCCCCGGATCACCATCGTGCCGGATCGACACGTTCCCTCCCGGGAATCGCAGAGGCTCCACGTGCCTCCGTGGCTGCTCGCGGGTCACCCTCGTGCCGGTGTTTGCAGCGAGCGAGTTAAGATTGCGCCCGAGGACACCACGCGCCAGCCCGGCGGCGGTGCCACTCACGAAGAACGAGGAAGATAGACAGGTTGGAGAATGGCGCGTTTCCTTCTGCGACGAATCGGCGCCTCCGTATTCGCGATCTTCGTCGCGACGATCCTGGTGTTCGGCATGTCGCGCCTGGCGGGCGATCCCCGAAACCTGTTCCTGACGGTTGAAACCACGCCTGAGATGTGGGAGGCGTGGGGCGAGAAGTTCGGCCTCAACCGCCCTCTCGTGGTCCAGTACTTCATCTGGCTCGGCAAGGCCGCCAAGGGCGATCTGGGCACCTCCCTCAACGAGTCGCGGCCCGTCCTGGACATGGTCAAAGACCGCGTGCGGCCGACCGCCGAGCTGGCGCTCACGGGCTGGTTCCTGGCGGTCGCTATTGGGATACCCCTGGGCGTGCTGTCGGCCGTCAGGCGCGCAACAATGTGGGACTACGTCGGCCGGACGTTCGCGTTGATCGGGCAGGCTCTGCCCCCGTTCTGGCTCGGCCTGATCCTGATACTGGTATTCGCCGTCACGTTCAACTGGCTTCCGGCGGGAACCAGGGAAGGCCCCAGCAGTCTGATAATGCCTGCTCTGACCCTCGCCCTCATCAACGCTTCGAGCAACCTGCGAATAACGCGTTCGGCAATGCTTGAGGTGCTGGACTCAGAGTATGTGAAGTTCGCGAGAGCGAAGGGAGTATCGACCCGGAACGTGATCTGGAAACACACATTCCGGAACGCGGTCATCGCGCCCATCACGAACGCCGGGCTCCTCCTGGCGGGGTTCCTTGCCGGCACCGTTGTCACCGAGATGGTGTTCGCATGGCCCGGCCTGGGAAGGCTTGCGATTGATGCGGTGAGAACGAATGACTTCCCCGTAATCACCGGCGTGACGCTGGTATTCACGATCGTGTACGTGGTAGCGAATCTCCTCGTGGACCTCACGTACGCGG
>CAYYFS010000090.1:0-2354 GCA_964471055.1 uncultured Dehalococcoidales bacterium
GAGCAACGGACTGAAAATCCGTGTGTCGGCGGTTCAAATCCGCCCCTCGGCACCAACTCCCAGCACAAGAACGCCCCCGGTCGGCTACACCACCGGGGGCGCTTCGCGGTCCGTGGCATCCGCCCGCGCGTCAGGCCGCATCGCGACGGACGGCACTCACCCCTCGACCGGTCGCCTTTCCACCCTTTCGAAGAGGTGGAAGGTTGATGATCCTCGGGAGGGGTACCCTGTAGCATCGGGATGCTCAGCTACTTCGGCGTCGGTGTTGCCGAAAGGAAAGACCCGCGCAGGGGGCCCTTGATGGAAACGTCTTTCGCATTTCTCTGTGACGCGGCATCGCAAGCGGGCGGCAAGATCAGCGCGCTGGGACTGGGGTGGGACACCCTCTACGCAGCATCTGTGCCCCACACTCAACAGTCGTTCAACGTGGTCGCCAACTTCCGGTTTCACTCAGCGGAAGCAGGCGACAAGAACGTGCGGATACGCCTCATGGATGCCGACGGCGGCGACGTGATCCCTCCTCTCGGGGGCGGGTTACCAGTACGGCCGCCGGAGTCGGGAACGACACAGGGCGTAAACTTCGTGATGGCCCTGAATGGGCTGGTCTTCAAGACGTACGGCGACTACTCGCTGCATATCCTGCTCGACGGTGATGAGAAGGTGCGCCTGCCGTTCAGGGTTGCGCCGCCACCGGCGAAGGCCCAACCGGGGTAGGAAGAGCTGAAGATCCGTGTGTCGGCGGTTCAAACCCGCCCCTCGGGTCCCCGGCCTCTCCACAACTCGGAGGGGCGCGGCTAGACTAGCGGCACAACACCGCCATCAAGGAGAAGCCGAATGAAGCTGGGGCACGTCGACCACATCACCCTCAACGTCACCGATATCAAAGCTGCAACGAAGTACTACGAAGACCTCGGCATGCGGATTGAGGGCACGCTCGACGATGGTGACATCGTCTTCCTCACGAACGACGACCCCGACCGACCGCTCCAGATCCAGCTCGACACGGTCCACGGCGATATGAAGCCTGGCCTCAACCACATCGCGTTCTTCGCCGGGAGCCTGGAAGAGGACGCCGAGGGGATCAGGTCCAGGGGCAACCAGGGTCAGCACGATCCGTTCTACCAGGCCCGTTCGGGCCGCACCATCTTCACCTTCGCTGCGCCGGACGGCGTTGACCTGCAACTCGCCCGCAAGGACGGGAAGGGCGAGTACGAGGACTTCACATAGCCGATTGGGTATCCCCTGAGGTGCCCTGACGGCACCCGGGGCGGGCCATCCTGTCTCAGGATCGACTGAGCACCCGTGTGCCGGCGTTTCAAATCCGCCCCTCGGCACCACCTACCTGATACGAAAGCGCCCCCGGTCGGATGCCTCGTCGGGGGTGCTTCACGTTCGCCCGCCGCCACAACACCTGAAGGGTCGCTCCTCGTCCGTGAGAGTAAGGCGCTCGGTGCCAGCCGCCGTCTGCGTCGCTGTGGGTCACAGCCAGGATCCCGTGAGTTCCCGCGCGGGCGGAGTCTGTGGTGATCCCCGGTATGCTGACGCCTCGCGGTTTCACGGGCGATCCGCGCAAGGCTCAGTCGGAGAGAGCGATCATGGCGGCGCACAACAGAGAAGAGGCGGTCGGCGCGGCTGCAGCTGTTGTTCACGCGGCAATCGAGCGAGCTCGGGGGATTGCTGGCTGCCTCCCGACCAGGACACAACGTTCCGCCTGGATGCAGCCGCGGAGTTGACCGATGAGCCGGGTCCAGTTGCCGGCCGGATTGGCGACAGCGGCGGTCGTCGTCGCGGCGTTAGCAGGCTGCGCGAGAGCAGCTGAGGTGCCTGCAACTCCATCCGAAGCGCGGCCGACGGACGCCGAACCGGGGATATCGATCGCGCTGGCCGGGGACGTGATGCTCGGCAGGCTGGTCGGCGAGGCGATCGATGAGACGGGCCCAGCCTTCCCGTGGGGCGGCATGCTCCCGGAGCTCAGGGCGCCCGACCTGTTTCTCATCAACATGGAGTTTGTGCTGACCGCCCACACGGACCCGTGGCGCAACGGTGGCTACAAAGCCTTCTACTTCCGGGCCGATCCCTCCGCCGTCGAGGCGCTGCAGGAAGCGGGCGTGGACTTTGCGTCCACCGCGAACAACCACGCGATGGACTTCCAGGAAACGGGGCTGCTGGAGACGATCCGCGTGCTGGACGAGGCGGGGATCGCGCACGCGGGCTCGGGTTCCGACGTCGACGAAGCACGGAGCCCGGCGGTTCTGTCGGCGGATGGCCTGAAGGTGGCGGTCTTGAGCTGGGCTGACTATCCGGTGGAGTGGGCCGCGACCGAAGACTCGCCCGGGATCAACTTCACGCGTGTG
>CAYYFS010000090.1:2454-8894 GCA_964471055.1 uncultured Dehalococcoidales bacterium
TCGTTGTGTTCTCCATCCACTGGGGGCCGAACTGGAGGGTCAGGCCGCCGCAGGGGTTCAGGCAGTTCGCGCACGCGGTGGTGGATGCAGGGGCTGACGTCTTCTGGGGTCACAGCGCGCACATCGTGCAGGGAGTCGAATTCTACGGCGGAAAGCCGATCCTGTACGACACCGGGGACTTCGTGGACGACTACGCGGTCAACCCGGACATGCGGAACGACCTGTCTGCGCTCTTCGTTCTGCACGTGCCTGCGGACCAGGCGCGGGTAGACCGGGTGGAAGTGATGCCGGTGAAGATCGAGAACATGCAGGTGAATCACTCCGGGGGGAAGGACAGGGAGTGGTTCGTCGAGCGGCTGGGCGGACTCTGTGCGGAAATGGACACGGAACTGGTGGCGGAGGAACGACGCCTCTTCCTGCTACCGGCGCCCTGAGAAAGTCCGCTAGCCCCTGGCGGGGCATGCCACCGCATGTTGGCGCCGCTCGGGGCGGTGGTCGCCGCGCGCACGCAGTCCTCGATGATCTCCCGCGGCACGTCTCTGCCCGACAGCCTACGAGCGGCGGGTGGGGAAGCCGGCCACCATCACCCGAGGAGACCATGCCAGGGCCCGAGACGCCGGCATTGCCGGTTCCGGCCCTCGCACCAACATAGCGATTGGCACAACCTTTGGGGGCAGGTCAGGTTTCGCGGTTAGAAGTGCTTGGGGCCTTTCCGCCGCAAACGATTCCGATGTGGGGTCGTGGGACCGAGGCAACCGGGTCTATTCCCGGCCTAGAGAGCGCTGAAGCACCGTTTGGCTCGCCGCGGGCAGGTCACCATGTTCGTCGCTGAGTACATCCGATCACAGATGGAACGCTGATCCGCCAGGGCAACGGTCCCTATCGTTGCAGAGAGTGCACCTCAACCCGTCCAGATGGCTTCGCTGTGCCGCGCTCATGCCAGTTGCAGGGCCAACGCGCGGCCTCCGCTAGGCGCGATACAGGTGGTACATTCCTCGGCACACCACACAACCGCCTGACAGGAGCAACAACCATGACCGATGCCGTGATGCTGGCCGGTGACCGATCCCACAACGCCGAAGAGGCGTTTTCGGGCGTCGGACCCATCCTCGAAGCTGCAGGGCTCGAAGCCGAGCTAACCACTGATTTCGCGTCGATAGACGCCGACAAGCTGGCAGGCAAGAAACTGCTGGTATTCCACCGGGACGGTATGGAGTGGCCGAACGGGCACGATGAGCCGTCGAAGCGCTGGATGAAGCCGCACCAGGAAGAGGCGATCGAGAGCTTCGTTCAGGGCGGCGGCTCATTCCTGGTGCTGCACAACTCGGCCTGGGGCTATCCGCACGAAGACGGCTACCGTCGAACCGTGGGCGGCTACTACATGTTCCACCCGCCGTTCCAGGAATTCGATGTCCGCATCGTGGACCCCGATCATCCGATCACGCAGGGCGTGACCGACTACACGATCGAGGACGAACAGCACTTCCTCTGGTTCGACTACGACCGCGTTCACGTGCTTTCGACCAGCATCGCCAGGGACGGCCGGGAGTCGGTGGCCGGCTTCTGCCACGAGTACGGCGACGGTCGCGTGGCCTATCTCGGCCACGGACACCGCTTGAGCACGTTGCAGCACCCGATGGCCCGGAAGCTGATGACAAACGCAATCAACTGGCTGCTGAGGAAGTAACAGGCGCACCCTGCGAATTCGGCCCGCGATTGTCGTTCCGAGGGCAGCGAGGAATCTGACCGCTGCAAGGAGGAAGCCAGCCATGGCACTCACAATCCTTGACGACCGTATCCGCTCCGTCATTGGCGACAGCATCGACGTCGAGCAGGTCGCCACCGGTTTCATCTTCACCGAGGGGCCCGTCTGGGACCCCCGCACCGGTTCGCTCATCTTCAGCGATATGCCGGGCGACATCATGCGACGCTGGAGCGCAGCCGGTGGCGTTGAGACATTTCGGCAGCCCTGCAACAAGGCGAACGGCAACACGTGGGACCTGCAGGGAAGGCTGCTCACCTGCGAGCACGGCAGCCGCATCACCCGCACTGAGGAAGACGGCTCCATCACGGTGCTGGCCACGCACTACGACGGCAAGGAGCTCAACAGCCCCAACGACCTGACCGTCAAGAGCGACGGCTCGATCTACTTTTCGGACCCGTCATATGGCCGCATGGAGGGCTTCGGCTTCCCGCGTGAGCAGGACATGGACGTGCAGGGCGTCTACCGCATCTCGCCTTCCGGCGAAACCTCACAGCTCGCGGATGACTTCCTCCAGCCAAACGGTGTCGCATTCTCGCTGGGCGAGTCGAGACTCTTCGTCAACGACACCGACCGCGGGCATGTGCGCGTGTTCAACGTGCAGACAGATGGTTCTGTGACTGGCGGCGATGTCTGGGCCGAGGTGACGGGCGAAGGCGATGGCGCGCCGGACGGACTCAAGGTGGACAGCGAAGGCAACCTGTACACAACAGGCCCCGGCGGGATCCACGTCTTCGCGCCGGACGCCACGGACCTTGGGATCATCGGCATCCCGGAGCACATCGCCAACTTCACGTGGGGCGACGACGACCTCCGCACCCTGTACGTGACCGCCAGCGCATCTCTGTACCGGCTGCGAGTAACCGTGCCGGGTCGGAAGCTGTTCTAGGAGAAACCACCACCATGATCACTCTCCACGTCTACATGGCAGCCAAGGACGGCCACGAGGGCCAGCTCGAATCTGGCATCCGCGACTGTTGGATCGCCGAAATGGCCGAGCAGCCCGGCTTCCTCCATGCCGCGCTCCTCAAGCCGTTCTCGGACGATGCGCTCGACGCTGTTTCCGGCTTCAAGCCGCCGCACACCTTCGAGATCGTCTCCTGCTGGGAGTCGGAGGAGAAGCGGCTCGAGTGGGTCGCCCGTCCCATCCACGACCGGGTCTTCGAGCCGCTATTCGAGCACGTCGCCGAGGTCAGGCACACCCTCGCCACGGTCGAACACGCCTGGGAGCTCTAGCGCCCACATGAAGATCACCGGATACCGCACCCTCAGCTGGAAATGCGCCCTCGTCGCCACCGCAGACGTCTGCCCTGCTCTACAGTCCGCCCCTCGGACTAACATGGCGGTCAGCTCAATGACTCGGGGCAGGTCACGAGCCCTCTGGCAGGCGCTCAGTTCCTGCGGAGCGTTTCCATCCTCGTAGGGAGTGCGACAATGCCAGAACTGGAAGTGCGGCGGTTGGGTCGCACCGAGATGAAACCAAAGGCGCTTGGTCTGGGTGGCGGGCATCTCGCGGGGCCGGAGCAATCGGACGAAGACGCGATTGCCATCATTCGTGGTGCTATCGAGATGGGGATCAACTTCGTCGATACGTCGCCGGACTACGGGCTCAGCGAGGAGCGGATCGGCAAGGCGCTGACCGGAGGCTGGCGAGAAAACGTCTATCTGCAGACCAAGGTCGGCTCGCATCCGCGATACCTGCGCGACTGGTCGAAAAAGGCGACGACCTGGAGCCTCGAAAACAGCTTCAAGACGCTGCAGACCGACTACGTAGATTCCGTGCTGATCCACGGCCCGCGCCACGATATCGAAGAGCCGCTTGGCGAGTGCCTGGAAGTGATGCTCGACTGGAAGGCGAAAGGCCGCATCGGTGCCGTAGGCGTCGCCGTGCGACAGCCCGAATTCCACAGACGGGCAATCGAAACCGGCGTAGACATCATCCTGTCGTTCCTGAACTACACACTGCTGGATCAGACCCTCGCCGAAGAGGCGATCCCGTTCGCGCTGGAGCACGACGTCGGAATCCTTATCGGCAGCCCACTGGGCAACTCGCTGCTCGCGGGTCCGGAGCCTATCCAAAAGGAAGTCGGGATCCACGATGAGGACGGGAAGGTCATCCCGGCGGCCGTGGGCAGCTATCTGGACCCAACGGTATTCCCTCGAGCCCACGCGATGTGGCAGTGGTGCCAGGACCGCGGCCTCAACATAAGGGACCTGGCGATGCAGTTCGCGATGCACGCGCCCGTTCAAGGCAACGGCATCGTTTTGACCGGCCCGGCCAGCTCGAAGGAGTTCGAAGAGGCCTACGCAGCCGCCACTACGCCGGTGCTGGAGGACGTCTGGCAAGAATTCGAGGCTGAATTCGGCGTAAGGATCTAGCCAGGTGACATGTCCCCCGGGGATCGGGTCACCGGCAATGTGAACTGGAGAGGGGGCTCAGTGACTCGCAGGCGCGGGTCCCACCCCGTCGCGCGTCCGCCCTACAGCCGGCTCACGATCTCGTCGATCTTCGAGCGCGTCTCGTCGGCGAGCGGTTCCGGAGCGTGCTCTGCCAGGATCCTCTTCGCCTCCCGGTTCAGCCGGTCCAGCAGGGTAAGGCTCCCCGCCGCCTCCCAGCCGGTATGCCTGTCCCTGTCGAAGAGCGACGAGAACCAGAGCTCGCTCTGGAAGTGGTTCAGGGTGTGGTCCGTCGCCAGGAACGTACCCGCCGGACCCTGTTCGGCGATGACGTCCAGGGCAATCGTCTCGGTATCGACGTGCAGCCCGCGGAGTATCCGCCTCACGTAGCCGTGGACCTCGCTCGCGAGGACGATGCTCTCGTGGGAGGAAGTGGCCCCCGATTCAAGGTAGCCGGAGTCGTGGATCAGGTTGGCCCCGGCCAGGCCCGCCATCAGGGAGGAGCCGACGTACTCAACCGCCGTCTGTTGGTCGACGACCTTTGAATCGGTGCAGCACGACGTGCCCCAGGCAGGCAGACCGTAGTGGTGCGCCATCTGGGCCAGCGCGGCGCTCATCAGGGGAATCTCAGGCGGGCCGTAGGCGAACACAGAGGTCCGCATGTCCATCAGGGCCGGCAGGCCGCCGAACACGAAGGGCGATCCCGGCCCCCGCAGCTGGTGCATGACCAGTCCGCTAAGGCACTCAGCGATGGTCAGCGTCACGGCGCCGGCCAGTGTCACGGGCGCAGTCGCCCCGGCCATCGGGCCGGGAACGTACACCAGGGGGATCGCTTTCTCGGCGCAGAAGAGCACCTTCTCGACCGCTTCCCTGGTGTGGGTGAGCGGAGTGAGGGGCTCCGAGTAGTGGACCGCAAACGGCCTTTGCCTGAACTCGTCTTCTCCGCCCGCAACCGCGCAGCAGATCTCGTGGATGGCCTCGAGGCTCGCCAGGGAGAACGCGGTGAACACGATGGGCTTCGTTGTGTTGCTCACCATCGCGTCGAAGTTGTGAACGTCGGCGGTGTCTTCCGGCCTGTCAACCGCCAGGCCCATGGACATCACGAAGTCGAGATTGGGCAACCCATCGGTCAGCTTTGCCAGGCTGGCGACGTCCTCCCAGACGGTCGCCCTGCGCTCTCCGGTGTTGACGTCCAGGGTGTTCAGGCAGTCCGAGCCGGTGCCGTAGTAGGAACGACCTTCCCCCAGAAGGATGCCGTTCGCGCCGTTGCGGTCCCGGACGGCTACTCTCTCCGGCGCGCTGTTCAGAGCCTGCCTCACGATTCGCGTGGGAATGCGAACCCTCTGGCCGCGCACGAAGCATCCCGCCTCCTGGAGAAGAGAAAGCGCCTCCTCTTCATCCACTTCGACACCGGTTGTCTCCAGCAACTCCATGGCGGAGAGGTGAAGCTCCTGGACCTGCCGCTCCGACAGGACGCGGAATGCGGGCTTGTCCGGTAGGTACTCGCCTGCCTTGCTCATGCCGTTCCTCCTGATCGCCGGCGTCCGCGGACGGCGTTCCTGGCCATCCTCCGAAATGGACCCGGACGGGATTCCTCGCCGGTAGCGCTCTGCGGTTCCTCTCGCCTCAGTCGGGGCCGATACCCAGTAGTTCTTTGGCTCGTTCGGCCGCGGATGCGGCGTCCGGTGCGTAGCCCTGCGCGCCGATCTCTGCGGCGTACTCTTCGTTGACCGGCGCGCCGCCCACCATCACCTTGACCTCGTGCCCTATCGCCGAGTCCTTCAGGAAATCGATGGTCGTCTTCATCGCGGGCCTGGTGGTCGTGAGCAGCGCCGACATGCAAATCATGCGGGCGTCGTGCTCCCGGGCGGCTTCAACGAACGACTGCGGCGACACGTCGGCTCCCAAATCCACGACCTCGAAGCCCGCTCCCTCCAGCATCATCGCCACCAGGTTCTTGCCAATGTCGTGCAGGTCGCCCTGCACCGTGCCGATCACCACGCGCCGGGCGCCGGAGCTTTCCCGTTCTGCGAGGAGGGGCCGGACGATCGCCACGCACGCCTTCATGGCCCTGGCGGACAGCAGCACCTGGGGGATGAAGTACTCCCAGTTCTTGAACTTCTCGCCCACCACGTCCATGCCCGCCACGAGGCCTTCGTTGAGCACAACCAGCGGGTCGATGCCATCCGCAAGTGCTTCCCGTGTTCGCTTCTCGGCAGCCTCGGCATTCCCCAGAATGATCTCGCTGCTGAGTTCGCCGAGCTCCATGGTGGACCTCCCG
>CAYYFS010000091.1:0-8831 GCA_964471055.1 uncultured Dehalococcoidales bacterium
GAGTGTGCCCGTCACTTCGGAAGGAGCGCGGCAGGCCGGTTTCTTCCGCTCCCCGCCGGGGTCGGGCGAGGTGTATTCTCGGATGAGCCGCAAACAACGTCCCGGTGCGTTGCGCCACGCGCAGACGGCCTGCACCACCACCGGACCGACCGTGAGGGATCCCCTGACCGCCAGTACAAGGGGGGGCACGGACAAGCGCCGCGCTCCCGGAGAAGAAGAGGACGAGGACCAGCCCCCACCCGCTGCCGCCGGCACGGGTGAGAAAGCGGGCATTCTCTGGCGCATCGCACGCATGTCGTTGCGCCATCGGTGGCTTCTACTCCTCGGTGCTCTTGCAGTTGTCGGTGCAGCCGCCTTCCAGCTCTGGATCCCGCGGTTGCTCGGAGAGTCGGTCGACCAGGCACAGGGCCTGCTCAGCGGCGCGGCCGTGGACGCCGGCGCCGCCCGAAGCGCCCTGCTCCGCTCAGCTCTCCTCATCATCGGCGCCTCTCTTCTTCGCGGATCATTCGCGTTCGTTCAGCAGTACCTTGGCGAGACGATCAGCCACAAGGTGGCATCCACGCTGAGGCTGGCGTTCTTCGAGAAACTCCAGAGACTCAGCTTCAGCTTCCACGCCACCGCGCATACCGGGAACCTGATGTCGCGAGGAATCGTCGACATCGAGGGTGTGCGGATGTTCGTCAACACAGGTGTGTTGCGAGTGCTGCACCTGGGGCTCCTGATCGGCATCGGGACCTATCTGCTGCTGAGCCTCAACTGGCGGTTGGGGCTCATCAGCCTGGCCTTCGTGCCGATCGTGGGCGCCGTCGCCATCGTCACCCGCCTGAGGCTGCGCGCCATCTGGCTCCGCATCCAGGAGCAATACGGCGCGCTCACCACGGTCCTGCAGGAGAACCTGACCGGCGTGCGCGTCGTACGGGCCTTCGCGGCCCAGGAACACGAGGAGAGGAGATTCGAAAAGGCTTCGTGGACGGTGACGACGCTGAGGCTGGATGCAATCGGCGTGCACGCACGCAACACAAGCCTGATGACGTTCGCTTTCCTGGTCACGTTCGCCGCGATCCTCTGGTACGGCGGCATGAGGGTGATCGACGGGTCAATGACCGTTGGCGAGTTGACCCAGTTCCTGGCGTATCTGGGCATTCTCCAGATGCCCGTCCGCATGCTGGGGATGATGGTGAACTCGTTCGCCCGGGCCTCCTCATGTGGCGTGCGGTTGTTCGAGATTCTCGACCAGATTCCGGCAATCGCGGACAGTGAGGACGCCCAGCCCCTGGAAGGCCCACAGGGCGTCGTGCGGTTCGAGGATGTTTCTTTCCAGTACCACGACGAGTACGGCGACACGCCGGCGCTCGAGCACATATCGTTCGAGGCCCGGCCGGGCAGGGTGCTCGGCCTTGTCGGGCCGCCGGGTTGCGGGAAGACGACCATCGCCCAGTTGATCCCCCGGTTCTATGACGTGTCGGCCGGCCGCATAACAATGGACGGCCAGGACATCAGGGACATCACGGTGGATTCGCTGCGGAAGACGGTTGCCCTGGTCCAGCAGGACGCCTTCATGTTCAAGACCACAATGCACGACAACGTGGCCTACGGGAGGCCGGACGCCGACCAGGATGTGATCGAGGACGCTTCCCGCCTCGCGCAGTTCCACGAGTACGCGGCATCATTGCCGGAAGGCTACGAGACGATCGTCGGAGAGAGGGGCAGCTCGCTCTCCGGCGGAGAGCGCCAGCGCATGGCCATCGCCCGTTCCGTCCTCCTTGACCCGGCGGTCATCGTGTTCGACGATTCGACAGCGTCCATAGACGCGGCGACCGAGGAACGAATGAGGCGAGCGCTGGCCGATATCACGAGTGACAAGACAACGATCATCATCTCGCACCGCCTGACGTCACTGATGCACTCCGACGAGATTCTGGTGCTGGACGAGGGTCGGATCGCGGAGCGCGGCACACATGAGGAACTGGTCGCCCTCGGCGGCCGCTACCGCGATCTGTACGAGCTCCAGCTACGGCCGACGCGGGACGGCAACGGCAGCGGGGGATTGCGGCAGCTACCCGTCGAATCGGGTTCATAGAAGACCGCTTGGTATGGCAGAGAAGACAGTAGACCAGAGAACAGCAGGGGCCAGAGGACGCAGTGCGGCCGAGGTCGCTCAGATGATGAGCGATGCTGACGTTGCCGTCACGGCCGGGTACAGCGAAGACGTTCTCCGGCGGTTTCTCCGGCACGTGCGGCCGTACAGACGGGCCATAATCGGCTCGCTGTTCGCGGTCCTGGGGTTCAGCCTGTCGACGGTGGCGATCCCTCTGATGGTCGGCCTGACCATCGACCGGTTGGTCGGATCGGACGGCAGGTCCGGCCTCCTGGCAGTGATGGTCGGCGTGCTGGCGGGCCTGGCTGCTGTCAACTGGGTCAGCAACTACCTGCAGCAGATCATCATCGGGGGCGCGTCGCAGCGGGTGCTATTCGACCTGCGCCGCGACATGTTCGGGCATCTTCAGCGGGTCGGTCTTTCGTTCACGGACCGCATCGAAGTGGGTCGGGTGATGGCGCGTATCCAGGGCGACGTCGGCGCTCTGCAGGAGTTCCTTCAGGTCGGAGTCCAGTCGCTGGGCGACATCGTGACGCTCGTGGGTATCGCGGCCGTGCTGCTCGTACTGGACTGGCGGCTGGGCATACTCACGCTGATCATCGTGCCGGCGCTCGTCCTCGTGCGGGTGCTCTGGCTGCCCAGGGCGAGGGCGTCCTTCATCAGGGCCCGGCGCGCGGTTTCGCTGGCACACGCAACGCTCAACGAGAATCTGTCGGGCGTGCGAGTGGTCCAGGGCATGACAAGGGAGCAACTGAACTACCGGCAATACGAAGAGAAGGTCCGCACCAGCCTGAACGCCTACACGACGGCTGCCCGCTACGGGGCGGCGCTGCTGCCTGCCGTGGACACGCTGACGGGCCTGGCGATGGCGGTCGTGGTGGTCGTCGGCGGCAATTTCGTCCTGGACGGCTCGCTCCAGATCGGCGTCATGGTCGCTTTCATACTGTACGTGCAGCGGTTCTTCGAGCCGATCAGGCATCTGACAATGCACTACAGCGTCATGCAGCGCGCGATGGCGTCGGGCGAGCGAATCTACGAGCTCCTCGATGTGCCGCCGGACGTGGTGGACAAGCCAGACGCAATCGACCTTGAAGACATCGACGGCTCGATCGAGTTTCGGGATGTCACGTTCGGGTACGAGCCGGAGATACCGGTGCTCGAAAACGTCTCGTTCCGGGTGAACCCGGGTGAAACGGTTGCGCTGGTGGGGCCGACGGGTTCGGGGAAGACGAGCATCACGTCGTTGATGCACCGCTTCTACGACGTCTGGGACGGGGCGATCTCCGTCGGCGGGCATGATGTGCGCGACGTCAAGCAGGAGTCCCTGGGCCGCCAGGTGAGCATGGTGTTGCAGGAGCCGTTCCTGTTTACGGGAACCGTGCTCGAGAACATCCGCTATCGACGGACGGATGCCTCTCGGGAGAACGTGGTGACGGCTGCGAAGGCCGTGGGCGCGCACGATTTCATCATGAAGCTGCCGGACGGCTATGAGACGGAACTGGGCGAACGGGGTGGCGGACTGTCGGTGGGCCAGCGGCAGCTGCTGAGCTTCGCCAGGGCTCTGGTGGCTGACTGCAAGATCCTCGTGCTGGACGAGGCGACCGCAAGTATCGATTCGTACACCGAGCGGCTGATCCAACAGGCGCTCGAAAGGCTGCTCGTGGGCCGCAGCGGCGTAATCATCGCTCACCGCCTGGCGACGGTACGCAACGCGGACCGCACGATCGTGCTCCAGAACGGGCGCGTTGCTGAAGAGGGCACGCACGACGAGCTGGTGGACAAGGGCGGGCTCTACGCCGGCCTGTATGCCCTGAACTACGCGTCGTTCGATGACATCCCCGACGACGTGATCAAGTCGCTGAGCGCCGACGCGGGACCGTAGCGAAGCACGGCTTCATCGACAACACCCGACCGCGCGCTGAGCATGGTGACGGCGCTCCGCGCATCCCCTTCGACTTCGCTCAGGACATGCTTCGACAAGCTCAGGACGCGCTCAGAATGGCGGCGTAGTGTCGGTGGTGGGTGGTGGCAGCCGGCGTTCCCGGTAGCCGTCGGCCACCCGCACGCTACAGGAGCAGCTGCTGCCGGCCGGTGGGGTCAGCGGCGCCGAGGCCACGGACGTGCGTGATGCCTTTGGGCGTGGCCCGGCGGCCGGCAGGGGTCCTGACGATGAAGCCGATCTTCAGCAGGTACGGCTCGACCACGTCGACGAGCGTCTGGGATTCCTCGTTAATGGTCGCGGCCAGGGCCTCGATGCCGGCGGGGCCCCCGTTGTAGTTGCCGACCAGGGTCTGTAAATACAGCCGGTCGAGCCTGTCGAGTCCGAGTTCGTCGACGCCCTCCAGATCGAGGGCCACGCCCGCTGCCTCAGTCGAGACGGTGCCGTCGGCGTGGACTTCCGAGTAGTCCCTGACCCGGCGCAATAGCCGGTTGGCGATGCGGGGCGTGCCGCGTGACCGGCGGGCGATCTCTGCGGCGCCCTCCTGCGCCACTTCGACGCTCAGGATGCGGCCCGACCGCAGAACGACCTCAGTCAGATCGTCTTCGGAGTAGTACTCCATGTGGTAGGTGAGCCCGAAGCGGTCGCGCAGGGGCGCGCTGAGCAGGCCAGCACGGGTTGTCGCACCCACGAGCGTGAAGCGCTTCAGAGGGAAGCTCAGCGTCTTGGCGTACGCCCCCGAGCCGGTGACGAAGTCGACCTGGAAGTCCTCCATCGCGGAGTAGAGGTACTCCTCGACGGCGTGGGAGAGGCGGTGTATCTCGTCGATGAACAGAACGTCGCCTTCGCCCAGGTTGGAGAGCACGCCGACGACGTCCGCCGGCCGCTCCATCGCGGGCCCGGAGGTGTGTGTGAGTGGCGCGGTCATCTCGCGGGCAATGATGTGTGCCAGGGTGGTCTTGCCGAGGCCGGGCGGGCCGTGCAGGAGCACATGGTCCACTGTCTCCTCGCGCTGGCGGGCCGCGGTCACTGCGATGAGGAGGGAGTCGACGACCTCTTTCTGACCGATGTACTCGGCGAATGAGCGCGGGCGCAGGTCCGGCGTTCCGCGACCGGTCTCCGCCGCTTCGGGGGACGCGCGCTCGGCAGCGGTGGGGTCGGGCGCGTCCTTCGGCGCCCCGGCCTTGACGATTCGCTCCCTGCTCATTCCAGTGTCCTGTCCCGTTCAGGGCCGTGGGGCCAAAAGGCCTTCACCCTCACCCAGACCCTCTCCCCCGGAGGGAGAGGGGTTCGTCACATGATTCTCGACCGACGCTAGAGCGATGCCTGTTCGCCCTGCGCCGCCTGCGCCCTGAATATCTCCCTCATGAGCTCTCCGGCGTCGTCCGCGACGTCCGGCCTGCGGGCGACGGCCTCCTGCACCTTTGCCCTGGCATCCGGCGCCCGGTAGCCGAGGCTCACCAGCACGTCGATGGCCTCGGTCAGGGCGTCTGTGGCCGTGTCCACGACTTTCGCGGCGGTGGTGAAGCCCTCGTCCTGCAGCAGGGCCGTATCGGTGACGCGGCCTTTGAGCGTGGCGATCATCTTCTGTGCGCCCCGGTTGCCGATGCCGGGCATGCGCGTCAGGAGCCGCAGGTCTTCGTTCTCAATCGCCCGGGCGACGGTCGATACGGAGAACACCAGAGCCCCAGCGGCGCGGGCTGGGCCGAGGCCCTCGACCTCAATGAGTTGCTCGAAGAACCGCTTCTCGTGGGGCCGCTTGAAGCCGACGAGCAGCGGTTTCGGGTTGCGGTCGGTGACGTGGTAGTAGATCTCGAGCTCCAGGGAGTCGTCCTGCTTGACGCCTTCCTGGATCAGGGCCTGCAGCACAAAGTCCGGCAGCATGACTTCATGCCCGACGCCCCCGGCGACGAGGACGACCTGCGCAGGGTTGCGGGTCAGGCTTCGCACTGAGCCGTTGAGATAGCTGATCAAGGGTCTCTCCTGAGAGCGGGCCGCCCTCCGATGCGATTATGCACCGGCTGCGGCAGCACCCGAGGACATCATGGCATGGCAGATGGCGATCGCGAAGGCGTCTGCCACGTGTTCGTTCGGTGTCTGGTCCTCCAGTCCGAGATGGACGGCGACCGCGCGCTGGACCTGCTCTTTGCCCGCGCGGCCGGAGCCGGTAACCAGGTTCTTCGCCCTTGTCGGCTGGTAGTGGAACACCGGAATGCTGAATTCACCCGCGGCCAGGCATACGACGCCGCGCGCGTGGCCCATGACGATGGCGGTCTTCAGGTTCCGGTATCGGGAGTGGAGGTCCTCGATGGCCATGGCTTCCGGCCGGAATTCTTCGATGACGTCGCGGATGTCCCGGTAGATGGAGAGGAGTCTCCGCTCCAGGGAATCGCTTGCCTTCGTGCGGCACACCCCGCCTTCCACCGGCACCCGGGTGCGGCCGAAGTCGTCGAGCACCGCGTAGCCGGTGCTGCTGAGGCCGGGGTCTACGCCGATGATCCGCACTTTCCGGGCCCTGTTCGATGAGGCTCGCGCCACGCGCCGAGACGCTGCCCGGATTCTAGGGTTCCCCTTCGGGGGGGGTCAACGGAGAGTGTCGCGCGATTCCGCGTGCTCCGCCTAGGCGATCCTCCATTCACGAGTCCTTCTCCATCAGAGCGTGGCTCGGTACCCTCCGCAGCTCGCCTCACCGTCGTTCGGGGTTGTGTAAGAATGACCCGATACCGTCCACGCTTGGGGGGTGCAATCATGCCAGTGGACGCAGGAAAGCTCCCAGACGACAAGTACGGGTACAGCCAGTACGGCGTGATGCTTCACGCGACCCCGGAGCAAGTGGAGAAGGTCAGGGAATTCCACGAAGCGATTGGCATGGGGGACCTCGCGACGCGAGCACACACGAGCGTCTGCGCGGGGCTGTACGACCTTCCGGACATGGGCGAATTGGAGGCCGCAATACGGCGAGTCGCCAGCCAGCATCGCCCCTTCAGGCTCGTGTTCGAGTCCAACCCTTTCAAGGCCTTCGATTTCGAGGGAAACCGATTCGCCGTCTGGGAGGTGGTGCCGACGCCCGAATTGCTTGCCTTCCGCGAGGCCATGGTCGAGGGGCTGCAAGGCGTGGTCAAATCGTCAGCGCCATCGGACCGACCGTACTGGCCACACCTCACGGTCTATCTATTCGCCACGGCCGAGGAGGCCGCGAGAAGCGACGAGCTCGGGCCGCAGCTCGACTTGGGTGACGGATACGATGTGGCATCGGTGGAGCTGATCGGACGATCCGGCCATCCACGCGGAGGCACATTCGAGATCATCGATTCCTTCCCGCTGGGTTGAGCGCGGAAGGCAGCTACAGGTCATCTCTGGTATCGGCGAAAACCCATGATCGCGATTCGTTCCTCACGGGAGCTCGCTCGATTCGTGGTCGACCGGCTTTCTCAGCCCGGGCCTGACGGAGGAGATTACTGCCGCCTGCTCGCCGTGACCGGCTTGGATTGTGCCGGGAAATCCACACTGGCCTCGCATGTACGGGCAACCTGTTCCGAACGCGGCATCGCCGTGACCGACGTGTCGATTGACGACTTCTTCATTCCGCCCGGCAAACGCGTCCTCGGGGCCACGCCCTCAATGGAGTACTACGAGTACGCGTTCGACTATCCCGCCTTTGCGGCCGCCGTTGCCACGGCTGAATGCAGGATCAAGACCGCGGATTCCCACATCGATGCCGGAGGAAGGCCGGCACCGTCGCGGTCGGTACTCGTCGCGGAAGGCGTCTTTCTTCTACGTCGTGAGCTCCGGACGCTGTGGGACTTCGTTGTCTGGCTCGAAATCGACCGGAGAACTATGATCCGGCGGGCAATGGCCCGGGACGCAGAGTACTTCGGATCGCCACTAGCGGCCGCTCGGGCATACGTGAGGCGATGCATCCCAGCCCAGCAGATCCACCTGGCCAACGACGCCCCTGTGGAGCAGGCGGACCTAATTGCACGGCGTTGTGCGTCCGGTTGGAGAGTTCATTCCAAACGAGGGACGTGAGCGGACGGAGCTTGCCTGCCCCGCCCCTCATCCTTCGACAGGCCCCGTTCGCCAAACTCAAGGCATGCTTCGACAAGCTCAGGACACGCTCAGGATGGCGGCCTGTAGTCAGTTCGTCCCACCCCGCTCGGGAAGGGTGCACGTGGTGACTGCTCCCCCTTGCTGTCACGGTATACTTCATCGTTCTGTCCCACCGAACGAGAGAAGGTTGGAGCATTGCCCGAGGAGATCCGTCTGACCAGCCTGGCCGCGGGCGCCGGCTGAGCCAGCAAACTCTGTCAACATGACCTGGCGCAGGTTCTGCGCCATCTGCCCGACCAGGTTCTCCGGGATCCGAACGTACTGCTCGGATTCGAAACCGGAGACGATGCAGCCGTCTACCGGATTAGCGACGACGTTGCGCTTGTCCTGACGGTTGACTTCTTCACGCCCGTCGTCGACGACCCGTACGACTACGGTGCGATCTCGGCTGCCAACGCCCTGAGCGACGTGTACGCCCTCGGGGGCAGGCCGCTGACCGCGCTGAATCTGGCTGCGTTCCCGTCCGATCTGCCTCCCGAAGTCGTAGCCAGGATCCTGGAAGGCGGTGCCAGCAAGGCATCGGAGGCGGGCGTGTCGATCGTCGGCGGCCACACCGTGGTCGACAAGGAGCCGAAGTACGGCCTCTCGGTAGTGGGCGTCGTCAAGCCGGGCGAGCAGGTCACGAACGGTGGGGCGAAGCCGGGCGACGTTCTCGTTCTGACCAAGCCCATCGGCACGGGGATC
>CAYYFS010000092.1:0-8734 GCA_964471055.1 uncultured Dehalococcoidales bacterium
CCCGGAAGAACGGCGTGAAGAGATGGCCTATGTCTTCCTCGGCGATGCCGATGCCGTTGTCCTGAACGCACAAGTGGAACTGGCCTCCTGCCCCGCGGGCCGTCACCTCGACATGTGCGCGCTCCGGGGAGTACTTGGAGGCGTTGGAGATCAGGTTGGAGGCGACCTGTCCCAGGCGGGCCCGATCAGCGTGCAGCATCAGAACACCCTCAGGAAGTGAGGTCTCCAGAAGCTGGTTCTTGGCGTCCAGGATCGGGATGAATGTGGTACAGACTTCATCCAACAGCTCACGGGCATCAAACTCCCTCGGCTCCAGTCTCAAAGTGCCGGTGTCGGCGCGGGATACGTCGAGCAGGTCCTCGATGAGGATTTTGAGCCGCTGTTCGTTGCGTTGGATCACCTGAAGCTGCTGCTTCCGCTGTTCAGAGAGACTTGCCTCTTTATCGCGGGCGATGATGTCCGTGAACGCGATGATGCTCGTGAGTGGGGTCTTGAGTTCGTGGGAAACCGTAGTCAGGAAGGCGCTCTTGGCCTCACTCACCTGCACGAGTTCGCGGTTCTCCGCGTCCACTCGGATGCGATGCTCCCTTTCCCTCTCGGCTTCCACTCGTTCTGAAACATCCCGCTTGATGGAAATGGTTCGGCCGACCCCGCCTTTCGCGTCAGACACAGGTGTGACAGTCATCTCCTCCGGATACTCTGTGCCGCCTTTCTTTCGGGATCTGATCATCCCTTTCCATGTCTCACCGCGAGTGATCGTCTCTCCTATTGCAGTGAAGACAGCCGGATCCTCAGAAGCCGAATGGTCGATTGCCGTTGCGACGCGACCGATTACTTCTTCTCTCGCGTACCCCGTGTGCTCGAGGAAGGCAGTGTTGACGTACTCCACCGTGCCGACCCGATCGGTGATCATGATCATGTCTCCGGCAGTCTCAAGAGCCATGCTCCTCACCGCCAGTTCCGCGTGCAACCGCGAGTTGGCAATTGTTCCGGCGACCTGGACTCCGACCTGCTGCACGAATCCCACTTCGTTGCTGCCGTACGGCGCCGGTTGCTTCGAGTGCAGGTTGAGTGTCCCCACCACCCGCTCACGCGAGACCAGCGGCACCACGAGCATGGACTTCAGACCTGTCTCCCGCCTCCCGGCGGCATAGCTCGGGTCTATTGTTGCGATCTCCCTGGCACCCTCTTCGTCCAGGCAAAGGACCTCGCGTGATTGCGCGACTCGCGCCGCGATGCTCCGGTTTGTCGGATGGCGGGTGCCGACCGGGTGGCCGGGGATCTTGAGTCCGCTGACGTACGTGTCGACCGTCTCGCGGGTGTCTTCGTCCAGGGAGGTGATCACGATCCTGTCGAATGGAACCACCGACCGGATCAGTTCGGGGAGCTTCTCGAACGCCTCGCCCATATCCTGCGCGTGACTGACCAGTCGCCCGATCTCAACGAGTGCCGAGCGCTCGTGTGCCTCTCGCCTTGCCCTGTCCCGGGCGTCCCTCTCCAGCGCCACCGCACGTCGACCAGCCCAATGCTGCCTCCTGTCGAGGTAGGCAACGAAGGCGAGCAGCGCAGCGAAGAGTCCACCCATGAACAGCGCCGTGCGCACAATGAGCCACGATTTGCCCTCATTGAGCACCGCGAATTCCGCCGTGAAGTCGCTGTACACTCTGGCAACGCCGACTACTCGGCCGTTGGAGGTCCAGCTCACAGGGGCGTAGCCTTCAACTGCGTGATACGGGCTGAGCACCCCGTTCGCGTCAGTGAACTCCAGGTCTTTCCGCAGGGCAGAGACGGCTTCGCCTGCCTTTGCCACCCCGAACAAAACCGGCGCGTACTCGTCCGCAGCGCCTGATGATCCTTCGGAACTCCATACGACGCGCCCATCGGGGTCGTACAGCTCGCCTCTGAGCAGGTCGAGGGGGCCGACAGCATTTTGGTAGTGCCGGGGAAACCCTTCCCGTCCAATCAGCGCTTCGAGCGTCTGGCCCGCGGCACCTTCAGTCTGACGGGCAACGTCGCCCACGGCCGCGGCGATGAGACCGGAGAGGTCGCTCGCCGTTTCGAGCTCGGCCCTTTCGGCGAGGATGTCGCTGGCCTGGTTGCCCGTGGACACAAACAGGATCGCTGCGACAACCGTGATTGCCGTCATGCTGACGATTGCAAAAACGAATGTGAGTCTGTAGGGGCGCATCTACTGATCTGGCTGCCCGTTCGTAGCCAGCTCGGGATCCTGGCAAAAACAAAGAACGCGGTGTTGGGTACCTGCCGGCCCGCGGACGTAAAGAATCTCGCAAAACACCCGGCCGATAGTGGCTGTTCATGTGCTGATGCGGTATAGGTTCGGTGTAATCCGCCGCTCCGCCATCATTCGGACCCTTACGGACCGACGGAGCCCTGGCCCGCCTCGGCGGACTCGACCGCTGATTCGAACACGTCCAGCATCTGGTTTTCGAGTTCGCGCGCCTTCGGCTCCAGACCCGCGCGAATCTCCCGTACCTGTCCTTTCAGAGTCCGCTCACGCTCGTGCAGAGTGGCCAGTTCGCCCTCGAGATCGGAGATCCGGGCCGTCAGCGGCAGGAGCTCTCCTTCTTCGATGGCTGTGATCGCGGCTCTCTTGTCTTCTTCGGACGCTCTGCGTTCCGCTTCGAGTGCCTGCCGGCGCGCACTGGCATCATCCTCCAGTGCCCAGCGGCGCTCGTCCAGCTCCGACCGACGCCCGTCGAGCAAGCTGATTTCATCGCTGAACGCATCGTGAAGAGCTTCCCGACGCTCTTCGTATCTGCGGTACAGCACTTCCAGGCCGTCGCTCACCGCCCACAGGTTTTCTTCGAGATCGTCGATCCGCGACCTCAGCGACTGTTCCAGAGATGACATGGCCGCCTCAAGATCATGAATCTGGGCCTCGAGTGCGGGTCGCCGATCCGAGTCGAAGGGCAGACTATGCAGTTCCCTCCGGATGTTCTCGGCCTGCCGTCCCATGTCCTCGATGGCGTCCCGGCCGTACCGGTGGAGGTCATTCAGTTCGTCCTGGATCGCGTCTCGACGCGCCTCATCACTCCCGATCACGGCATCTCGCTCCTCTTCAAGGGCTGCCTCATCCTGTTGCAGCCGCGTCTGAAGCGCACGGTTCTCAATCTCGATCGTCCGGTTCAGTTCCTGTATCTCTCTGAAGCCGGCGTCGATCTCCTGCGAGAGGGCCTCTGATCTCGCTTTGATTTCCTCGCCGTCGAAGCTGCGCCACAGAGGCTCCAGCTTCTCCTGTTCGATCACCCGCGTTTGCGCGTGGAGGTCCTCGATTTCCTGGTACCTCGGTTCCATCTCCGTGAACCGGAGCGATTCGAGTTCGTCCTGCAGAGGTCGTATCTCCTCTGTCTCAATGCGCTGCAGTTCCCGCCCCGCCTCAACAGCCTCGCGCGCCTCGCCGGGCGTGATGAAGTCGCAGCCCGCGCCCGCGACGAGAACGATGATCGCCGCGGCCAGCAGGCATATCGTGTGCGTCCGCTTGAGTCTGATGGTGTCTACCATGCATCCCTCCCGAACAGAGCAGCACGCTCTTTCTCGCTGCTATCAAGGAGTCGGCCTTCGATTCACTCTGGGGCAGACAGACTCCATGTGCATGACGGGCGGATATCAGAACGCTTGCCGCCCGTCTGGCTCACACCGTTGCGTCAGGTTGTCAGTGATACGCTTCGCGTTTATGGACCGGTGACCGGTTCTTCAATCCTCCGGCGGATCGGGTACGCAAGAGGTACAGGTCGCGGGATGTTTCCATGCGGGTTCGGTCGTTTTCAGGTGTGATTCGTTCGGGATAGGTGCCACGGCATCGAGCCGAGGGAGGCAGGGCGCGCGACACAGACCGGTCTTCCGGCGGCAGGTCGATCGGATTGCGCAGGACGGCTCAAAGGCCGGGGCTAGCGGCTAGTCGAAGAAGTCCTTGTCCTCGTCCCGCAGGTGCTTCTTCGCCTCCGCCACGTTGAACTCGATGCCCAGGCCGGGCTTGTCCCACACGTCGATGAACCCGTCCTTCACGATCGGGTCCGGCAGACCGTCGATGATTTCGTACCACCACTCGGGCTTGCCGGTGCAGTACTCGAAGGCAATGTAGTTACGCGGCAGGGCGGCCGACATCTGCACGAGCGCCGCCAGGCCGATGAGGCCATCGCCGGTCCCGTGCGGAGCCATCAGGATTCCGTGCAGATCGGCGTACTCGGCGATCCACTTGAGCTCTGCAATGCCGCCGACATCCAGCGGGTCCGGCCCAACAATGTTGATGGCCTGCTTCTCGAACAGGTCCTTGAAGTTCTGCCTGAGGTAGATCTGCTCCCCGGTGTGGATCGGCGTCGAGGTGTTCTGCGTGACCTGGCGATACACCTCTGGCAGTACGTACGGCGTGTAGTCGCCGGTGAGCATGTCTTCAAGCCACATCACGTTGAAGGGCTCAAGCGCCTTTGCCAACCTCAGCGCGTCCACCACCGTGAAGCCCGGACCGCAATCGAGCGCGAGACCAACCTCGTCTCCCAGCACGTCTTTCATGGCTTCCACGCAGGCGATGGTGTGTTTCAGACCGCGCTCGGTCATCAAACCGCCCTGGGAGAATCTGACGCCTTCCGGCGAGGCGTCGCCGTAGGAGTAGTCCGGCACGTTGCGGGACATCTGACCGTGGAAGGCAATCGCCTGTTTGACGATCGTGAAGCCCTCTTTCAATTCCTTCATCTTCGCCACGTCGTCGGCGTAGTGCTGGGGAGAGTGGCCTTCAAACGGGAACCTGATGGAGCCGTTGTAGACGCGTACGCGGTCACGCACCTTTCCGCCCAGCAGTTTGTAGACCGGAACGCCGGCGGCCTGGCCTGCGATGTCCCAGAGGGCGACCTCGATGGCGCTCACCGAGGTACCCCACGGTTTGAAGGCACCCAGCCGCCGGATCCTGCTGACGACCCGCTCAACGTCGGTGGGGTCCTGGCCCAGGATGAAGTCCCTGTAGTAGAGAACGTGGGGCTTCAGGTACGGCTTGTACGCCTCTCCCTGCCCCAGGCCGGTGATGCCTTCGTCGGTCGTGATCCGAACGACCGGGCTGGTTCCGATGATGGCGCACTTCACATCGGTGATCTTCATTCGGGCGTACCTCCATGGATGCCGAGACGCGGCGCGATTCTCCGGTCGATGCGCGGACGCGGGGCGCGGGCCGGAGCGAGTTTCGTGGTCCGGCTCCGGATGTTGTAACACCTGCGACGGCCGCGCGGGAGCCGATTCCGCAGGGAATCGGCGCGAGGAGGTTCTGAGGTTGCCTTACATCCGCAACAGTTTCGGAATCCAGATGCGTCTGATTCGCCGAGTGCGTCTCCTGCGACGCGTCGATCTGATACGCCGGACGCGTTCACGAATCCCCGTACGCTGTTTCCTGCGCACCACCCGCCTCACCTCTGCGGGCATGTTGGGATGCCGCCGGACCACGCCGGCGCCGCTCGCATGTTCACTCCGGACGGTGGTTTCGCAGTCAACACCCGGCTGCGGGAAATCCAGGTCATCGGGCTCGGAGCCAGCGGTCTCATCATCGCTCGCCGCGGGCGCGAGCGGGAACAACTCGCCGATCGCCTGCTCCTGGTCCGACACGCGCTTCCTCAGAACACCCAGATGGTCTCTCTTGCTGCGCATGTCCTGTTGCGCCGCCAAAAGTTCGTTCTGAACGACGGACATGCGTTCGCTGAATCTGCGCAGCGCTTGCTCACGCTCGCGAGCCACCCGCCGCAACCCGGCCTCTCCGCTCGTCGACTTCTGCCGGGATGCCTGGTGGGCGGCGTCGATCATGTGGCGTGCCATGTCTGCGCGTCGCTCCCCGAGCTTCGACACGTTCTCCGAGAGGATCAGCAGTTTCGAGTCTGCGTACTTCATCTCTTGCAGCCCGCGCGCCGCCGCGCGGTCCGCCTCCGCGAGGCTGGCCCATCTGGTCCGGATGGTCTCGACTATGCCGGGGTTTCCGGCAGGTCCCCCATCCGGCCAGCAACGGGCCTGTTGGTCGAGCAGATCCTGAATGCGCGCGAGGTTCAATCGGCTACCTGAATGCGCGGCAGAGACCGGCGGCGCCCAGTAGCAAACCACCACCCTCGACTTTCGCGTGTACACCGACGTTCCGCTCCCCGGACACATACGCCTCGGTTGTGTGTGCACACTCCAATACGAATTCGACCGCCGTGGCTCGGCCTGCGTTCGCCCGTGAATCACTTTGGCCGCGGCCGCGTACCTGATATCGTTGCTCATCGCCAGACCGAAACCGGCGACGGCGCCGGCCCGCAACACGAATGGGAAGGGACCGACCATGAACGGCTACGAGAGGATGAAGGCTGCTCTGGACCGGAAGGAACCGGACCGCGTCCCCATCATGGAATGGGCTATCGCTCCCAACGTGATGGACGGCATCCATCCCGGGTGCGACAACGAGTTGGATTTCGCTGACTTGATGGACCTGGACGGCGTGAACATCCGCCGGTGGCCGAACCTGGAGGATGCCGATCCTGAGACCGGCAGCTACGTCAACGAATGGGGCGTGGTCATGCAGCGCACGGCAGAGTCCTACGCCCCGGTCGGCCCGCCGATCACCTCAAGAGAAACCCTGGAATCTTACGTTCCGCCGGACCCGGACGACGAGGGCAACACCGCTCCCATCAAAGAAGCGATGGAACGCTTCAAGGGTGAGAAGTTCATCACCTTCCACACCAGGGCCGACTTCATGACTGCCTGCGAGGTCCACGGCATGTCCGAGCTCCTGATGGACTTCGCGGTCGACCCGGATATGGCCCACGCCGTCCTGAAGGTGGTGAACGACGCCAACTGCGCCCGGGTACGCGTGGCCGCCGACCTGGGGGTCGACGCTATCACTATCGCCGACGACTGGGCGTTCAACACCGGTCCGTTCATGTCGCCCGAGCATTTCCGGGAATTCGTGCTCCCCTACTTCAAGAAGATGATTGCCACGTGCAAGGAAGGCGGCGTCTACGCCATCAAACACTGCGACGGCAACGTCTGGTCGCTGATGGACATGACGGTCGACGCGGGCATCGACGCGTTCAACCCGATCGAACCGGCCGCCGGTATGAACATGGCCGACATGAAAAGGAAATACGGCGACCGAATCTGCCTGATGGGCAACATCGACTGCGGTCACTCGCTGAGCCACGCGCCCGTGGCGCAGGTCGTGGGCGAGGTGAAGCACGCCATCCGGGATGGTGGGGTCGGAGGCGGTCTCGTCGTGATGTCGTCGAACAGCATCCACTCCAGCGTGCGGCCGGAGAACTTCAAGGCGATGATCGAGACCGTCCAGGAGTTCGGCCGGTACCCGCTGGATATGGCCGCGCTCGCGTAGAAAACCCTACCCGAGCATTCCTCCGTCCAGCCGCTCCCACGTCTCCAGGAGTCGGTCGTAGAACGGGTAGTCTTCGGCCCGCTCCATCTCGCCACGGGCGTCCAGTCGCCGGACGGCGGAGCGGGCACCCTCCGCGAACGAGACCGTGTACCGGAATCCGAGGTCCTGACGCGCGCGGGTGTTGTCGAAGATGTTGTTGAACTGGAAGTTCAGCCCGCACCATTCAGCCTGCTCCGGGGCGGCCTTCACCAGGACATCCGTGGGGATGTGGACGAGGCGGGGTTCCGGAGCACCCGCCGCGGCGGCCACCGTCCGGTAGTACGTATCCCACGTCATCCACTCCTCGCCGGTGACGTGGTACGCCCCGCCGACCGCCGCAGGGTTGCCGATCGCGTTGACGAACGCCCTCGCGACATCGTCGCGGTGGCAGGAACACCAGAGAGAGCTGCCGTCGCCGTGGACAATGATCGGCAGGCCGCGACGCATCCGGTCGATCCAGTACGAGCCCGATCTCAACGTATGCACCAGGCGGCCAACGTAGGTATGCGCGGGACGGATGATCGTCACCGGGAAGGAAACCGGGTCGTGCTCAGCTTCGAGAATCCGTTCGCATTCCGCTTTGTCGAACCCGTACTTGAATGCTTCTGAAGGCCGGCGTTCCTCCTCTTCGGTGACGGGGTACCGCCCTGCCGGCTTCGTGTACACGTCCACCGTGCTGCAGAAGACGTACTGCCCCGTCCTGCCCCTGAAGGCACGGATTGCACTTTCCACCTCGGAAGGCTCGAACGCGATCATGTCGATCACACAGTCGAAGGGCTCCTCCTGCCCCATCCGGTCCTCGAACTCGGAGAACGCCCGGCGGTCGCCCGTGATGGTGCGATACCCGCCCTCGAACTCAGGCTCCGTCTGGCCGCGGTTGAACAGCACGACCTCGTCGCCGCGCTCGATCAGCCGCGGCGTTGTCCCCGTGCTGATGACCCCGGTCCCGCCGATGATCAGCACGCGCATGACTCCGGCTCCTTTCCGGCTGTCCGACGTGTCGTCCCGCTACGCTCCTTGCACCAGGTTGTCGCGAATGTAGTCGAAGTTGATGTCCTCGCCCAGCCCCGGTCCCGACGGCACCGGGACAAAGCCCTCGTCATCCATCGGGTCGATCGACGAGTTCAACCACGGTGGGACCTGCTCGTAGTCGAGGAACGGATGCAGCAGACCACGCTCGTACCAGCGGCCGTTGGATATCGCGCCGAGTACGTGGAGGTTGGCCGCCCCCGCGTAGTGGATCTCGCACGACATGCCGTGGCTCTCCGCCAGATGAGCGATCTTCATCGTCGGTCCGATGCCGCCCACGTCCGGCACGCCGGCCCGGATGATGTCGGCCGC
>CAYYFS010000093.1:0-8676 GCA_964471055.1 uncultured Dehalococcoidales bacterium
GGCGCCGTGTAGGCCGGTTCGCCGTCCCGGTGCCAGACCCCGTCGGCCATCAAGCAAAAGGAACCGGCGCCCTCCCTTCCGGGAGAAGCGCCGGTTCTTCGCGTCGCTACATGAGGCGTGACGCGGCCGGTCAGGCCGGCGAATACGCCCCTCGACTACTTCTTGACTTCCACGAGCGCGTTCTTCTCGACGAATTGCAGGATGCCCGAGTGGTCCAGCGTCCCCTTGCCGTCGATGACCAGCGCGGTGAGCACCTGCTGCAGGTTCGCCGTCACCTGTAGCGGCACCTGAAGCTCTTTCGCCGTCTGCATGGCGTTGTTGACGTCCTTCAGGTGGAGCTCGATGCGGAACCCGGGAGCGAAGTTGCGCTCGTACATCATGGGTGCCTTCGCGTCCATCACCGTTGATCCGGCCAGGCCACCCCTGATGGCATTGAAGACCGTCTCGGGATCGAGGCCGGCCTTCTGCGTCAGGACGAGTGCCTCCGCCAGGGCGTGGATGTTGGCGCCTACGATGATCTGGTTGGCGAGCTTCGTGAAGTTGCCCGCACCGACCTCTCCGCACAGGACCGCAGATGCGCCGAGGACGTCGAACGCCGCCTTCGCGCGCTCGAAGGAATCCGCTTTGCCGCCGACCATGATGGCCAGGGAGCCGTCGATCGCCTTCGGCTCGCCACCGGACACCGGGGCATCCAGGAAGTTGACGCCCTTCGCCTCGCATTCCTTCCCGATCTTCTGAGAGACCAGAGGAGCTATCGAACTCATGTCGACCACGAGGTCGCCCGGAGAGGCGCCTTCCAGGATGCCGTCGGGGCCCAGTATTGCGGCCTCGGACTGCGGTGAGTCCTGCACCATGACGATGATGACATTGCTGTTGCGCGCGACGTCGGCCCCGGAAGTGCCAGCCTTCGCACCGTCGGCGACGACTTCCTCCACGGGAGCCGGGAAGATGTCAAACGCCGTGACTTCGAATCCTGCCTTGAGCAGATTCCGGGCCATCGGCTTTCCCATGATCCCGAGCCCGACGCATCCAACCTTCTCGGCCATTCGGTTCCTCCTGGAATCGCACTGAATCCGGGGTCCGATGCCCCGGTCGTCTGTCCGTCGTCCGCGTGCTTCCGGCATTCCTCGTTGAAGCACGTGAGCTGTCTTTCCCCGCCACTCCGTTGCGCGGGCGCGGCCCCAGCCACGTTGGGCAGCATCTTACTACGGCGAGGGCGCCCGCGCTGTGCTCGACTCGTCGTCCGAGTCCCGTACAATCAGAGGGACGGGCAGCGTGTATCGCGGTGTGGTGGCCGCCACATTCAATCGCTACGCTCCCCCGTCGCAGCGCCCGCGGTGCCTAGCCGCTCTGCTCCCCCCCGGTGGCGCCCTTTCTACTCGGAATCGGGGATGGGCTCTGTACCCCAATCACGTCTGGAGATCACGCGTGTTCAGGATTGTCAAACGCGAAGAGATGGCCGAGGGGACCGTGGTTCTCAGCGAGATCGAGGCGCCTGCGGTCGCCCGCAAGGCGCAGCCCGGCCAGTTCGTCATGATCCGCCCGAGCGAGACGGGCGAGCGCATCCCGCTCACGATCGCCTTGAGTGATCCGGAAGCCGGAACGATCACCGTCATCTACATGGTCGTCGGCAAGACGACCGCGGTCCTGAGCGAACTGCTGGTCGGCGATTCCTGTGCCGACGTTCTGGGCCCTCTCGGAAACCCCACGCATCTGGAGAAGGTGGGAACGGTTGTGTGCGTGGGCGGCGGTACGGGCGTGGCAGTGATGCACCCGATCACGCGCGGGCTGAAGGAGATCGGCAACCACGTCGTATGCATCATCGGGGCGAGGACGAAGGATCTGCTCATCCTTGAAGACCAGATGAGGGCGGCTTCACACGACCTTCGTGTGTGCACTGATGACGGCTCGTACGGGCATCACGGTTTCGTGACAGAGGTGCTGAAAGAGATCCTCGAAGCAGGGGGCGTGAGCCTGGTCGTCGCCGTGGGGCCAATACCCATGATGAGATTCGTATGCAGCTTGACGGCTGAGTACGGCGTGCCGACCACGGTCAGCGTGAACCCGATCATGGTGGACGGCACCGGAATGTGCGGTGGCTGTCGTGTGACAGTGGGCGGCGAGACCCGGTTCGCGTGCGTGGACGGACCCGAATTCGACGGACACCAGGTGGATTTCGATGAACTGACCCTGCGTTCCCGGGCGTACGCTGAAGACGAACGGGAGCTCTACGACGAACACTGCAAGCTGGGCCTGCCGACCCGATAGGTCCGTCCGAGGAGGCCGCCTGAAGGTGGCGGGAACAACACAAGACACGAGACGCGCGGCGGACGAACGGCCCGCCCGATCTGTAAGCACCAGGGCGCCCAGGCAGCACATGCCGCAGCAGGCCCCGGACGTGCGCGCGCGGAATTTCGATGAGGTACCGCTGGGACTGGAACCGGACGCTGCCATCCTGGAGGCGCAGAGATGCCTTCAGTGCAAACGTCCGTTCTGCATCGAAGGATGCCCGGTCGAGATAGACATCCCTCGCTTCATCCGGCTCATCGAAGAAGGGAAGTTCACCGAGTCGGTGAGCAAGATCTGGGAGAAGAACGGTCTGCCGGCGGTGTGCGGACGGGTCTGCCCGCAGGAGGTCCAGTGCGAAGCGAGGTGCGTGCTCGGGATCAAGGGGGAGTCGGTAGCGATCGGGCACCTTGAACGGTTCGTCGCCGACTACGAGCTGAAGCACCGCAGGGCGGAGAGGCCTGCGAAGGCGCCACCCATCGGGAAGAAGGTCGCGGTCGTCGGCTCCGGTCCGGCTGGGCTGACAGTCGCCGGGGATCTGGTCCTCAAGGGCCACGACGTCACGATCCTGGAAGCGTTCCACGAACCCGGCGGCGTCCTGGTATATGGCATTCCGGAGTTCCGGCTGCCGAAAGAGATCGTCTCGGCCGAGGTCGAGATGCTCACGCAACTGGGCGCAAGGGTCGAATGCGACGTGGTCGTGGGTAGGACCGTCTCCGTGGACGAACTGCTTGAGGAAGAAGGCTATGACGCCGTGTTCATCGGGGTTGGCGCGGGCCTGCCGGTGTTCCTCGGCATACCCGGGGAGAACCTCGTCGGTGTGCTGTCCGCGAACGAGTACCTGACCAGGACCAACCTGATGAAGGCGTACATGTTCCCGAAGTACGACACGCCCGTCATCAGGGGCAAGAACGTAGTGGTTTTCGGGGCAGGGAACGTCTCCATGGACGCCGCTCGCACCGCGCTGCGGCTCGGCGCGGACCACGTCCGCGTCGTCTACCGGCGCTCAAGGCCGGAGATGCCGGCCAGGGCCGAAGAGGTACAACACGCCGAGGAAGAAGGGATCGAGTTCCTTCTGCTGTCCGCCCCGACCCGATTCGTGGGCGATGAGAATGGGCGGCTCACCGGCGTGGATTGTCTGAAGATGGAACTGGGCGAACCAGATGACTCGGGCCGCCGGAGGCCGGTGCCCATCCCGGATTCGGAATTCCACATCGAAAGCGATCTGGCAATCGTTGCTATCGGCGCTGGCGCGAATCCACTGCTCACCCGATCCACTGAAGGACTGCGCCTGAACGCGTGGGGTTACATCCTGGCCGATCCCGAAACGGGGAGGACGACGAAAGAGGGCGTCTGGGCCGGGGGAGACATAGTCACCGGTTCCGCGACGGTGATCCTGGCAATGGGTGCCGGGAGAAAAGCCGCCGACTCCATCCATGAGTACCTGGCCGGGGACGTGCAGGAGGCCGGCGAGTAGCGCGGCCACCCCACTCACCCGACACTCGAACCCACCGTGTCCCCTCCCTGATCTGTCCCGGCGACCCCGCGCGAGCGGTAGAATCTTGCCCGGCGGTAGCTCGTTCCACGCGGGCGCGTGCCGCCGAAGTCAGCCTTGTGGAGGTACGCAATACGATGCCCGGCCCACGTCCCGGCGTAGCCTACGGACTGGTAGTCCGCGCCGAATACACGAACGCTCCCGGCATGCTGGGCAGGATCGCGTCGGCAATCGGGGACGCCGGCGGTGATATCACCTCTGTGGTACTGGTGTCCGCCGTGCACGGAGCGATGGTCCGCGACTTCAGCATCAGCGCGTCGAACGAAGAGCACGCGCTCAGCCTCCTGCGGACAATCGGAGGCGTCCCGGGACTCCGGGTGATCAGCGCGTCGGACCAGACGTTCCTGGTGCACCTGGGTGGCAAGCTGGAGGTCCTCAGTCGCGCGCCGGTCGAGGGCCCTGACGATCTCTCGAAGGCGTATACCCCCGGAGTCGGCCGGGTTTGCATGGCCATTCGCGCAGAGCGCGACGCGGCCTGGGGCCTTACGTCCAAAGGCAACGCCGTGGCGGTCGTGACGGACGGTACCGCTGTCCTCGGCCTCGGTGATATCGGACCCGAGGCCGCCCTTCCCGTCATGGAAGGCAAGGCCGTCCTGTTTAAAGTGTTCGGCGGCGTCGACGCCTGGCCAATCTGTGTGAGCACAAAGGACCCCGACGAGATTGTCGACATCGTGAAGGGGATCGCACCTGGTTTTGGCGGCATCAACCTCGAGGACATCAGCGCCCCCCGATGCTTCTACATTGAGGACCGCCTGAAGAAGGAACTGGACATACCGATCTTCCACGACGACCAGCACGGGACCGCAGTCGTGGTGCTGGCAGGCCTGATCAATGCACTGAAGATCGTACAGAAGCGGCCCGAAGACCTGAAGCTGGTGATGGTGGGGGCGGGGGCGGCCGGGAACGCCTGCGCCAAGATTCTGATGGACTACGGCGTCAAGAACATCATCGCCTTCGACCGGCAGGGCTCACTCTGCCGGACGCGCGACTACGGCGACAACGAATCCAAACGGTGGCTGGCCGACAACACCAACCCGGACGACGTGAATTGCGCGCTGGGAGAGGGTCTCAAGGACGCGGGCTGCTTTCTCGGCCTGGCTGGCCCGGGGCTGGTGACGCCGGGCGAGATCGCGACGATGGCGTCGGACGCTATCGTGTTCGCAATGGCCAACCCGGTGCCGGAAATCATGCCTGAGGAGATCCCCGGCAACGTCCGCATCATGGCGACAGGCAGGACGGACTACCCGAACCAGGTCAACAATGCCCTGTGCTTCCCCGGTCTCTACCGGGGCGTCCTGGACGTGCAGGCGAGTGACATCAACGACGAAATGAAGCTGGGGGCGGCGCGGGCCATCGCCTCGGCGGTACCGGACGACCGGCTGTCAGCGGAGTACATCATCCCGAGCATGTTCGACGAGGGTGTCGCAGAGGGCGTCGCCCGCGAGGTGGCCAGGGAGGCCATCAGGACCGGAGTGGCCAGACGCTCCGGGCCGGACGACAGCAAAGACTACTCGGCGATAAAGGCAGGGTAGCCGAGTGGCATCCACATCGATCATCGTCGTGGGCGGCGGCATCGTCGGCTGTTCCGCGGCGTACTACCTGGCCGGCGAGGGGCACTCGGTCCGTCTCATCGAACAGGAATCGGTCGCGAGCCACGCCTCCGGTTTTGCCTATGGTGGGCTCGCTCCCGCGGCGGGCGTCGCGGACCCGGTTGACGCACTCACCGCCCTCTCCGGCCGACTGCACTCGGAGCTTTCGGAGACACTGTTTGAGGAGTCGGGCGTCGATCCAGAGTACCGCTCGCTGCCTTCGGTGCTCCTGGCAACCTCCGAGTCCGAGGCAGCCACCATGCGGGCTGTGGCCGAAACGCCGCACTCCGACGGGGCGCGCTGGCTGAGCCCCGACGACCTGCGGCGATTCGAGCCCAGGGTCTCACCGTCGGTGCCCGGCGGCCTCTCGATTGACGGCTACCGGGACGTGGAGCCGTACAAGCTGACCCTGGCTCTGTGGCAGGCAGCGGAGCAGCGGGGAGCGCGGCTCTCCAATGCGACGGTCACAGGCGTGCTGCGGCGGAGCGGACGTATGACGGGAGTTCGGCTCCGCAACGATACGGTGGAAGCCGATGCCGTCGTGATCGCGGCGGGACCATGGAGCGGAGACGCCTCCGAGTGGCTCGGGACGCCGCTGCCGGTCTCACCTCTGAAGGGCCAGATACTTCGGCTGCGCGCACCGGGGCCACCCCTCGCGGCCGGGCTGTGGTGGGCCAGTGACTACGCGGGATCGAAACAGGACGGGCTGATCTATTCGGGCACGACTGAAGAACCCGTCGGATTCGATGAGAACCCAACGTCGCAGGCTCGGGACCAGATCATGCTGTCGCTGCTGGATATGCTGCCGTCCCTGGCCGATGCCGAACTGGTGAAGCAGACGGCCTGTCTTCGCCCGCTCGCACCGGACTGGCTGCCGGTGATCGGGACGATTCCCGGAGTCGAGGGCGTGGTCGTGGCGACCGGCGCGGGGCGAACCGGGATCATGATCGGCCCCGCCATGGGGCGCGTAGCTGCAGACCTGGCAACCGGCCGCGACCCGGCCGTCGACCTTGGAGCCTTCTCTCCCGCCCGCTTCGCATAGCCTCGGGCGCATCCCGCTGTATGATTGGTATGCGGCTCTTCTCTGAGCGCTGCCCGATGCGGCTCTGCCGCCTCGCAAACGGAACCCCTTCATGAATCCGGACCTCTTCACACTCTGCGCCTGACCCGGGCTCCGGGCGTCCCACGCCCGTGAGCCATGCCGGACGCGCCGATCCTCCCGCCCGTACCGTCGACCGGGGCGGGCCGTACGTGCCCCGCTGACTCATCCCACTCCCCTTGCCATGAATCCGCTGAACGCGGCCGCGCACTGACCCGCACGTCCCGCGGTCCCATAAAGAAGAGATAATTCGGATGCTGTACGCAAACAAAGCCACGAAATCCTACGGCCTGCACGACTTGTTCACCGACGTCACCTTCGTAATCGGCAAAGGAGAGCGTGTCGGCGTAGTCGGCGCGAACGGCATCGGCAAGTCCACGCTGCTGCGGCTGCTTGCAGGGCTGGAAAACCCCGACTCGGGACGGGCCGGCCATCGGGCGGGCGAAATCGGATACCTTCGCCAGGAAGCATCGTTTGACCCGGCCTGCACGCTCGTCGATGAGCTGTGGCAGGCATTCCCGGACGCGCTGCAGGTCCGTGACGATCTGGCCGCGGTCAACGATTCCCTGGAGCACGCCGAAGGTGAAGTCACCGAACTCATCGAACTACAGATGTCGCTGTTCGAACGGTTCGACGCGCTTGACGGCTACCGGGTAGAGGCGCGCATCGGGCGGGTGCTCGACGGCCTCGGGTTCAGCCCTCACGACCGCGAGAAGCTGTGCGGAGACTTCAGCGGCGGCTGGCAGATGCGGATCGAGCTGGCGAAGATTCTGGCTGCCGTCCCGCCGCACGCCCTGTTGGACGAGCCGACAAACCACCTGGACGCGGCGGCGCGGGATTGGCTTGCCGGGTACCTGCGCGAATACCCGGGCATCGTTGTCCTCGTGACCCACGACGGGGCATTTCTGGACAAAGTCGTCACGCGAATCCTTGAACTTGACCAGGGCACGATCACCAGCTACGCCGGGAACCACTCCAACTTCGTGAAGGAGAAGCAGGCGAGGCTGGAAGCACACGAACGCGCCGTGGAGCGACAGAAGCGTCAGATAGCCCGGCAGCGACGGTTCATAGAGCGCTTCCGGGCCACGGCGACGAAGGCCAAGCAGGTGAAGAGCCGGGAGCTGGCGCTGGAGCGAATGGTCCGGTTGGAAAAGCGGAAGAAAGACCCGGAGGTCCGTTTCACGCTGTCCGCCCACGGAAGGACGGAGCTGCGGGTGCTGGCGCTAAAGTCGATCTCCCACGAGTTCGACGGTGTGCCTGCGCTACTCGGCGTCGATCTCGTGATCGAACGCGGCGAAAAGGTCGTGCTGGTAGGGCCCAACGGCGGCGGCAAGAGCACGCTGCTGCGCATCGCCGCAGGCCTGATCGCACCGTGCGAGGGTGAGATGGAGTGGGCGGAAAGGGCACGCCCTGGCTACTACGACCAGCACCAGGACGAGGCTCTGGATCCGGCAAACACAGTGCTGGAAGAGGTCCGGGCCGGGGCGAACGGAGCGCCGGATGAACGGTTGCGGTCGCTGCTGGGCCAGTTCCTGTTCACGGGCGACGACGCGTTCAAGCCGGTGAGCGTCCTGTCAGGTGGGGAGCGGAGCCGCGTCGCACTGGTCAAGTTCCTCATTCAGCCCACGAACGTTCTGCTGCTGGACGAGCCGACGAACCACCTGGACGAGACCACGCGCACCCGGCTGATCGAGGCGCTCAACGCCTACGACGGCACCATCGTCTGCGCCAGCCACGACCCCGCAATCGTCGAGGGGATCGCCACGCGCGTCTGCGAATTGAAGGCAGGCGAAGTCTCGGAGATGCGCGAGATAGTACGAGCCGGGTAGAGGCGAGCCGCCCCGCAAGCACGATGGCGGACGACCGCGAGCCGACGGAAAGCCCGGTGCCCAGCACCCCGGCTCCCCGCGGCGCCTTGCAAGCGCGAGCTGAACCGCATCGGCGATGCGCCCGGCAAGTCGATTGACTTACTCGGGTTCCTGCCCTAGCATGCTGCCACGCGCCGACTCCCATCGTTGACCAGACCTGCCGCAGGACATTGACAGCGCCAGAGAGACCCTCTGGCGTTGTTGGTTTACTTGCGTTCGCTTGTGTGTCGTAGGCATACGATTCCGTCAGTAGCCAACGGTCAAGGGAAAATGTCAGTC
>CAYYFS010000094.1:0-8652 GCA_964471055.1 uncultured Dehalococcoidales bacterium
GGCACGCGCTGTCCACTCCCCGCCGGACCGCGGGCTCGTCTTCGATACGTTCGTCCTGTCCCTGGTAGTAGAGCCCGAGGATCACGACCATCCCCAGCCGGTCGGCCTCGTCGAGCACTGCGGTGAGCCGCGCGAGGTACGACTCTTTGAGGTCGCCGCGATGGTCAAAGGCTGAGTTGTGCCACGGTTGCGAGGACGGCCCGGGCACCCCGGCCCAGATATGGGCATCAGGTGCGTCGATGCCGAGTTTGGAAATGTGCTGCCGGAACGCCTCCTCCCGGTAGTAGCCGAGCGGGCTGCCGCCCTGCAGATTCACCGTGATGCCGGTCAGTCCACTGGCGCGCCACTGCGCCATGGCCGCCACGCACTCTCGGGTATTGCGGTCGGCGTCCCACTCCCCCGTGTCGGGATACGCCCAGAGCGGCCTGGTAACCGGATTCTCGTCGTCAAAGACGGCCTGCACCATGCGGCTGTTGAGCAGCAGCCCTTCGATCTTCCATCCGCGGTATTCGCGGCCGCCGTGAGTGGGCCGGCCGTTCACCAGCCATCGGTCGCCTTCGACGGTGACGTGCGTACTGCGCTGTGGCATGGTGGCGAGCCTTTCCGGGCAGCGATAGGTGTGTCGGCGGCCGGAGTCTAGCACGCCCATCGCGTGTGGTTGATTCGCAGCCGGGCTGGGGTATGACGACAATGGCCTCGGTCCGTCGAGTCGAAATGGCGACTGGTGGCAACAGGAGGTGCGCTGTGATCAGCCTGTTCGAGTACGTGGGAGGTGTGTTCCAACTGAACGTGTGGGGCATAGTTCTGGTGCTGGCTTTGCTCGGCGCCATCGGCAGCCGCGCGGCCAGGAAGTAGGCACGGCCCGTCGGGAGATGGGCGCGGCGCGCCTTGATGGAGGGTTCTCCATGACCGATGCTGTGCCGGATGCGGCCCGCTCAGCGCAGTTCGTGCCCGAACGCGCGCTGGGGCCCACGCGAGGTGAGTGCAGGTGAATCCCGAGAACGAAACCGCAACGGACGGCCCGGAGACAGGTTGGGGCCGGATCGGTAGCTGGCTGGAGCGTTACTCTGTCCGGCTGATTGTTGCCATTCTGGCTGTGACGGTACTGCTCGTGGTGCCGCTGCTCGCGATGGAGAGCCGCGGGGTAGCCTCGCAGAATCCTGCAGGTGAAGTATTCGATCTCCAGGAGGAGATTGACGACACGTTCGCGTCGCCGTTCCACCCGGTACCACTGATTCTGGAGGCGAGAGAAGGCGATGTGCTGACGCAGGCCGTTCTGTACGAGCTGCTTCAGAACGAGAACGAACTTCGCGCTGCCGACAAGCGCGGAGAGCTTGCGGTCGGAGATCTGCCGAAACAGCCGTATCTGTTGACCTACTTTGATCTGTACACCGGTCTCGCCTCAGACGGCGTTACCTCGCTGGCCGACGCTGTGGACGTCACGCTCGCGGTCGACCCGACGTTGAACACGACCCTGGCAGGAGCCACCGACGAGCAGGTGAAAGTCGCCGTACACCGGCTTTTCTCATCACCGGACACGGAAACCCTCAGGGACACCATCAAAGGGGAAGCAGAAGGGGAGCCGGTCATTGTTGGCGGCGAGGAGATCAACTACTGGACGGCATCGGCGCTGGCTTTGAACGTGCTTGCTGAGAACGAGAAGCTGGGTGGCGGCGGCCTGATAATCGCTGTCGGAGCCGACGAAACAGTGGTCGAGAAGGAGCGTTTCAACCGCAGGGTGCAGGAGGTGATGCGGGGAGACGAGACCACGTACAGGATGTGGGGCATAGCCATTGACGTGAACCTGGAATCGGCTGACGAAGGGCAGGTGGCAGGCATATTCATCATGTTCACGGTCATTGGCGCTGTGGCAATCGTGGGGCTGAGCCTGCGTTCCTACTGGGCGACAGCGTTGACCGGCGCCGGCCTCGGCATCCTGATGGTCTGGCTGAAGGGCATCTCCGTTCTGGTGGGCATCAAGGGCGGCCTGGTGATCGATCTGATTGTGCCCATCGCCATGGTGTCTCTCGGCGTCGACTTCGCCATTCATGCCGTGCGCCGGTACCGAGAGGAGCGCGGGCTGGGCTTCGCGCCCCGCCGCGCGCTTTTGGTGGGCATGACAGGCGTGCTGAGCGCGCTGGTCCTGGCGTTGCTGAGCGACAGTATCGCGTTCCTATCGAACACGGCAGCGGGCATCGAGGCGGTCATCCACTTTGGTGTGGCGGCCGCGATCGCGGTGGTCTCCTCTTTCGTCGTCCTGGGCGTCGGGCTGCCGCTGGCGCTGATGCACGTGGAGATGGTGCAGCGTTCGGACACCGGGCCGGCGACGCAGCTCCGGCGGCTGTGGGTGGTGGTGGGCAGCGCAGGCGCCGCAGCGCTGGCGGGGACAGGCGTCATCTTCCTGATCGCCGTGTCGGTTCCCCTCGGCCTCGCCGTGCTCGCTGGAGTTATCGCGGGGATGATAGTCGTCCCGTACCTGTGGCTGCGGCACCGTTCCGGTACTGAGCCTGGCGCGGTGCCAGGGCAGGGCGCCGCGACTGCCGCCCGGGAAGCTGTGTCGGAGCCGGGCGCCCACCGGGCGACCGAGGTCCTCGCGCGCCTGGCTGAGCTACGACTGGTGACGTTGCCCGTGGCCGCTGCTATCACTGCTGCGGCGGTGCTGTTCGCGTTGCGCCTTGAGGCCACCTTCGACGTGAAGGACTTCTTCGACAGCGGCTCGGACTTCGTCATAAGCCTCGACAAGCTCGATGAACACTTCGGCGAGAGCGGGGGAGAACCCGCCGTCATCTTCGTTGAGGGCGATTTCACCAATCCGCGGATGCTCTCGGCCATCGGCGAGCTGATGGTCGCAATGGAGACAAACGAGCACCTGGCCAGGGGGTCGGATGGCTCGGTGGCCGTTTCCGAGCCCACATTGCTGGGGATACTGGAGAAGATCACCGGCAGCGAATACGCAAGTCGGCAGGTTCAGGGCGCGACCGGGGTCGAGATCACGGACGCGGACGGCAACGGGATACCGGACTCCCCTGCGCAGATCAGGGCAGCGCTTGACTACGCAGTGGTTGCCGGGGTGCCCCGAGACACCGAGACGGCGGTGTACGGCGCGGACTATATCCAGGTGATGCTGTCGCACGACGCGGACGTCGAGTCTCCTGATCAGATGGTGTTATCGGTGTTCCTGCCCGGCACGCGCGAGCAGAGCAAGGTAGCGGCGGCGAGGGGCGCGCTCGAAGACAACATGAAGGTGCTGGATGGAGTGCCGGGGATCACGCGGACAGGCTTGACTGGCTCGGCATTCACCCGGCAGGAACAGCTTCAGGCCAGCGTTGACTCCATGCAGAAATCGATCCCGATTGCGGCCGCCGGCGCGTTTGTCCTCCTGTTGCTGGCGATGCGGTCGTTCCGCTACGCGGTCGTGACGATTATCCCCATCGGCCTTGTCGTGGGGTGGCTGTACGGCTTGATGCATGTGAGCGGATTCGCTCTCAACTTCGTGACGGCCACGATCGGTGCGGTGTCTATCGGCGTGGGAGTCGACTACTCGATCCACATGACGGAGCGGTTCCGGGAAGAGCTGCGGCGGACGCCCACCCGAGGACTGGCGCTCCGGCGGGCTCTGGATGGCACCGGCCTGGCGCTTGTGGCATCGGCACTCTCGAGCATCGTCGGCTTCGCGATCATGGGACTCGCCCCTATGCCGATGTTCTCCACATACGGCATCCTGACAGCGATCATGATCTTCCTCGCGCTCGTGGCGTCGCTCGCCGTGCTGCCTTCGCTGCTGCTGCTGGTTGCATCCGAGCCGGAGCGCGAAACCGCGCGGGACGCGGCTGCAGCCGACTGAAATCAGAGGATTCCCTGCACCCGCAACCGGGGAGCGCGCCGGTCAAAGAGCCTTCACGTGCTCGCCGAGGAGGCGCCCAGCCTGGAAGGCGCTCTCCAGCAACGCTTCGTTGCCCGAGACCGGGCATTGAGCCGTGTCCGGCGCCTTCAACGCCTCTGTCACTTCGATGTGGTGATAGTGCTCCAGGCGTTCCTTCATCCAATCGAGGATGTAGTCGTAGCGCGTGGGGTGAGAATCCTCGTACGTGATGGCCACGACTGCCTTGAACCCGGCAGGGAAGTTGACTTTGCCGAGCTCGTTCTCGCAGTAGCAGTAGAGGCGGTCGATGAACGCTTTCGCCTGAGCGCTCACCTGGTCGAAGTAGACCGGCGTTCCCAGGACGAGGGCCCGGGAGACCGCGATTGCCTCGTATATGTCCTGCATCTCGTCGCGCTGGACGCAGTTCCCAGTCTTGCGGCACGCGTCGCACGCCATGCAGGGGTTGACATCCATCCGAGCCACGTTCAAGGCGCGGGTGGTTGCGCCAGCCTTGCGCGCTCCTGCCAGCACCTTCTCCACGAGCGCGACGGTGTTCTTGTTCACACGGGGACTGCCAATGATCCCGAGGACTTCCATCTGCCACCTGCCTTACGCCGGCTGAGCCGGGAGGAATATGATCTCGTGCGTCCGCCTTAGGTGGTCGCACGGATTCAGGAAACCCAACGGCCGCGCACCGTAGCTTTGCAGGCCTCGTTCGTCAAGCCGGAACGTGCAACGCTACGAGGTGGGCCAGTGCGCCACGGCCTCGGCGAGCGCCTCCGCCGCGGCGGCCTCCGCGGCTTTCGCCGCCCGCAATGCGCTGATCCCGCGGTTGCGGATTTCCGTCCGCTCGACTGCTTCGTCCGATCCGGGGAAAGGAAACAGCCCGGCCAGTTCATCCATAGCGCCCGCCGCGTCCGCATAGGCTGAAATCGCGTGGGCGAGCGGAGCGGTGCCGTGACCAGCTCGTTCCGCCACACGCGTCAGGAAATCGCGGGCGAACCTCTTCGCCTCAGCCCAGCACTGCGCGTTGTAGCTGTTGCCCATGGAGTGGACCGTGCCCGCTCGGAGGGCTGCTATCCATGTGTCGTAGGCCTGCACGCCCGAGGTGTACGGGCCGTGCGGCATTCGGCCGCCCAGCGCCTTCAGGGCATGGTGAACGGCATATCGGTCCGCCTCGGCGCTCGGCACGTCGGTTCTGGCCGGGAAGGCCAGCACGTACGGTCCGCCCGGAGCCTCCAACCCGTCGTACGGGATCGGAGGCTGGGGCTCGCCGAGATGCGCCCGGTACGTCTCGACAACATAGCTGTCCCCCTCGACGCCGACCGCGATGCCGAACTCCGGGGTGTACGTGCCCCAGATGACACAGGGCCTTCCGGCCTTGATCTCGTGCGCTGCCAGGGAATGCGCGACGCGGCAGTGCTCACGAAGGCGGTCGCCGCCATCCCGTGCGGGGGCACCATCGCCGCCCGAATACAGCAGATGTGACCGGCCGAGACAAGCTATGCCTCTGAGTGACAGTTCGGGCACCCCGGCCGTTGGGCCGGACGGGCACAGCGTCTCGTGCACGGTCATCCGGAACGCCATGCCGGTGAAGCCCGCAACGTCCGCATGGTCGCAATCGACTCCGAGCGCGTTCAGACAGCCGGTTGTGGAAGCGACCCAGGTGAGCCACGCGGGCGGGTAGTTGACCTGCACGGGGACTCTGATGGGGCCTTTGGCTTCCACGGTGGTTCACCTGCTCCTTCGCGGAGACGCTGCCGGACCCGCGCCAGTGGTTGCACCGGTCCCGGCTGGAGGCCAGATCGGAAGTCGTCAGACGGAGGAGGCTGAACCGGACGTCGCGACCGAAGAGGTATCCTCGACGACCGTCGTGCCCGTATCCGCCGAGCCCGGGGCGGGATTCCTGGCTTCGGCGTCCCTGAACGGAGTGGCACCGTCCCGATCGGAGTCCGGACGTCGCACGCTCCGTGGGCCCCTCTCGGGGAGGTAGAGGCTGAAGGTGCTGCCAACTCCGATCTTGCTGGTGGCGACGAGCTGGCCTTCGTGCAACTCCGCGAGGAACCGCGCGATGCTCAGGCCAAGACCGCTGCCCGAATACGGCGACCCGTCTGCGTTCTTGCTTCGATAGAACGGAGAGAAGATGAGTTCCAGGTCGTCCTCGGGGATCCCCTGGCCGGTGTCCGAAACCTGGACGACGTGGTACTGGTCCTCCCTGAACACGTCTATCTTGATCCGTCCCTCTTTCGCCGTGTATTTGCAGGCGTTGCTGATCAGGTTGGTGAGTATGCGTTCCACCCGGGGAGAGTCCGCAAAGGTCGCGCTGAGATTTGGATCCGCGTGGATGGAGAATTCCTGCCGCCGCGCACGGATCGCGGGCGCCAGCAGGCTTGCAGCCTCGCGGACCACATCCTCCAGGATGATGCCGACGGGTTGTAGTTCCAGTTGCGCGCTCTGCATGGCCGCGTAGTCGAGCGCTTCCTGCGTCAGGCGCTCCAGCCGGTCGATACCGCTCTTCAGCGTGTGAATGAGCCGCTCCCGCCGGGCACCGGGTACCTTCGGTGACATGGCCGGTTCCAGCAGTTCTGTCGATATCTTGATCGCGGTGATGGGCGACTTCAACTCGTGCGACACGGTCTGCAGGAGGTTGGACTTCAGGTTGCCCAGACGTTCCAGTTCCGAGGGCCTTTCGTGCTCGTCCGCGAACATTCGGGCGTTCTGGATGGCAAGACCGGTCTGCTCCGCCACCGCCTCGAGGAACTCCACGTCTTCGGCCAGGTAGTTGTCGCCTGCCAGCTTCGGCCCGAGCGCGAGAATCCCGATGAGCCTGTCCCGGTCGAGAAGAGGCACCAGAAGCACGGCGTCGAGTGCCCCGAGTGCCCCGGCCTCCTCTTCGCTCATTGCCTGGAGATAGGGATCTGTCTGCAGCTCGCCTCTAGGAAGGGGCTTGTGGTGCCGCTGGAACCAGGCCGTTATCGCCCCGTCGGCGGGGAGTTCGATGTCGGGAGACGTGCCCCGGGAATCGGCCCGCGGGAGGAGTATCGTCTCGTCGGGGTCCGGCAGAACGAGCGTTACCCAGTCGCTCTGAACCGCCCGGCGGATTCCTCGAACGACGCGGAGCGCGGTGAGGGAGAAATCGGTGATGTCCCGAACGTCGGCGTTGAGCTGCACGATCGCATGCAGACGGTCAACGCGCTCTCGGAAGAAGACGCGGTCGACGAAGCTCTGGACGCGCTGGAGCATCGGCTGAACGAAGAGGCCCGCGACGAAGACGGTGCCCACCGAGGCGATGATGAGCGCTGTCCGGCTCTGGTCCCTGGCAATGAACCAGACGGCAATGAACAGCAACCCGTACACGGCCAGGAGGGAGGAGCTGATCAGGATATACGCCAGACCCCGGCGGAGCACCAGGCGAAGCTCCATCATCCTGTACCTGGTAACGGCAGCAGTGGTCAGGACGCCAAAGGCGATGTTGCCGATCACTCCCATCGGGTAGATATTCAGGCCCAGCGAGGGTATGTAGTCGGATGTGGCACCCAGAACCGATGCGAGCGCGCCCAGGCGCAGCAATCTGAGCTGCGACTGTTCCCTGTCTCCTGCCCGGCCGATGCCCCGGGTCAAGTCGTAGATGGCAAGAAAGACCGGCGGGTACGCGGCCAGCAACACGGCCGGGAACGCCCACCCCAGGTCCGGCGCGAACCCGTAGAACTTGGGGACCATGCCTGTAACGGTCCAGCCGAACAGGCTGAAGACAGCCGAGAGGACACCAAGCCCGTAGAAGACGTACAGCACACCGCGGCCTCGCGGTATTCGCGCGAAGGCGTACACGAAGTGGTAGAAGAAGATACTGCTGAAAGGGATCACCGCGAGGGCGATCTTCTCGACGAAGTAGGCCCTGTCCGCGTCGGGGTAAGAGTCCCGCATCCCGAAGATGGTGATGCCCCACAGACCCATTGCGAGCAGGAAGGCCGCTAGCAGGCGATTCAGCCGGTCGCTGGGCGCGCTCATGAAGACCAGGCTGATCAGAACCAGGCAGATGATGAACTGGACGAACGGCAGAAGAATGTATGCCTGGTCCATCTCTACGACTCCGACGCTTCGGACAGGCGCACGAGATCACGGACGGTCTGCTCATCCGGGTTCGTCCGCGGGGGTTGTAGCTCCGCCAGCTCCTTCCCCTGATCGTATTTCTCCGTGTATAGCCTATCGAATGTGCCCGGAGTTAGCAGCGTGACGCGCAGAGGCCGGATGTTCAGCATGACCTCCAGGTCACGATAGAAATCGTCTATCTGCTTCAAGTGCTCGTGGACCTGCAGGGCAACGGCGTCCGCCCCGAGCGAGTCCAATCCCTCGGCGTACAGGTGCAGGATGGGCTTCTCGTCCCGATGCTCGGCACGCATGGTCCAGTCTCCGAGCGGTAGCCCGGAGTTGCGGATAGCCTCCCACAACGTCTTCTCGTCGATCCGTGTGAACCCGGCGACGTCGAGTCTGTCGTCAGACCGGCCGAGGAACTCGAATTCAGGACAGCCTTCGTGAACCTGCGCCTCGCGCGACAGGAATCGGATGAGATGACCGGCTCGATAGCGGACAAGTGGTATGCCGTAGAAGTTGGTGATGACCACCTCGTACGTCTCGCCGGGCTCCACCTCGTTGAGCAAAAGGACTCTGGGTTTGAAGCCAGGGTCTTCTCTGGACCTGAGTGAGTCCGCCTCCGGGATGAACTCAAAGAAATCGGAATAGGGTGTGAAGGCCAGGCCGCGGCCTTCACCAGCCTGCATGCCCATGACCCC
>CAYYFS010000095.1:0-8579 GCA_964471055.1 uncultured Dehalococcoidales bacterium
AAGCATCCTTCATGACCGGCTCATCCGTACTGGTGGACGGTGGGCTGATGGCCGGCGGGATGTGGGAGTCCGCCGGGTTCGGCGACGAGGCGTAGGCCGAGGCCTTCATCCGGTCGGCAGGCCGGCCCCCGAGGGCTCCCGGGACGCCCCGCGTCCGGCATCGGTGCAGCGAAGCGGTTATGATTCCCGCAAACGAGGGCCGCCGTTCATTTCGCATTCCGAACGACTGACGGCGGCAAGCGACGGGTCGCTCCATGCATTGCCGTTCGATACCTCGTACCGTCCGGGTCGCTCTGGCGACCCTGCTTCTCACCGCCGGGCTGGCGTTCGGAGTTCTGAGCGCGGGTGCTCAGAGCGGGGGAGAAGTGGTGGTAGTCGACCTGTACGGGGCTGTCGACCGGGTGACGGCGCGCTTTCTCTCTCGCGCTCTGGACGATGCGGAGGAACGCGGGGCTGAGCTGGTCGTGATCCGGCTGGACACGCCCGGCGGGCTCCTGGACGCCACCCGGGACATGGTGGGCGACATCTTCTCCTCGCCGGTCCCTGTTGTGGTCTACGTCGGGCCTGAGGGCGCACAGGCTGCCAGCGCCGGCACATTCGTCATGGCGGCGGCCGGCGTGGCCGCGATGACACCGGCTACGAACGTAGGGGCGGCCGCGGTGGTCGGCGCCCAGGGCGAGGACCTGCCCGAGACTCTGAGCAACAAGGCCACGCAGGATGCGGCGGCGTTTGCACGCAGCATCGCGCAGCGCCGTGGCCGTGACGTGGCCGCGCTCGAAGCGACTGTGCTGGAGGCGGCTGCATACTCCGCAGTGGAGGCGGTCGAACTCGGCGTGGCAGATCTGGTCGCAGCGAGCCTGGGCGACCTCCTGTCGCAGATCGACGGCAGGACAGTGCAGGTCGCCGATGGGGAACGTGTCGTGTCGACATCGGGCGCCGCCATCCGGGAGCTCAAGCTGAACTGGGTCGAGCGGATCCTTGCGTTCCTCTCCAACCCCAATCTGGCGTTCCTGTTCATGTCACTCGGCGGGCTCGCGCTGATAGTCGAGTTGTGGCATCCGGGGGCCGTCGTGCCCGCCGTGCTCGGCGTGGTCTTCCTGGTACTGGGGTTCGCCGGGCTGGGGCAGCTGCCGTTCTCATGGGCGGGTGTCGCGATGATGGGCCTTGCGATGGCGCTGTTCTTCTTCGAGGCACAGGCCCCGGGGTTCGGGTTCTTCGGCATTGCAGGCGCGGCGGCTCTCTGCCTCGGCGGGTTGTTCCTGGTCGGTTTCTTCGGCGCACCGGGACTTCCGGGACCCTCTTTCCGCGTTTCACCGTGGGCGTACGGCAGCATCGGAGGGCTTGCAGGCGCGTTCGTTCTGTGGCTGGCGTGGGAGCTGCGAAGGACTCGAACCATGCCCCAGTACCAGAGCCCCGTGGTGTCGAGCACGCAGGTGGGCCAACTGGTCAGAGTGACGAAGCGGCTGGAGCCCTCAGGCGAGGTGCACGCGGGCGGGGAGTTCTGGGCGGCGGAGATGGCGAGAGGCGAGAGTGCGGAGATCGGAGATACTGTGCTGGTGAAGAGTGTGGAAGGTCTCACTCTACGCGTGGATTTCCCGACTGAGAACGGTCAAGAAAAGGGCTGATCGACGCGAGCGCGCCGGTCGGCCGGTGTCAAAGGAACGGAGGACGCAATGGCGATTATCAACTTCGTGCGGGACTATGAGAGGGTCGCCCGATTTCGGTTCGGGAAATTCGAAGGGATGATGGGCCCGGGGATAGTGTTTGCGATCCCCATCATCCACCAGATCCGGAAGGTCGACACACGTACCCAGCAGGTCGACGTCCCGCGCTCCACGAGCATAACCAGGGACAACGCCTCGATCGACATCGACTTCCTCGTCTATATGCGAATAGACCTCGAGGAAGCCGAAAAGGCGGTTCTTGAGGTACAGGACTACTACTATGCCGTCCTCGGCCTCGCCACAACCACGCTCCGCGCGGTCATCGGGGACATCGCTCTCGACGAAGTCCTCTCTCAGCGTGAGACGATCAACGAGGCGATCCGGGTCCGGCTCGACTCTGAAACCAACCGGTGGGGCATCAAGGTCACCAACGTGGAGATCAAAGAGATCGAGCCGCCGCGCGACATCCTGGAAGCGATGACTCGCCAGATGTCTGCAGAGCGTGTGCGTCGGGCGGTAGTGCTCGAGGCTGACGGCACCAAGCAGGCTGCTGTCACGGTGGCTGAGGGAGAGAAGCAGGCCGAGATTCTGCGGGCCGAAGGCAGCAGGCAGGCGGAGATACTGACGGCCGAAGGCGACCAGCAGGCGGCCATCCTGCGTGCAGACGGCTTCAGCACCGCACTCGACCGCATCTTCACGGTGGCGAAGGGCGTTGACACGAACACCATGAACCTCCAGTACCTGGACGCGCTGAAAGCGCTGGGTGAGAGCCCGTCGTCGAAGTTCGTGTTCCCGCTGGAGTTCACGCGCCTGCTCGGCAACCTGGGCAAGTCGGGGACCGACGGCGGCCAGGATTAGCCGACGTCCAAGGCGGCATGTGCGGACGGTCTGGGCTCTCGTCAGAAAGGGCCCTGACTGCCTGCGCCTTTGCCTGCGGTCAACGTCCTTCGGAAGCGTCGGCAAGGACGCCGAGACGGTTGTTCCGGGCACCCCGCAGCCGCCGCGAAGGGCCGGGTGGGCGCGTCTGCCGACCGCGGCGTCTCTCGCAGATTGGTGCCAACTGCGGGGCACCGCCAATCTTTCGCCGCGCTTACAGGCTAATAGCAACATCAAATACGCTAGCCTAATTGCCGCGAGCAGCCGGCGTGTAACTGCACCCGTGTCGGCTGTTCGCCACAACCGAATATCGCCGACCGCGACGCCCGGTCGGGTCCTCCGAACGGTTGCGCGGGTGGGGCGCCTGGCGTCATGTGTGCGCCGGGTGCGCGGCAGCTCGATGTCGCCAGTTGACGCGCGGCGGGAACCCACCGGACGCGGGCGGATTGGGCGGTGACCAGTGCGATCCGCCTGACTCCGCCGGGACCGGCCCTCATCGGAGTTGCCAGCCCGTCGCAATCCAGGCGCGCCGGATCCGGTCGCGGCGCCGTTGGCCCGCGGCCTCACCTGTACTGGCTGCGACTTCCGGCGCGGCCGGGCGGCAGCCAGAGTCGCCAGCACCCCGCGCCAGGGGGCGCCCTGTCGAAGTGCGCTTCCGGTTCCGTGTAGACGCCGGCTGTTTCAACACAGCGAGGTGGATATGCCGGTCCAGCGGCATCGCGACAGGCAAAATGCTGGACATGGCGGCGTATTGAACGGCATAATAGCCGGAAGGCTCGCAAGCCAGATAGAGAACGTTGATCGGGGTGGTGAGTGGAACGTCAAGGGGCGCAAAGGAGGGCTTTGCGCGGGAGCGGTAGGTCCTGAGGGCCGGGCCGGAACGCTCCAGGGGCTGTGCGGGCGAATCAAACTGCAACACGGCGGGAGAGGTGAGGCGCCGCGATGGCGAGGCTGGGTAGATACGAATACCCGGAGATCGGGTTGACGAGGACTGTGGACCTGGGCCGGCGGATCGCGCGCGACTTCGGCGGAGAGGTGTCCCGCAGGGGACTGGCGCGCGGGTTGGGGATGAGTGAGCGGGGTGGGGCGTTCGGGGCGAGGCTGAACGCGCTACGCCTCTGGCGGGTTTGCACGGGGCGGGGCACCGTGCGCGTCACCGAGGAAGGTCTGCGGGCCGCTGAACCGCGGTCGGCCGGCGAAGCCGAAACTGCGTTGCGCGCACTGGCGCAGTCGGTTCCTCTGTTCGCACAGATTGCCCGCCGGGTCGGCGGGCGGATAGTGGACGACACGCATCTGGGCCTGCTGCTGGAAGAAATCACCGGCGCCGGACGCCTGGAGGTGAGCCGCCGCGTCGGGCCGGTCGGCCGGCTTTTGAACGAGGTGCTGGTGTATCTCGGGCCGGAACAACGGGACGGGCGCCTCGCGGGCAGCATCGAACCGGGCGAGGAGCCTGCCGCGCCGGGAACCGCCCAACGACCGCAAGAGGTGGAGGCCGATAGGATCGAGTTGACCTTGTCGGACGGGCATCTGTCGCTGCCCGAGAGCGTTGCCGGCGTAGACGCGGCGATGCTGGTGCTCAGAGCTCGACGAGACGCGCTGGCGGCCCGCCTCAGGGCATCCGGCGCGCCCAGACCCCCTGAGCCACCCTTCTAGCACCGTGATCCCCGCGGCGGCGGGTGCCGGCGGGCTAGAGGTGTTCCTTGAGGGTGGTGGCGAGCTTCAGGGTCATGCCGGGCGCGGCTGCGAGTTGTTCGAGGCTGGCCTCGCGGATCCGTTTCACGGAGCCGAAGGTGCGGACAAGCTGCTTCTTGCGCTTCGGGCCGATACCGGGCACCAGATCGAGAGCGGACGCCACCGACGACCGCTGCCGCAGATTGCGGTGGAACGTCACGGCGAATCGGTGCGCCTCGTCACGGATCCTCTGCACCAGAAACAGTGCCTGTGAGTTCCGGGGCAGGACGATCGCTTCCTGCACGTCCGGGACGTAGATCTCTTCCTGGCGTTTGGCCAGGCTGGCCAGCGGGGTGTCCGTCGCGCCGAGCTCCAGCAGCGCCTGGAGGGCGGCTCCCAGCTGCCCTTTCCCTCCGTCGATCAGCACCAGGTCCGGGGTCTCGCCAAACGAATCCCCGGCAGAAGAGGCCCCGTTGCCCGCCGCGGCGGCCTTCTGCAGGCGCCTGAAGCGACGGGAGAGCACCTCGTGCATCGCCGCGAAGTCGTCGTTGGCCTCAACCTGCTTGATGCGGAAACGGCGATAGTGGGCGGTCTTTGGGGCACCGTTCTCGAACACGGCCATGCCGGCCACGATGTTGCTGCCCTGCACATGGGAGATGTCGAAGCACTCGATCCGTTTCGGCAGGCGCGGGAGGTTGAGTTCCTCCTGCAGCTCGGCCATTGCCGATTCCATCAGATCGGAGTCCGCCAGCCATTTCAGCTTGAGCTGCTCCAGACCCTGCTCGGCGTTTTCGCGAACCATCTCCACGAGGCGGCGCTTCTCGCCCCGCACCGGGGCCGTCAGGGCGACCCTGCTGCCTCGCTTGCCTGAGAGCCATGCCTCGATCACGCCAGAGTCGTCCGGCCGCTCCTGAACCAGGATGCGGCGGGGGACGTACGACGCCGAACCGTAGAACTGCTTCACGAACCCGCCGATCACGTCTGCGGGTGCGTCGTCCTCAGTGCCGGCCATGATGAAGTGATCCCGGCCAATGAGCTTCCCCTGCCGGACGAAGAAGATCTCCACCCATGCTTCGTTCCGGCCCTGGCCTACGGCGATAGCGTCCATGTCTTCGCGAGTGAGAGAAACCACCTTCTGGCCTTCGTACACGCGCTCGATGGCCCGAAGCCGGTCCCGCAGCGCGGCGGCTCGTTCGAACTCCAGGTTCTGAGCCGCCTCGTGCATCGCCTCTTCCAGTTCGGAGACGACGGCGCGGGTATTCCCCTCCAGGAACTTGACGACCTGAGCGATCGTCCTTCCGTACTCGGCTCTGTCCACCTTACCGATGCATGGTCCGAGACACCTGTTGATGTGGTAGTCCAGGCACGGCCGGTCGTCCGTGCCCGTGATCTCCTTCGTGCACGAGCGGTACGGGAACAGCCGTTTCAGCAGGTTGAGAGTCTTCCTGACGCTGCCCGCCGAGGCGAAGGGACCGAAGTAACGGGCTCCGGTGTCCCCGGTGAGGCGCGTCACGTTGACCCGGGGGAAAGGCTCATCCAGGTCAATTCGTATGAAAGGGTAGGTCTTGTCGTCCCTGAGCCGGCCGTTGAACGGGGGCTGGTGCTCCTTGATGAAGGAGTTCTCGAGGAGTAGGGCTTCCTGCTCCGACTCGGTGACGATGTACTCGAAGTCGGCGATGCGCCGCATCAGACGGCGGACCTTGGGCATCTGACCGGCCGGGCTCTGGAAATACGACCGCAGCCGGTGGCGGAGAACCGCTGCTTTGCCCACGTACAGCAACGCGCCGGCCCGGTCCCGGTGCAGGTATACACCCGGCTTGAGCGGGACCGCTGCGAGGCGCGCAGAGAAGCGGCGTTTCCTGCTGGTGGGCTTGCTCTTGCGGGTTGTGGTCATCGGCGCAGTCGTTCCGTGGCTGCAGGCCGAGGTGTGCGCGGGGCCTCGCCGGTTCGCCGAACCAGCAAGGGTCTCTCTCTGCCGCGGGCAGGCGGGGCTACCGCAGGAACACCATCAGCAGGATGAGCGCCACCAGCATGACGGAGGACAGCACTCCGAGCTTCCGCAACTCAAGCGGCAGGTACTGGGCGTATACCTCTGACCTGGCCCGCACCTGTTGCCCTCGTCCGATCCTGGGCCGCGCAGCCGGGCGGGCCGCGGCGGTCCCGGAGGGAGCCGAGTCGACCGCCACGGGCTTCCGCTGCGACGAGATCTGGCTGTCTTCCGTGCGTTCCTCCGGCTCGCTCCGGGTGTCTGCGACGTACACGTTTGGCTGCGACTCGCGTCTCCGGCTCTTGCCGCTGGCCTTTTTGGCGAGTCGCCTGGACCCTCGTTTCGGCATGTTCTTTCTCTTTCCCCGGTGCGTTCCCGTTCGGTTCCGCAGGCCGGCGCCGCCTATTCCTGGCTTTGCTCCTGCCCCATGTTCAGCAGCTCTCGGGCCGCACTGACGACCACTTTAGTCGCGTAGTCCGCTCCCAGGGCGCTGGTGTGCAACATCATGTGGTAGAGGAACGGATCGAGCGGCGTTGTCTGGAACGCTTTGTCGAAGTACCTGAGTTGGGCCTGGTCAGAGTGCTCGATGAACTCGGCAGCGTCCTCCTCGGTCATCCTCTCTCTCTGCATGATACGGCGCACGCGGTCTTCCTGTCTGGAGACAACCCCGACGCGCAGGGTGTTCTCCCTGTCTCTCAGGACGGCAGCACCGCCCCGGCTGAGGATGACGACGCTCCCGATCTCGGCCAGGTCGTTGATAACTTCTGCGGTGGTGTCGATGAAGTGCCGTTCGTCTACCTCTTCTGCAGAGGTGGCCGGCGGTCGCTCAAGGTCGTGGTAGGGGCGGGCCAGGAGCGTCTCGATCCCCGGGCCGAAGTACGGATCGCCTCCCATGCCCGCCACCGCGGACCGTTCGAGCATCCGCTGGATCAAGTACGCGAAACGGCTGGCTCTGCTCGGAACCCTCCGTTCGCTGTCGGCCAGCGCCTCCACGGTTGTGCCCACCCGTCGCGCGATATCCGCGAGCATGAGGCGGTCGACGTAGTCGATGCCCAGCTCTCGCGCCACGGCTCTGCCGACTTCTGTGGTGCCCGATCCGATCCTGCCTTCGATGGTGATTACGGGCATGGCCGTCTCCCTTTCGGAACTCGCTCTATCCCGCGCGCGGATGGGCGCGTTCGAACTCTCTTCTCACGTGCTCGCTCGTGAGATGCGTGTAGATTTGGGTCGTTGATATGGAGGCGTGCCCCAGCAGCTCCTGAACGTGGCGCAGGCTCGCGCCGCCGTGCAGCAGGTGAGTGGCGAAGCTGTGGCGCAGCATGTGGGGCGTGATCTTCGCCGTGACTCCCGCCGCAATTGCCCCTCTCCGAAGCCTGAGCCAGAAACCCTGCCTGGTGAGCCTTTGGCCTTTGCGGTTCAGGAAGATCGCATCGCCGCCCCGTCCGGTGGCGATAGCCGGCCTCCCGTGCGCCAGGTAACGTTCGAGTGCCGAGACGGCCGTATCGTGCAGCGGGACGACGCGCTCCTTGGCGCCCTTGCCGAAGCACCGGACGGTGCCGGCAACCGAATCGACATGGCCGAGGTCCAGCCCGACCAGCTCGCTGACCCGCAGGCCGCAGGCGTACATCAATTCCAGCATGGCGTAGTCGCGCAAACCATCGGGTGTGGAGTCGGCGGCTGCTGACGCAAGGAGGCGATCGACCTCCTCCGTGGTCAGGGCCTTCGGGAGGGGACGGCCGATCCGGGGTGATCGCAATCCGTCTGTGGGATTGTCCGCGACCATCCGCTCCTCTTTCAGGAACCGGAACAGCGACCGCATCGCGGCCACCTTGCGTGCCTTTGTGCTCCCCGCGTAGCTCCTGTCGTTCAGGTCGTCCATGAACAGCGCTACATGTTCCGGGGATACGTGGGGCCAATCCGAGACGCGTCGCGAGGCCATGAAATCGGCGAGCTGGAACAGGTCGTTCGAGTACGCCGCCAGCGTGTGCTGGGACACGCCGCGTTCGACCGAGAGGTAGTTCAGGAACGACTCGATAGCCGTGCGCATCGTGCGAAGCCTGGGAACAGGGCCGGGAAACGGCGTCACGAACGTGCGCCCAAAGGTGCCAGCATTCTAGCACGAGGGCATCTCGCCCCACGATGCGACCCGACGCGGCGCCGGGGCGATACTCGATTGCGCCGCACGGCGGAGCAGCGGCGAGACACGGGTAGAATGCGACAGGGCGCGAAGGGCGCGCTCGTACTCGCCGTTCTCACTCGTTCTACACCGAGCGCTGCATGATCGGTATTCCGTTCAACCCGGACCTGATAACCGCCGGTGGGTTCTCCCTCAGCTGGCACGGCATCGGTGCCTTCGTGGCGGTTGCGCTCGCCGTGTACCT
>CAYYFS010000096.1:0-2583 GCA_964471055.1 uncultured Dehalococcoidales bacterium
ACTGCCAAAGCCGCCACGATGAAGGACCGTCTAGCCGTAGAGAACGAGTTCACTTTGTGTCTCCCACTCTTGGTTATTGCCAGTGTCGTCCGGCTCACGGGCGTCCCGGGGTGCGGCGAGAGTCGTGGCTCCCCGCACAGACCGCCCTAGCGCTTCCCGCGTCCGGGCGGATGGCCCGCTGTCGGTCACCTTGTCGTTGCTCTTCCTTACTGGCTGTCAGCGTCATGGTCCCAGCGGTCGCCTGACGCATTCGGCCAGCTAATACAGCATGCTGGCATAATAAGGTCAGTAAACGGCATGGAGCGTATTACAGGAGTGTTAACTTCGCGCCACGCTCCGGGCGAGCGACAGTGGCCCGGACCAGTAGGCCGCCAGCGAAAATCGGACTGATATCGAACCTCAGTCGAGAGGGATTCCGGACGATGTGCGGGCGAGGACCGCCAGCCAGGGAGAATCCGCCCGCGTAGCCGCGTTGGTGCGACTGAATCCCAAGCCTGGCACCCGTCGTCAGGCTCGTCCGACCAACCGCTCCAGCTTGAACCGAATCGTAGTAATTGCGTACTGGCCATCAGGATGGCGCCGCGGCCTCCGGCACGGAACCCAACATGCCCATCACCGACCTGCCGCGCCTACACTGGCGCCGTGGAAATGACTCAGACCTACCCGTCCTACCTGAACCTCCTCAAATCGGGAGAACTCACCCGTCGCGTCGAACAGGCACAGGCGCTCCTCGGCGACGAGTGCCACGTGTGTCCGGTACGTTGCGGCGCCGACCGGGCGCGCGATGAACAGGGCGAGTGTGGCGTCGGCAGGAACGCCCTGATGGCGTCCTTCGGCCCCCATTTCGGCGAGGAGCCCGTGCTGGTCGGCAGGCACGGCTCCGGGACCGTCTTCTTCGCCGGATGCAATCTCCACTGCGTCTACTGCCAGAATCACAGCATCAGCCAGCTACGTCAGGGCGCCCGGGAGGTCAGCGCGACTGAGCTGGCGCAGACGTTCCTGCACGTCCAGTCGATGGGCTGCCACAACCTGAACCTGGTCACGCCGTCTCACGTGGTGCCGCAGATCCTGGAGGCGCTGTGGCTGGCTGCCGAAAACGGCCTGTCGCTGCCCATTGTCTACAACACCTCGTCCTACGATTCCTTTGACTCGCTACGCCTGCTCGACGGCGTGGTCGACGTCTACATGCCGGACTCCAAATACTCGGATGCGTCATTCGGCGAGCGATATTCCGGCGTGAAGTCGTACCCTCGCGTCGCGCGCCGCATGCTGAGGGAGATGCACCGGCAGACCGGCGACCTGGTCACCGATAGCCGAGGTCTGGCGAGGAGCGGTCTGCTCATCCGGCACCTGGTCCTGCCGAACGACCTGGCCGGCTCCCGAAAGAGCATCGACTTCATAGTCGAAAAGCTGTCGCCAGATTCCTACGTGAACGTGATGGACCAGTACCGCCCTGCGCACAGGGCACAGGAGTACCCCGAGCTGATGGCGTCCCCCGGCGCTGCGTGGTGGGAAGTCGTCGAGTACGCGGCCTCAAAAGGCATCCACCGCGGCATACCATTCGACAGGCTGGGCCTGCGGCTCGGCGGGAACGTACGCACGGAGGACAAGCGATGAAGGTGATCGACCTCACCCCGGAGCACGAGCCCCTGTACTGCGTCTGCCTCGAAGACTGGTCGGACGAGATGAGGGAGGCGGGAGACCACAAGCAGGCCTGGGTCGCAAACATGAAGGAGAAGGGCCTGCGGGTGAAGCTGGCGCTGGACGACCGCGGCGAAGTCGGCGGCATGATCGAGTACGTACCGATCGAGTACGCCGAAGCCGAAGGGTCCGACCTCTACTTCATCAACTGCATGTGGGTGCACAGCTACAAGCAGGGACGTGGCGACTTTCGGAAGCAGGGCATGGGCACAGCCCTGCTCGCCGCAGCGGAGGAAGACGCGAAGGCGCTCGGAGCGAAGGGCATCGTCGCCTTCGGGCTACTCCTGCCCTTCGGGATCAGGGCGTCCTGGTACAAGAAGCACGGCTACAAAAAGGTCGACTCCCTGAGAATGATGCAGCTGCTCTGGAAACCCTTCACCGACGATGCCGAGCCTCCCCGGTGGATCAGGGCGAAGTACGAGCCCGAGCTGACGTCCGGCAAGGTGACCGTCACGTCGGTCCTGAACGGCCGCTGCCCCGGCGGCAACATCGCGCACGAGCGCGCCCGAAGAGCGGCTGAGGAATTCGGCGACCGCGTGGTCTTCCGGACTGTAAGGACCGACACGAAGGATGCACTGCGCCGGTGCGGCGCGGCCGCCGCTCTCTACGTCGACGGCGACAGCATTCGCATCGGCCCGCCGCCGTCGTACAACAAGATCCGCGGCCGGATCGCCAAGAAGGTGAGAAGGCTCGACCGCACGGGGTGGCTGCGCCTGCCCTGGCGGTAGATCGCTGCGCCGGCCCGAAACCTGAGCCGGTCCTGGCTGTGAACCGTCCGGGCGTGCGTCGGTGGGGGAACGCCGCGCACCCTTCGACAGGCCCTTCGGCAGGCTCAGGACACGCTCAGGATGGCGGCGTTCCGGCCTCGGCGCGAGGGAATCC
>CAYYFS010000096.1:2683-8509 GCA_964471055.1 uncultured Dehalococcoidales bacterium
CAGGCTCAGGACACGCTCAGGATGGCGGCGTTCCGGCCTCGGCGCGAGGGAATCCGTCAGGCGGTGAGTTCTTCGCGGACCCTGCGGAGGAGTGTGTCGACCTCGCCGTCCAGGAGGTTGAACGGGACGAGCGTGATGCCGTTCGTGGCCCTGTCGCAGGGCGCGTAGATGGGCGGATCGCCCGCGATCAGCGCTGCGGAGACTTCCGCGGCAGAACGGCCGGGCCGGTTGCTGTCGAAGCGGAGCAGCGCGTAGGGCTCGAGGCGGTGGTACCAGCCCGGGGGCTCGCAGGAGAAGTCGGCCCCTTCGACTGACAGGCGGATGCCGGGGATGTCGGCGAGGGCGTCTGCAATACGCCGGGCGGTCTCCGTCTCGCGGGCGAACTCTGCTTCCTCGTCGGCCTCCGCGAAGAGCTGGAGCGCGGTCGCCAGGCCGATGATCTCCTCGCGTGCGACTTTGAGGGGTCTGCCGATGCGATCGTGGGGAGAGGCGTTGAGAAGGGCCGCTTCCACGAGGTCGCTGCGCCCGAAGAGGAGCCCCGTGGCCTGGGGGCCGCGGATGCACTTGCCGCCGCTCACGGTGACGAGGTCGGCGCCCTCCCGGATGATGCGGCGGAGATTGTCCAGCGGCGGAACCATGGCTGCGGCGTCGACTATGACGGGGACGCCCTCATCATGGGCGATGGCAGCAACTTCGGGCAGGGAAAGGACGCCCTGGTTCACGCCCGGGGCGATGAGGAATGCGACGGCCGCGGTGCGGGTGGTGATGGCGCGGCGGAGTTGATCGGACGAGCACGAGTTGGTGGTGCCGACGGGGACGAGCGCGGCGCCGGCGGTGACGTGGTTGTGGACGTAGCCACCCCAGTGTGCGACCTGGGTGACGACTTCGTTTCTCATGCCGGTGGAGTCGGGCAACTGTGACATCAGCCCGGCGTCTGTGCCGGTCATGCACGCGGCTGTTGCCAGGACGATGCCGGCGGCTGCGCCGCAAGTGACCATGCCGGCCTCGGCGCCGGTGACCGAGGCGACGTATTCGCCAACCCGGCGGTTGAGCTCGACGATGGGGACGCAGGACATCGATGCAGCGGCCATCGCTTCGAGCACTTCGGGCCGCATGCGGGAGCCGCCGTAGATGGTATGGGTGCCGGCGGCGTTGATTACGGGTCTGACTCCGAACTGTTCGTAGACAGGGTTGGAGAGGTGGGGCTTCTCCATGTGCGAGGCCTCCGGCCATATGCGGATAGCGAACGGAACGACGTGCAAGTGTAAACGTCGGCAGCGAGGCGGGGCGGCCTGCCGCATTCTCTTGCACGGCGGGTTACGGACGGGGTTTCGTAGCATTTCCACCCGGACCGTCAGGACCGACACGAAGGACGCGGTGTGGCGATCCGGCCGTGGGGACGGGCCGTTGCGCCGTTCCGCAACCTGCGACACCATGGGGCGGTGCGACAACACGCGCTCGGGGAGGATTGAATCATGGCGCTGAGCCAGGCAAAGATAGAACGCTGGATCGTGGGCGAATCGTGGGTCGGCTCAAAGCTGAATGACCACCTGCGGGAACTGTGCGACGTCATAGGCCCCCGCTGGTCGCCGTCGGGCGGCGAGCGCCGCGCGGTTGAGTACATCCGCGACCGGATGGCTGAGTACGGGCTGGACGATCCCCGGCTGGATGAGTTCGAGATCGACTCGTGGGAGCATGAGCCCGCGATCGCGCGGGCCGTGGAGGACGGCACAGAGATCGACGCCCTGCCCTTCCTCTCATGCCCGCCCACCGGCCTCACGGCGCCGCTGGTCGACGTCGGCTTCGGCACGCCCCACGCGCTGGAAGCAGCGAAAGATCGCCTCCCGGGTGCCATAGCGGTGGTCAACGCCGCGCTTGAGCCGTTCACGGAGCCGGTGACCCTTCCCACCCGCCTGAAGGCGCTGGCGGCAGCGGGCGCGGCCGCAGCGATGGTGGTCGACGCAAAGACGGGCCGCCGCGTTGAGTATCACTCGACCAACGACTTCCGCGAGGGCCACGGAGCGGGCCATCCGCTGCCCACGGTCGGGACATCCCGGGAGCACGGGGCGCTGCTCCGGCGGCAGGCGGCCGACGGGAAGAGCCTGTCGCTACGCGTCGACAGCCGCTCCTACACAGGAACGAGCTTCAACGCGGTGGCTGACCTGGCCGGGGAGAAATGGCCGGACGAGGTCATCCTGCTGACGGCCCATCACGACACCCTGCCCCACACCCCGGGCGGCAACGACAACACGTCGGGCACGATCGTGATCATGGAAATCGCCCGGGTGCTCGCAGCACTCCGCCGGGAGCTGGGCGTACGGCCGGGATGCGGGCTGCGGTTTGTCACGTTCGGCGCGGAAGAGCAGGGGCTGCTGGGTTCAAAGGCGTACGTGGAGCAGCACTACGGACCGGAGCCGCTGCCGAGGTTCTGCCTGAACGCCGACGAGCTGAGCACGGCGCCGGTGAGCGGTATCGCCCTCCTGTTCCCGCACCTGCGCGCCCTGATGCAGCGGGAGTTCGACGCGATGGGCGACGGTATGAGGTGCCAGGTGATGGCGGAGCCGGACCCCACTACCGACTCCTTCTCGTTCGCGCTCGCGGGCATCCCGGCCGCGATCCTGTGGCGATGGCGGTTCATCGGCAGACACCCGGACTCCGATTTCCACCACGAGGCACCCGACACGCCGGACAAGGTCCGAATACGGGAGTTGAAGGAGTACGCCGGCTTCATGGCCCGGCTGGCGCTCCGCCTGTCTCAGGTGCCGCCGGAGGAGTGGCCGGAGAACCCGCTGCGCGCCGACGACATACGGGCGCAGGCGCGGGAGCGCGCCGGCACGTTCATCCGGACGATGTGATCGCACGCACGCGACACGTCTGATAATCGGCGACCGTCGGCGTTTGGAGCGCGCCCGGAACAATGCGCATAGCACTGGCCTTCACAATCCGGCTCATCTTCGGGCTCGTGGCATCGGGCGTCGCCGGCACCGTCTTCGTCCTGATCACCTGGGGTTCCCTGGAAACCGTCCAGCTGCACATGCTCACGTCCGCGCTGGGGGCCGGGCTCGGCGTGGGCATCGCGCTCGGGTTCATCGATCTGGACGCCGACCGGAAAGCCAACCTGGCCGGGGTCGGACTCGGGCTGGCCGGCGGGCTGCTCGGCACATGGCTGGCAACCCTGTTCGGCCGCGACTTCCTTGAGTTCGAAGTGTACTCGCGCCAGTTCCTCTCGCCGCCCGTGTTCGGCGGGATCATCGGGGCTGTCGCCGTACGGGGCGGCTACTACCTGTTTCGCGCCAACAGGTTCCAGGAGTACTAGGGTCGGACGGCCGGTCGAGCCGACCTCGGCCCTCTACAGCAGGCCGAGATCGCGCACCTGGGACAGCGACTTCTCGAACGCTTCGACCGTGCGGTCGACGTCCTCATCCGAGTGGGTCATCGCCATCAGAAAGCGGCGGTGCGTGTCGATGCCTTCGTTCGCCATCGCCAGGCCCAGGATCCGGTCGGCCTCGGCGCCGATGGGCGTGCCCTTCGTCTCGCCCTGGATGATGCCGTACTCGTCGACATCCGCCTGCACCCCGATGCGTGTGTGAACGATCGCGGGAAGGCCGTATGCGTGGCCCGGGACTTCCAGGCGAGCGAAGACGTCGTTCAGGCCCTGCTTGAGGCGGTTCCCGGCGGCGTCCACCTTCGCGTTCACCGGAGTCGTGGCGACCAGCTCCAGGCACTTCGCGCCGGCCGCTGCCGACAGCGGGTTGGCGTTGAACGTGCCGGGATGCCCTATTTCGCCGCGCTCAATGGCGTTGAGAATGTCCGCCCTGCCCGCCACCGCGCCGCCGGGCAATCCGCCCGCGACAATCTTGGCAAGCGCGCACAGGTCAGGCGTAACGCCGAACAGCGCCTGCGCCCCGCCCGCCGACAGGCGGAAGCCGGTGACGACCTCGTCCATGATGAACACGACATTGTTGTCGCTGGTGACCCGGCGCAGGCCGTGAAGGAACTCCGGGTGGATGGGCGCAAGGCCCATGTGGGCGCCGTGAGACTCGACAACGACCGCAGCGATGTCGTCGCTGCCCCGGATCGTGCTCTCTACCAGGTCGATGTCACCCGGCGGCAGAACGATCACGGTGTCTCTGGCGGCCTGCGGGATACCGCCGTGCCCGGCCGGCTGGGCCACCCAGGGGTAGTCGGACCAGCCGTGGAAGTGGTCCTGGAACATGATGACTTTCGTCCGGCCGGTGAAGACACGGGCCATGCGAAGGGCCATCATGATGGCCTCGGTTCCCGACGAGTTGAACCGGACCTTCTCAGCGCACGGAATCAGTTCCTTGATCCAGTCCGCCCACCGAATCTCGATCTCCGTGCAGGCACTGAAGTGGGTACCCCTGGCCATCTGCTCCTGCACCGCGGCGACTATGTCCGGGTGGGCCTGGCCGAGAATAAGCGACCCGTGGCCGGTGTTGTACTCGACGTACTCGTTGCCATCGACGTCCCACTTGTGCGACCCCTGGCCGTGGGCTATGTACACCGGGAACGGCTGGCGCCGCCGCACGTCATGCGTCACGCCATCGGGGAAATCGGACTTGGCACGCTCGTAGAGTGTCGCCGATTCTCCGTGCAAGTCGCGGTAGCGCTGCTCGATCGGGTTGCTGTCCGGCACCGGGTCTCCTCCCATTTCGAGATCGGGTCGCATCTGGCCACGGGCGCGTCCGCAGCTGCGAGCGCGTTGATTGTATGTCAGGCGCGAGGCGGCAGGGCAGGCATTTCACGGCAGAGACAGCAGTTGTACGATGGCCCGGCGCGTCGGCATCGGTGGCGAGGGAAGTCTGCGTTGAACCTCACGACGAAGGAAATGCTCAGGCGGCTGGGAGCCGGGGAGTCGATCACAGCGGTGCGCGAGGCAGCGGGGATTACGCGCGCAGGGTTCGACGAGTGGTGGCGGCACGAGGCCGCGGGCCGCGGGCCTGATCCGTCCGGCGTGCGATGGGCTACCGTGGCCCACACGGTCGAGATCGAACGGAACGCCTGGGGCATCCCGCACATCTACGCGGACAGCGATGACGACCTGTTCTTCGGGTTCGGCTACGCCATGGCCTCCGACCGGCTGTTCCAGCTCGACTACCTGCGCCGCAAGGCCACCGGAAGGCTTTCGGAGGTCCTGGGCCATGACGGGCTCGACCTCGACACCATCGCCCGAACGGTCGGACTGAACAGGATCGCCCGGGCCCACTGGGAACAGATGCCGGAGGAGACCGGGCGTCTGGTCGAGGCGTTCAGCGGCGGGGTAAATGCGGTCATCGATGAGAGCAGGGACAACCTGCCGATCGAGTTCGGCCTGCTCGACTACGAACCGGAGCCCTGGTCCCCGGTCGACAGCGTCGCAATCGCCTGCGAGTTTCGCTACTACCTGACGGTCCGATTCCCGGTGATCGTGTATCCGGAGCTGGCGAAGCGCGCGCTGGGTGAGGGGCCACTGTACGAGGAGTTCCTGCGGGGCGAGGCAGATGACGAGACCATCCTCCTGCCCGGTACGTACCCGGCGCGGCGGACCGGGACGCAGCCGGTCGGCGGGGCGGTCAACGAACCGGATGAGGGTGCCGGGAGCAACAACTGGGTGCTCGGCGGGTCGATGACGGACACCGGCAAACCGCTGGTGGCCAGCGACCCGCACATCGCGTTCGCCGCTGTCTCGTGCTGGTACGAGGTACGTCTCTGCGGCGGATCGTTCGACGTGGCGGGCATGGCGTACGCGGGCATGCCGGCGGTGATGTTCGGCCGCACACCGCGGGTGGCCTGGGGCATCACCAACAACATCTGCTCGCAGCGTGA
>CAYYFS010000097.1:0-8351 GCA_964471055.1 uncultured Dehalococcoidales bacterium
GACTCCGCGTACTTCCGGATGCGTCCGGGAGTTGCACTCTTGGTATCAGTTGGCGAATTACGGCCGTATTACCCGAGCGCCGTACCACCTCGGTAAAGGCAGAACGGCACTCGGCCCACGATACACCACCCCAATTCGGAGCGTCAAGATGGAACGACGACCTCTGCTACTGGAATTCTGCACCATCCGAGCGACGTCTCCGGGGTGCTTTTCGTGTTCATTGCGGTGTGCTAAAACCGGGTCCCGGCCTGCACCGTGCGATGTCAGGTGGGAAGCCCCTGGGCCGACGACAGTCCAGTAGAATGGCCCGGCCCCGGGAAGCGGGCCTCCTGCGGTCCCGATACTCGTGAGCACCATCCACCACCGGGTAGCCGCCCGGACTGAGAGGGATGAAAGATGGATCTTGGCATCAAGGGGCGAGTTGCGCTCGTGACCGGGGGCACACGGGGCCTGGGCCGTCAGGCGACCCTGTCTCTGGCCCGCGAGGGTGTCGATGTGGCTATCTGCGCGCGGGGCGAAGAGGGGCTTGCCCGGGCGACCGAGGAACTTGGCGACCTCGGCGTCAGAGTGACCGCCTTCCCGTCCGACCTGGGAGACCCTGCGGCCCCGGCCGCACTCATCGCCGGCGTGGAACGTGAGTTGGGGCCGATCGACATCCTGGTCAACAACGTCGGAGGCAGCCTTGGCACGTCGGACCTCCTGGCCAGCTCCGAAGAAGACTTCCATCGTGTCTTCGAAGTGAACCTGTGGGCCGCTGTGCGGCTCATGAAGCTCGTCGTTCCGGGAATGCAGGAGCGGGGGTGGGGACGCGTGGTCAACATCTCGTCGATATTCGGCCGAGAACACGGTGGCCCGGCGCCGTACATGGCAGCGAAGGTCGCGCTCATCGCCGCGACCAAGCACCTGGCACTCTCCGTGGCGAAAGACGGCGTGTGCGTCAACAGCGTCGCTCCGGGCTCCATCCTGTTCCCGGGAGGGACATGGGACAGGTTCATCAAGAACGAGTCTGACGAGACGGTCACGGAGTTCACCGCCCGCAACCTGCCGATGGGCCGGTTCGGATGGCCGGAGCCCATCGGCGATACCGTGGCGTTCCTGGCTTCCGAGCGGGCAGGCCTTATCGTCGGAGCCTGCATCAACGTGGACGGGGGCCAGTCGAAAAGCCTGTTCTAGGCTGTCCCGCCCGCGGTCGCGCCGAGAACCGGTCCGCTACAGCCGGGTCAAGAAGGTGCTACTCGCCGGAGACCCCTGCGGGCAGGCCCAGATCCACGCCAAGCACGCGCTCCAACCAGGTCGCCGTGGCGAGCAACCGCTCATCATCGAAGGCGTTTCCGATGAGCTGGATCCCCATCGGGAGGCCCTTGCTGCTCAGCCCGGTCGGCAGGTTCACCACAGGCAGACCGGCCGTAGTCCAGGGGGCCTGGAACATCGGGTCGCCGGTCGTACCGAGATCGGCCGGCGCGGGCGAAGGGGCAGCCGGCGTAAGGATGGCGTCAAACACCTGGAGAGCCTGCTCCATCTCGATGCGAAAGCGCCGCCTGAGCCGTTGCGCCTGCACGTACGCAGGCGCCGGGATGAGCGCTCCGCTCTCAATCCTGGAGCGGACGTTCGGCGCATAGTCTCCAGGACGCTCCCTGAATTTCTCCCGATGGACCGCCGCACACTCGGAGTAGTCGATGGCCACCTGCGCCTCGCGGATGCCATCGAACGAGGCCGGAAGGGGAAACGACTCGATCTGAGCACCCGCGTCCAGGAGCTTCGCCGCGACCGACGTCGTGTGCGCCCACGCTTCCGGCGTCGCGTGTTGTTCGAAGAACTCGGCAACCATGCCTATGCGTGTGGTCACGACCGGAATCGCGAGACCGCTCCCCGCCCTGGTTGGTGGAACGTCGGCGCTGCCGGCGTCGCGGGCGTCGTACCCGGAGACCGCATCGAGAACCAGTGCCGCATCCTCTACGCTCCGGGTCATCCAGCCCAGAGTGTCAAGCGTCCAGCTGACCGGGAAGACCCCATGGCGCGAGACGCGACCGTAGGTGGGTTTGTAGCCGATGACCCCGTTGTAGGCGGCAGGGCGGTTCACGGAACCGGCCGTCTGTGATCCCGCGGCAATGGGGATCATGCAAGACGCCACGGCCACTGCGGATCCGCTGCTGGAGCCGCCTGCGGTGTGAGCCGCGTTCCACGGATTCCGAGTACGAGATGGATCGCCCATCGCAAACTCGGTGCTCACGGTCTTGCCCAGAACAATAGCCCCGGCCTGCCTGAGGCGGGCGACGCACTCCGCGTCGTGATCCGGCACGAAGTCGGAATACACGGTGGACGACATCGTCGTCTTCAAGCCGGCCGTGAAGTAGATGTCCTTGAACGCCACCGGCACACCGTGGAGGAGGCTCCGCGGGCCAGAGGAATTCAGTTCGGCCTCAAGAGGACGGGCTTCCTTCAGGGCGCCCTCGGCATCCACGGTCTCCCAGGCGCGGAGATCGGGTTCAAGCCGGTCGATGCGCGAGAGCAGCGCCTCGATCAGGTCCGACGGCGTGAAGCGGCGTTCCCTGATGCCGCGTCCGGCTTCAGCAGCGGTCAGGTTAACTAGATCCGGCGTCACGGTTCCTCTTCACTCCCGGCGCGCATCGCAGGGTCGGCTTCTACTCCTCGGACGCCAACCGTCCTCCGGTCTGGTCCAGGTAAAACGCCGGCGGCTCAGCGGGATCGAACTCGATCTGCGACAACCGCCGGACGGCGAGGGCCGCACGGCACACCGTATCGTCGATGGCCGACGCCCTGGCCGGACCCCATGCCTCCCGGGCGCGCTGCCGGAAGTCCGTGAGCCATGTCTCTTCGCTCGCGTTGGGGTCCAACGGGCTGTTCACGCGTTCCCTCCCAAGGCTCCCACCCGGCCCGGCTCCGGCAAGCATTCGCCGGTTTCATGGAAACGTCCTCTTGTGCCTAGCGGGAGGATACACCCCGAGGGCACCACGAACACAGCCTGCGGCCGGACGCGCAACCGCCCCGGCTGGCCGAAGCGCGGCCGGGGCGATCCAGGCACAGACGCGGATCTAGCTGATTTCGACAGCGGCGCCGGCTGCTTCGAGCTTCTCTTTGGCCTCGTCGGCTTCCTCTTTGGGAACCGCTTCCTTGACGGGGCTGGGCGCAGCCTCGACGAGGTCTTTGGCCTCTTTGAGCCCGAGCGGCGTCAGCTCTCGAACAGCCTTGATGACGGCGATCTTGTTGGCGCCGAATTCCTTGAGGATGACGCTGAACTCCGTCTGCTCCTCTTCCGCCTCCGCGGCCGCCCCGTTGGTGGGAGCAGCAGCCGCAACGGCCACAGGGGCCGCAGCGCTCACGCCGAACTCCTCTTCCAGCGCCTTGACAAGGTCCGCCAGGTCAAGGACCGACATCCCTTTGATGGCATCCAGGAGCTCTTCTTTGGACATTGCCATTGTGTTCTATCTCCGTTTCACCTTCGCGCGGGCTCGGTTACCCCTGCGCGGCTTCTCACGACTTGAACCCGTATGCGCCCGGTCTCAGGCTTCTTCCGTCGATGGCTCTGCGTCCGACGGCTCTGCGCCGCCGATCTGATCCACGTGGCGTTGCAGCACAGTGGCGAGAGCGCGCACCGGTCCGCTGAGCACGGTGACGAGCCCTGCGATGGGGGCATTCATCTGGCCCAGAACACGAGACATCAGTTCTTCGCGGCTCGGTAGCGCCGCAAACGTCTCGAACCGGGCCGCATCCAGGACGTCACTGCCAAGCACAGCCCCCCGGACGGTCATATCCAGGCGCTCGGCACGGATGTGGTCCATCAGCGCCTTCGCTGCTTCCGCCGGATCACCCTCGGTCATGACGTAGCCGCTCGGCCCGTCCACGATCTCCTTGATCTCGGGCCGCTCGGCCCTGTCCGCGGCGATCAGCGCCAGCGTGTTCTTCGTGATCCGGTAGCGGGCGCTGCCTTTGCGCAGGGCACGCCTGAACCTGTCCATGGCCCGGACGCCAAGGCCGCGGAAATCCGTGGAGATCACTATCGAGGCCGATGAGAACTTGTCTGTCAGAACCTCGATTTCTCTGGCGTTCCGCTCAGTCGGCATATGCCCTCCTCTCGACGCGGCCTATCCGCGTTGTCGGTCTTCGAGTCGCCCGGAGGCGGGAGCGCCTCCCGCGAAAAACCCCCGGGCTGTAGACCCGGGGGCGAGGCGCGCCGTGCTGTGCGCGGTTGCTTCGCTATCCCGGCCTCGGCGGGCGGTTTTCCTTTAGATCCCCGCGGTCCGGGGACACCCGCTGTCTACGACCGTGCTGTTGCTGTGATTGTACCTGTTCCGGCGTCTACTCCGCTGCCGCCAGCTCTTGAAGGCTGTTCAGATCCAGCTTGATGCCCGGCCCCATCGTGGTAGTCACCGTTGCCGTCTTTATGAACTGTCCCTTCACACCGGAAGGCTTCGCCCGGACGATGGTCCCGATGACGCTGGTCAGGTTCTCCAGCAGCTGCTCCTCGGTGAAGCTGACCGTACCGATGCGCGTGTGGATGATGGCCGTGCGGTCCATGCGGATTTCAGCCCGACCCTTCTTGGCGCCCTCGATGGTCCGGCCTATGTCCTCGGCCTGCACCACCGTGCCGGTCCTGGGGTTCGGCATCAGGCCCTTGCGACCCAGATAGCGCCCCAGCCGGCCGATCTTGCCCATCTGATCCGGGGTGGCGATGGACATGTCGAACTCGTCCCAGCCGCCCTCGATGCGCTTGATGATGTCCTCGTCGGCGACATAGTCGGCGCCCGCCTCAGACGCGAGTGTTGCGGCCTCGCCCTCGGCGAACACCATCACCCGCACCGGCTTGCCCGTGCCGTGAGGCAGTGAGGCAACCTCGCGAATCTGCTGGTCTGCGTGGCGCGGGTCCGCCGCCGTGAGAATGTGTACCTCGACGGCCTCATCGAACCCGGCCTTGGCAACCTTCTTGGCCAGGGCAACGGCCTGCCCGGGCTCGTGGGGCTCTGTGCCCACCAGCTGTGTGGCCATCCGGTACTTCTTGCCGTGCTTCGGCATTCCATGCTCTCCAGGAAACGTGACTGCGAGCCGCCGGGCGGCCGCAGCTAGTCGACTACGGTGATCCCCATGCTGCGAGCGCTTCCTTCGATGATGCGCATCGCCGCTTCGATATCGCCTGCGTTGAGGTCCTCCGCCTTCGTCTCAGCGATCTGGCGAACCTGGGCCCGGGTCACGGACCCGACCCTTTCGACGCCGGCGGCCTCGGACCCTTTCTCCACGTCCGCCGCTCGACGGATGAGGTCGGACGCGGGCGGGCTCTTGAGTTCGAAGGTGAACGACCGGTCCGCGAAGACGGTGATGGAGACCGGGATGATCTGCCCCACCTCTCTGGAGGTGCGCTCGTTGTACTCCTTCACGAACGCCATGATATTGACGCCGTGCTGGCCCAGCGCCGTGCCGACCGGGGGGGCCGGTGTCGCCTGGCCTGCCTCCAGCTGGAGGCGGATGACTGTCATGACTTTCTTGGCCAATGTTCAGGGTCTCTCCGGGCGCCAGCTACGCGCTGTTACGCCTTTTCCAGTTGCAGGAAATCAAGATCGACCGGCGTCTCCCGGCCGAAGAATGAGACAAGCACGCGGACCTTGCCGCGCTCTTCATTCACGTCTTCAACCGAACCCATGAAGTCGGCGAACGGCCCGTCCATGATCCGCACGGAATCGCCTTTCTCGAAGCCGATTCGCACTCGCGGCTCCTCGGACGTCATCTGCCGGAGGATACGGTCCACTTCCACCTGTTCCAGAGGCACGGGTTTCGGGCGCTTCTCGCGTTCGTCCTCGGCGGAGATGAAGCCGGTGACGCCGGGAGTATTGCGCACTGCGTACCAGCTTTCATCGTCCATGACCATGCTGACGATGAGGTAGCCGGCGTACATCTTGCGCTGCACCGACCGGCGCTGGCCGTCCCGTATCTCGATCTCCTCCTCGGTGGGCACGATGACCTCGAAGATCTTGTCCTTGAGGTCCATCGTCTCGATGCGCTGCTCGAGGTTCTTCTTGACGCGATCCTCCTGGCCCGAGTAGGTGTGGACGATGTACCACAGGTGCCCGGGATCGGAGGCCGCGGTTTCCGGAGTCGTGCTGCCGGCGTCGTGAGCAGTCGTCATGATCCAGATCCGGATATCAGGGAGAACAGGCGGGAGAATCCGATGTCGATCAGCCCCAGCAGGGCGCCGATCGAAGCAGAAACTACGAGGACCAGGATGGTCAGGCGCGTGGTCTCCTGGCGTGACGGCCAGGTCACTTTGCGCAGTTCAGAGATGATCTCACCGAATAGTCGGAAGATCCCGCCTCTGCCTGCCTCGGTGGCGACGTCCCGCGCTGCTCGTGAGGCCGGGTTCCCAGCCATTGTCTTCCTCTATCTGATCTCGCGGTGCGGCGTCCGTGCGCGGCAGCGCGGGCAGAACTTTGTCAACTCCAACCGGTCCGGGTCGTTCCGCCGGTTCTTGTCGGAGTGGTAGTTGCGCTCCCTGCACTCGGTGCAGGCGAGCGTGATCAACACTCTTCCGCCGCTTCTCCTGGGCATTGGATCCTCTGTTCTCGGGGCCGGCCTTGTCTTTCGACGGAACCCGCGGGCAGTCCGCCGCGAGGGTCAGGTGCTGGCCCGGTGCAGTCCGGCTCCGCGCTCTAGTCTACTTCGATGAAGACGCCGGACCCGACGGTCCTGCCGCCTTCCCGAACGGCAAAGCGAAGCTCTTCTTCAAGCGCGACCGGGTACATCAGCTCAATGTCCATCTCGATGTTGTCGCCGGGCATGACCATTTCCACACCCTCGGGCAGTTGGACCACACCGGTGACATCAGTCGTGCGGATGTAGAACTGCGGCCGGTAGCCGGTGAAGAACGGGGTGTGCCGACCGCCATCCTCCTTGGTGAGAACGTACACCTGTGCCTTGGCTTTGGTGGCGGGCGTAATGGAACCCGGCTTGGCCAGCACTGCTCCGCGGGAGACTTCTTCACGCTCGACTCCTCGCAGGAGACAGCCGACCGCGTCGCCCGGTATGCCCTCTTCCAGGGTCTTGTGGAACATCTCGACCCCGGTGACCGTGGTGTTCGTGGTCTTCCCGAAGCCAACGATCTCGATTTCTTCGCCCATGACGACCTTGCCACGTTCGATACGGCCGGTAACCACCGTGCCGCGGCCCTTGATTCCGAAAACGTCCTCAACGGGCATGAGGAACGGCAGGTCAACCGGGCGCTCGGGCAGCGGGATGTACTCGTCCACTGCCTTCATGAGCTCGACGATCTGCTTGCCGGCGTCGGTTTCCGGGTCACCCTCCTCGTTCAGGGCGGTCAGCGCGCTCACACGAACGATCGGGATCTCGTCGCCCGGGAAGCCGTGCGAGCTCAGGAGCTCCCGAACCTCAAGCTCAACGAGCTCCAGGAGCTCCTCGTCGTCCATCGCGTCCACCTTGTTGAGCGCGACGACGATCTTCGGCACGTTCACCTGGCGGGCCAGGAGAATGTGCTCGTGGGTCTGCGGCATCGGGCCGTCCGGCGCGCTGACCACAAGGATGGCGCCGTCCATCTGAGCAGCGCCCGTGATCATGTTCTTGATGTAGTCGGCGTGGCCCGGCATGTCGACGTGGGCGTAGTGCCGCGTCTCCGTCTCGTACTCAACGTGCTGGATAGCAATCGTGAGCCCACGCTCCTTCTCTTCGGGAGCGTTGTCGATCGACTCGAACGAACGGTACTGGACCCGCTGGTTGAGCTTGCTCAGCACAAGCGTGATCGCAGCGGTCAGCGTGGTTTTGCCGTGGTCGACGTGCCCGATCGTGCCGACGTTGACGTGCGGCTTGCTGCGGTCGAATACTTGTTTGCCCATGCGATTCGGCCCCTCCGGGTCCCTTGGTCGGCCTTCTGGCCGTGCTTGTTGTTTGTCTGTCTACTGAGGGCGGTGGAGCCCACAACCAGACTTGAACTGGTGACCTCGTTCTTACCAAGAACGCGCTCTACCACTGAGCTATGTGGGCATGGCCGCGACTTGCGTCAGAAACGGGTCAGAGTGGTGCAGGGGGTAGGATTCGAACCTACGTAGCCCTGAGGGCGCCAGATTTACAGTCTGGTGGTTTTAACCACTCACCCACCCCTGCTCGAAGCGCCATTCTAGCATACGCGCGGAGATGCAGACCGCACAATAAGACGGATTTCGTAACACCCGCCGCGTGTGGCCGGAAAGCGTCGGACCTGGAGCCCCAGGGGGGATTCGAACCCACCGACCTGCCGATTACAAATCGGCTGCGCTACCACTGCGCCACTGGGGCGTAGGAGGCCCGTTCGCCACTAGCGATGATAGCCACGCCGGGGAGCGCCGGTCAAGAAG
>CAYYFS010000098.1:0-8214 GCA_964471055.1 uncultured Dehalococcoidales bacterium
TTGTCGTGCCCCTTTGCGGTGATGGCCCCTGCCGGGCAGCGGTCTATGCATTCGCCGCACGAACCGTCCGAGTAGTAGAGGCAGTTGGCGTAGTGGTCGGCTGCCGTCCTGCCGGTGGCCGCCAGCGGCAGGTCTGTGACGACGCTTCCGCAACGAATCGCAACGCCGGCCTCGGTGATGAAGCCGTCGCTCAAGCTGAACGTCCCGAGCCCTGCTGCGTACGCGGCGTGTCTCTCGGACCACGTCGACGCGGGACCGTCTTCGCGCTCCGCCCCCTTGAAGGCCGGGCTGAGCATCGGAGCGACTGCTGCATGCCCCGATTCTTTCAGAAGCGAGACAACGTGCTCCCTCACCGTGTCATTGAAACGCTCGCCGTAGAGGCGGGTCTGCGCCCAGCGGAAAGAGGGGGTCAGCTCGCGCCGGCGGTTGCTGCGCCGGGTTGCCCCGGTCGCGGGCAGCACCCAGCAGATGACGCTGATGGTATCGGGACCCTCACCCGGTGGCAGAGCCTGTGCAAGCATCTCATCCGGGGTCAGATGGAACTCGCCGATGATCGTCTTGTAGTCGCGGAACAGCGGGTCATGGCCATCGGCGAACCCGACGAGCGGGGCGTCCCAGATACGGGCGCCGTCTATGTGTTCCAGACTGTTCTCGGGGCTCTCGAGGACTAGGGCCGCGATGCTCCTCCGGATGAGGTCGGTGTCCATGACCCGGGCACCGGGGTCGGTCGTGTCTTTCCCGCTCAAACTGCACCTGCCTCCTCGGTCCGCCGCACGTCGGCAGCCCGGCTCGTCGATCACTCCCTGCCTGTTGTCAGCATCGGCAGCCGACGGTGCACAAGAGCGAGTTCCTCTTCCTTCGATCGTACTGCGCTGTCCAACCGCGCGCGGCGAAGTTCATCAAGCAGCCTGCCGACCAGCGGACCCTGTGGCACTCCCACGGCCAGCAGGTCATCGCCAGAGCACTCGGGGCGTACGTGTCGGAGCGTGCCGAGGTAGTCGCGGATCCGGTCGGCCCGCCGTGTGCGCGGAGCCAGCTCGCTCTGCGCTTCCAGCAGAGCCTGCGGGAAGGGCGAGAGCAGGTCTACGATCTCGCTCCGGGTCACCTCGCCGTTTTCCAGGATCGTCGCAACACCGAGGAACCGCGGGGCGGTGGCGAGCACATCGGCCCACTCGCGGGGCGGGTCCAGGCGCAGCGCGAGCGCTTCCGTCTCCGTCTCCGTGAGAGAGGCCGCTATGAGTGCCAGGAAGAGGAGTGGGTAGCCGGGGGCGCCCCGCCTGGCGAGTCCCTCCATCGCTCGGAGCGCAGCGGGGGCCACACGCAGCGCCGGGTCGATCCCGGCCAGGACACCGCGTTCTTCCGCCCGGCGCAGGATGTCGTGAAGGGCCGGTTCTTCCAGCACGCGTTCAATCTCGGCCCGAACGCGTGACGCGCTCAGTTTGCCGAGGTATACCGCGTCCCGGCTCATCAGTCCGAGGGTGTGAGGTTCGACGGTGAACCCCAGCCGGGCCTCGTATCGAAGCCCGCGAAGGATTCGCGTGGGGTCATCCGCGAAACTGCCGTCGTGGAGCACACGCAGGCGGCGCATGGAGGCGTCGCCCATACCGCCGTGGTTGTCGACCAGGGTGCCCCAGTTGTCCGGCGTGAGGGCGATGGCCATCGCGTTGGCAGTGTAGTCGCGCCTGCCTAGGTCTTCGACGATGCCAGCCGACTCCACGTCCGGGAGCGCGGCGGGAGCAGCGTATGTCTCTTGGCGAGCCGTGGCGATGTCGACAGAGGCCCCCGGAGCCTGGAGTTTCGCAGTCCCGAACTCCGATTCCGCCGTGACCTTACCACCGACCTCGGCGGCCAGAACCTCGGCAAAGCGGGGACCGTTGCCCACTACGGTCATATCGATGTCAGAGAGGGGCCGCCCGAGAACCAGATCACGCACCGGTCCGCCAACCAGGTACGCCTCGGTGGCGGGTGCGCCCGCGGTCGACGCGATCTCACCGGCGCTGCGCAGAAGCGCGACGGAATCGCGGGGGATAGCCCGCTCCATGAGTGATGCCAGATTGGGCAATGGTGTTCGAATCCAGGGTTGCGCGGTGCCGCGTCGCCGGCTCCAGGGCCGGGCATTCGGCTGAACCACAGGGTATCGGACCGCCGTTGGGCCGGTCGATATTCACGGCATGGATATCGCGATCCCGCCATCGAGAATCGTGATGCCAAGCTGCTAGACTTGGCGGACTCGGGCATGAGCGATCCAGTTGAAGCTATCCCGGCAATGCCGGGGAAGGAACAGTCAGTTGGGAATCGAAGTCCCTGTCAAGTTGCAGCTGTTCATCGACTACACCTGACCGTGGGTCCGGCAGGCGGCCGTTTGGCTGTCACGGGTGAAAGGCGAGTTGGGCGACGGACTCGAGATAACGTGGCGGAGCTTCGCCCTAGAACAGAGCAACAGCAAAGAAGGACCCGGATGGAAGGCGTGGGAGCAGGGCCCCGACTACGAGAGCAGAGGATTGCTCGCGCTGCGGGCAGGCGCCGCCGCCCGCTGCCAGGGCGATGCAGAGCACTGGAGATTCGCTCTGAGTCTGCTTGACGCAAAGCATGTGGACCGGGTCGATATTCGAGAGCGTCCCGCGATCGTCGAGATCGCCCGATCCAGTGGCCTGGACACAGACCGGTTCGAAAGGGATCTGGATGGTCTGGATACGCTGCAATCGCTTGTAGCGGACCACGAGACGGGAGAGTCGCTGGGGCTGTTTGGCACGCCGACCTTCGTATTCGACAGTGGCAACGCGGCGTTCCTGAAGATGTATACCCCGCCCGAAGCGGACACGATGGACACATTCGAACACTTCGTGGGCCTGTCCCGCGGGCGCAACTACTTCGGTGAATTGAAAAGGCCACAACCGCCGTGGCCCCGCGGCGCGCTGGACAATCTGTGAGCGGGCTACCGGTATCGGCCGCGACCCTGGAAGAAGCCGAGGCGCGGCTCGGATACAGGTTCCGAGACCGGAGCCTACTTTCTCGCGCCCTTGTGCACAGCTGGTATCCGAACGAGAACCCGGGGACTGGAGTCGAGCCGAACGAACGCCTTGAGTTCCTGGGCGATGGGTTCATCAACTTCGTGATAGCCCACAAGCTGTACCTGGGGACACCGGATGCCCCGGAGGGCGACCTGACCGCCAGGCGGTCGCTGCTGGTTCGCGGCGAGACGCTGGCCCTGGTGTCGACCGGCCTCGGCCTCGGTGATCTGTTGGTGATGGGTCGCGGGGAGGTAGCCGGCGGTGGCCGGGACAGAGGGTCGAACCTGGCCGATGCGTTTGAGGCAGTAGTAGGTGCTGTTCTCCTTGACGGCGGGTACGCGAAGGCCCGGGCGTTCGTACTCCGATGTTTGAAGAGCGAGATCGCGGACGCGCTCCGCTCCGAGCCACCGAAAGACCCGAAATCGCAGTTGCAGGAGTTGCTGCAGGCCAATGGCGGCAAGGCGCCTCGGTACGACACCGTGTCCGCCGCCGGGCCCGAGGATGCCCCGTGGTTCACGGTCACGGTCTCGGCGGGCGGCAGCGTTCTGGGAGAAGGCGCGGCCCGCCGCAAGGTAGATGCCGAGCGGGCGGCCGCATCGTCCGCGCTGCGCGCACTGGCGGACGCCTGAAGCAGGGCCATCGAGACGAAAGCTGTAGGAGGACACGAAGCTGTTCAGAGGTCTCCGCAGGCGAAAGAGTACTGCTGAAGGTGCCGCCAAGACCGGCGCCGCGTGGGCCCGTGCACTCGCCGGCGTGTTTGGTCGCGCGCGTCTGAGCGACGAGTTCTGGGAGGAGCTTGAAGAGGCGCTGGTTGTGGCGGACGTGGGCGTGCCCACGGCGATGTCGCTCCTCGGCGAAGCGCGCGATGCGGCTGCAAGCCGGGGCTTGGCCGAACCAGAGGGTGTGCGCGGGATTCTGCGCGGGCAGATAGCAGCCGCGTTGAGAAGGGTGTCCGATGCGGATCGGGGTGTCCCGGAGACCACTCCCACGGTGATCCTGATGGTGGGTGTGAACGGATGCGGCAAGACGACCAGCATCGCCAAGCTGGCCCGGGCGGCTCAACAAGAAGACCGACGCGTGCTTCTGGCTGCAGCGGACACCTTCCGGGCAGGCGCCATCCAGCAGTTGCAGACCTGGGGCGGCCGTCTGGGCGTTGACGTGATCGCTCACGACGCGGGAGGCGATCCCGGGGCCGTGGCGTTCGATGCCATGGCTGCGGCGAAGGCACGGGAAGCGGACCTTGTGCTGGTCGACACGGCCGGACGTCTTCACACGCAGCACAACCTGATGGAAGAGTTGAAGAAGGTACACCGGATCGTGGGACGGGAGGCCGGGGAATACGCGCAACGCGTCCTGCTGGTCATCGATGGCACGACGGGCCAGAACGGTCTGGCGCAGGCCCGAGCCTTCGCCGAGGCGGTCGCGTGCGACGGTGTCTTTCTGACGAAACTGGACGGCACCGCCAGGGGCGGCGTGGTCCTGGCGATCGCGGGTGAGCTGAAACTCCCGGTGTGGTTTGTGGGGACGGGCGAGGGCATGGACGACCTGGCGGTGTTTGACGCCGACGCCTTCGCCGAGGCGCTACTCACTGGCCCGAAAGCGGTCTGAAGGGTTACTGCGGCCCATGGGGACGGTCGACGCTCTCAAGTGGCTGGTGGCGATCGAGGCCATAGGACTCGTCGCCTGGCCGCTGACGTACGCCGCGTTCCCGGGGCTTCGTGACCGTGGATACGGTTTCGCCAAACCACTCGGTCTTCTGACTGTCGGCTTCCTGGTCTGGATACTCAGCTACGGCGGCCTGATTCCCAACACAGGCGTCTCGTATGCCGGGGTACTGGTCTTCGGGGTGGCCGCGACCGCCCTCGTCCTGTGGCGCCGGCCGGGCACCGTGGACGCGCTCCGATCGTTCGTACGTCGCGAATGGCGCGTCCTGGCCGCCGGGGAAGTTCTGTTCCTGCTCGTGTTTGCCGGCTGGGTGGTGTTCCGCGCATACGACCCGGCGATCAGCGGCACCGAGAAGCCAATGGACTTTCTGTTCCTGAACGCTTCTGTGTTCGCGGAATCGGCGCCGCCCGAGGACCCGTGGCTGAGCGGATTCCCGGTCGCCTACTACTACTTCGGTTACTGGATGTTCGGCGGCCTGAGCCAACTCGCTGCAGTTCCCACGTTCGTGGCGTTCAACCTCTCGCTGGCTCTTGTCGGGGCGATGTCGGCAGGCGCGGTGTTCTCCCTGGTGCACGGCCTTGTGGCCCGGGACGGCGGGACGAGAAAGGCCGCCATCCTGTGCGGGTTGGCCGGGGCCGGGCTCCTGCTGGTCGCGGCGAACCTCACGGGCGCGTGGGAATTCCTCGCGAATGTGGGTGTCGGCAGCGATGGATTCTACGAGTGGCTATCGATTGATGGTGTCGAACCTGCCGGGTCCGGGGGAGGGTGGCGGCCGGAGTCGCACTGGTGGTGGTGGCATGCCTCACGGGTCATCAATACGTTTGGGGCAAACGGCCAGTCTCTGGACTTTACGATCCAGGAGTTCCCTTTCTTCTCGCTGATGCTCGGCGACCTGCATCCGCATCTGATGTCGATACCGTTCTTCCTCATCGGCATCGGAGCCGCGATGAGCCTTGCTCTGTCGGCCGGCCGCACGGGCCTGACGTGGCTCCGCCAGAATCCGATCCCTGCGGTCGTGCTGGCACTGCTCCTCGGAGCATCCGGTTTCATCAACGCGTGGGACCTCTTCTTCCTCGCCATGTTGGTGTTCGGAGCAGCGATTGTCCGGGCGTATTTCCTGGAGTCGAGGGCGTCCGCCAGGCAGGTGCGCGCAGCGGGTTGGCGGGCTCGGGTGGTGGGCCGCGACCTACCCGTTGTGGGCTCTCCGGTGGCCGGCGTCGCGACTGCGTATCGACGGGCCAGCAGCGGCGGCAGTCTGTTTGCGGCTGCATTCAGGGCGGCCCTGCCCGTGGCCGCGGTCACCATTCTGGGTGTCCTTCTGTTCTACCCGTTCTACTTCGGCACGTTCGATAGCCAGGTGCGATGGCCCCCGATCGGCCCGGCGGCACACGCGAGCAGGCCGATCCATTTCCTTACGGTCTGGGGTTTCGCTTTGATTGTGGTTGCCCCGTTCCTGGTGATGGCCGCATCGAAGGCGCTGCGCCCGCAGTACGCGTGGCTGCGGCGCGAGTGGAGCGGAGTCCCACACCTGCGGGAAGGGATGAAACCCGCATGGTCCATTGTGATCGTGGTGGCTCTGGCGCTGGCGGTGCCGTACTTCGTGTGGGCGGGCGCTCATCTTGAGGTGAACGAGAACGCCAGACCCGGTGACATGCTCGGCCGGTTCGCGTGGGTCCTGCCGTTCATGATCGCCGCCGCAACACTCCTGACGGCCGCGCTTGCCCGCGCCCGACGGGCTCTGCTGGATGGAGCTACCTTCGCCCTGCTGGCGGCCGCTCTGGCGGCGTACCTCCTCTACGGCGCCGAGCTGCTGTACGTCCACGACCTGTTCGCGAACCGAATGAACACCGTATTCAAGCTCCACTACCAGGCGTGGATCGTTCTTGCTGCCGTCGGCGCGTACGGCCTACACTACTGGCGCTCTCGTCACGTACGCCTGCGGGGATGGGCGGTGGCTGCGAGCAGGATCGCAGCCGTCGCTGCGCTCGTTCTTATGGCAGGAGCGCTCTACTACCCGTTCGCAGCGGCCGACAGCAAGGCCAGGAGCTTCAGCAGCGACCCGACGCTGGACGGACTGGCCTTCGTGACTTCGGCCCGGGGCGCCGAGCGCAGGGCGATCGAATGGCTGCGCGACGAGGCACAGCCCGGCGAACGCATCGTGGAGGCAGTTGGAGGCAGCTACAGCGAATTCGGCCGCGTGTCCGCCGCGACCGGTGTGCCTGCGGTGCTGGGATGGCCCGGCCACGAACACCAGTGGCGTGGCGAAACTGAGTTGTTTGAAGACCGGGAAGGGGATGTTGAGCGCATCTACAAGACCACGGACTCCGCCGAGGCGCGGAGGTTGCTCGACAAGTACGAGGTCACGTACCTCATCCTCGGGGTCAGGGAACGCAGGGAGTACGCGCTGGCGGAGCTGGACAGGTTCGACGAACTGGGCACCCGCGTGTTCGAGGATGACAACGTGGTGATATTCGAGGTGCGACCGGACGATGACGACTGACCTGATCGACCCCGGCGAGGCGCAACAGACGGAGGCGCCCGAGGATGCTACCGCGTCCGAGGCCAGAGCCGCTGCCGCGGAGGAAGGCGTGCCCGCGGAGCCGCTCCCAGGGCCGGGGTGGTGGCCAATCCTGACCACTCGCCGTGAGGCCGTGGCCTACGGGGTGATCTTCGCGACGGCCCTGATCATGCGCCTGTGGGACCTGGGGTCGCAGGCAGTGCATCACGACGAGAGCCTGCACGGCTTCTTCTCATGGAAGCTGCTCATGGGTGAGGGCTTCGAACACAACCCGCTCATGCACGGCGTGTTTTTGTTCCTGTCGAATGCCGGCGTCTTCTTCCTGTTCGGGGACAACGAGTACACGATGCGGGTCGCTCCTGCTCTGTTCGGGGCCGCGCTGGTGCTGGTGCCGCTGCTGCTGCGGAACCGTCTCGGTAACGGAGGGGCGTTGCTCGCTGCCGTGATGCTGGCTTTCTCACCCTCGTTGCTCTACTTCAGCCGGTTCGCGCGCAACGACCTGATCATGGCCGTGTGGACGCTCGGTCTCGTGGGCGTCATGTGGCGCTATATCGACGAGCGTCGCCCCCGGTACCTGTACTGGGCCGCGGCGATCATCGCGCTGGGGTTCAGTACCAAAGAGACGATGTACCTCTCGATTGCGATCCTGTCGGTCGGGCTGCTGCTGGTGGCCTACAAGGATGTCGGTCTGTGGATCTGGGGCAGGCGCTCGATGAAGGAATGGGGTCCGGCAGCCGGATTCCTGCTTCTGATGATCACACTGACTCTGCCGCTCTGGGGCGCTCTCTCAGGGGTATTCCAGAACTGGCTGAACATAACGCTCGCAGCACCCGCAGGCACCGCGGGCGCTGAGCCAGGGGAGCCTCAGGGGGCAGGGTTCGCGATCGCGATCGCCATCAGCGTAACCCTGCTAGTGATCGGGACCGGTTTCGGCTTCTTCTGGGGGAGGCGAGTCTGGCTTGCTGCCTGGGCCATAGCCGCCGCGATCTTCGTGGTGATCATGTCGACCTGCTTCGATCA
>CAYYFS010000099.1:0-7981 GCA_964471055.1 uncultured Dehalococcoidales bacterium
CAGGAACAGGTAGTACCCGGCTATGGTCACCAGGAGAGCGCCCATCAGCAGGACGGGCATCCTGGCGAACAGCAGCTCCCGTTCGAGCGACCGGAGTGGCTGGCCGAGTCCCGTGAGCACCAGCGAGCCTGGTAGAGCGGCTGCGACGTCCGTATCGAAACCCTCCACGCTCGTGGCGAGCGCTCCGGGGCTGGCATCCCGCACGGCTGCGTCGTCCAGGTAGATGAACCACCTGCCCTCGGCCATCGGCATCTGGGCATCGGCGAGCGCGCGAAAGACCGTGTTCCCGGTCAAGAAGAGCGGCAGCGGCGGCGGGTCGGTGAGACCCTCAGGCTCGGGCGCGAGCAGCGTGGAGGCGCTACCCATCCAGTACTCCCCATCCGCGTCGAACGGGCTGAAGACACCCGCGATGACCACCTGAGTAGGCGTGAGATCGGTAGGCGAGGACGAGACCGTCAGTCGGTCGCCCACCCGCAGGCCCAGATCCTCTGCCCGCTCTGCAGGGATAGCCGCTTCGATCATCGAAAGCCCGTCTGCCGCGGCCGCTTCGCCCGATGGCGGGTGACCCATCACATAGCTGACGCGGTCCGACAGGCCCGACAAGCGCTGGTATCGGGCGGCATTTGCGCCCGGCCCCGAGTGAAGCTCCTCGCCTTCGGCCGCCCATAGCAGCGGACGGGAGCGAACCAGATGCGCCGTACTCCCGACAAGATCGCCGAGGCTCTCTGCGAGGTTTGTTACCGCGCGTGTGGCCGCCTCGAACGAGCGCGACGACGACGATGTCTCCGAGTGCAGGACGCCGATGTTCTTCCCGACGGGCCCGAGACGGTCAAGTGTGTGGCCCAGACCCAACAGTTCGAGCGTGCGGAGGTATGTCGGCGCACCAGCAAGGACGGTGCAGGCGATCAGAACGCCGACCGCCACGGCAGCCAGCAGTCGCACATGGGTACGGCTCCGCCGCCGAACGAACGCGCCGAGACTCATGCCTCCGCCGCGGCGCGCGGCGGTACGTCCGGTTTCACTGTGCTTGGGCGGAACGGACAACAAAGGAACGCCTCAATATGGAAAAACGAGCCAAGAGTACACGAATACGTACGTAGCAGGCTTCTCTCCCGACGGTGAGACGTGGGGCGCCGGTTCCCCGGATGGCCCACTGCATGCGGGCCGATGGAGCGGCGCTGCTCTGGTAACGTAGTGCGCCGGAGGTGCGGATACCTGTGGCTTTCGAAGAGGAGCGGCGCTCCGTCCTTGCGGCAGCCAGGGAGATGGCGCGTCTGGGTCTCGTGGCCGGCTCAAGCGGCAACGTCTCAGCGCGTGTGGCGGCCGCGTCCGGGGAAGAACTGTATCTGCTGACAGCTGCAGGGTTGCCGTACGACGGGATGACCGAGGGTGATCTGGTCCTGGCGAATAGTGAGCTGGAGCCACTGGAAGGCGACAGATTCCCGTCTTCGGAATCCCTGCTGCATCTCGCTATCTACCGGGCGCGCGGCGACGTGCGATCGGTGATACATACACACTCCCTGTATGCCTCCGCAGCGGCGGTTGCGGGAAAGGCGATTCCCCCCATCGTCGACGAGATGGTGATGGCGGTCGGTGGGAGCGCCGAGGTGGCGGACTACGGCTTCCCCGGCTCCGAAGAACTGGCGGCAAACGCCGTGCGGGCGCTCGGGGACCGCAGGGCTGTCCTCCTGCGCAACCACGGGCTATGCGTGGCCGCCGGTTCACCCCAGGAGGCTCTGGGGCTCGCGGTACTCGTGGAACGTGTGGCGCAGATCTACTTCGTTGCTGAAGCCGCCGGCGGGGCCGTGGGACTCCCGGGCGATTCGGTGGAGGCCGAAGAAGCCGTCTACCGTATGAGAATCGGTCTGCCCGAGGAACCAGACGGCAAGTAGCGCCATCGGTTGCGGTGAGCGGCCCGGAGACGCACCCAAGGAGAAAGCAACGTGCCTGTGGTCCCCGCGTTCATCCTGAGGCGACTCTACACGAAAGGGAGTCTTCGTAATCGCGACGACGGTTTTGAGTTCGAACTGAAGAACAGCCTGGGGTCCGGCTACGCTCGCGCGGTTGGGCCGCTGACGGTGGACGGCGAAGAGATTCCCCGGGAGAAAGTGTTCTTCAAACTCGAGGAGAAAGAGACTTCTTTCGCCGACGTCGACGACGAGAACACCTTCGGACTGCCTCTGAACAGGACGATCGAGATCTCTACACGGGGAGCGCAACTCGATGCAGGCGCTCACCAGATCGGCATGTCTTTCACGGTGCCGGGCTTCGGAAACCTGGGGTTCGATTTCACCGATGAGGTGCGCGACGCAGAGGGACCGGCGGCAGGAGCAGCAGGCGGGGCCGCCGAAGGTGCCTGAGTTCCCGCGTCGCATCGCCATTACCGGTGCTGCCGGGCTTCTGGGCGGCGTGGGCATTGCCCGCCTCGCCTCACTGGCGACCGTGGAGCGGGTTCTCGCGTTCGACCTGCGGCCGACGCCAACGCCGCCCGGCCTCGAAAACAAGGTCGTATCGGTAGTCCGGGACGTCCGGGAGCCGGTGGACGACATTCTGTCCGAGCACGGCATACAGGCGGTGATTCATCTCGCCTATCTGCTGCGCCCGACCCGGGACCGGGCAGTCGCCTATCGGACCAACGTGCAGGCGACGGAGTCATTGCTGAACAGCTGCGCCGCCGCCGGAGTCACACAGATCGTGTACCCGAGCAGCACCACCGTCTACGGCGCACGGCCCGGCTTCAGGCAACCGTTCAACGAACACGACCCGCCGAACCCGGTCACCGGGTTCCACTATTCGGAAGACAAGGTGGCAGCGGAGCACCTGTTGGCCGCATACGCCGACGCGCATCCAGAAGTCGCCGTCTCTGTGCTGCGAGGCTGCGTGATCATGGCGCCCGGCGCCGATAATTTCATAGCCCGTGCCCTCAGCAGGTCGTTACTCCCCGCGCCGTTCGGGGCCGATCCGGAGATGCAGTTCCTCCGCGACGACGACTACTCCGCCGCCGTGGAGACAGCGTTGGCGGCGCATGCGCGGGGCACCTACAACATCGCCGGGCGCGGCACGGTCCGATGGCGGGACATGGTCGCCGCAGCAGGCAGCAGGCTGGTCCCCCTGCCACCGACTGTGCTCTCCTGTGTCATGGACATCACCTGGCGGCTTCGCCTCCAGACCGAATCCCCAGCCTGCGGGCTCAACTTCATCCGCTACCCATGGGTCGCGTCTACGGACAAGATCGAGCGCGAACTCGGCTGGACGCCGCAGCACACTTCCATGGAAGCGTTGCTCTCCTGGTGCGGAGACCGGGCAACAGCGAGCGCGTCCGCTTAAGACTCTTCACCGACTCGCCTCGCGGGAAACCAGTCCTTTTTCACCCACGCACCGCGGACCTCACCCGGCTGTCTCGGCCAACCGCCTCACCCTCCATCAGTTCGCAATCGCTCCAGAATCGCCGGAGAGCGTTTCGTAGCACACCTGATCTGCCATGGGGTGAGCCGGGCGCTCGCCTCACGGCCCTCCGGTCCTCTCCGCGGGCCTTTTCCGCGGTCCGTCCGCCGCATGAGCCCGGTCCCGCGAGCCTCCGGCCCGCCTCTCCCGGGCGCGTTGCGCTCCCTCCCGTCGTGCCCGGATTCCGGCCGCTCCACCGTCCGTCTTTTACGCGCCATTGCGGCGTGCCTGCCCGCGTTTGGGGAGCAGTTGTCATAGGCCTATTACTACACTCTAGTGTACTCGCCTGGTCGCTCCATTTGCCGACGATTCCCTCGCGTACCGTCCCGCCGCATACCCCATCTGCCCACACCCTACGAACCCACAACCGCGCACCTTCAGCCACCGAACCCACCCCCAGAGCAGCCACCCTCACGCGACCGTTGCCGACCCTCAGCTGAGTCACCGATCAATAGGAAATACGCACACCGAGCCTCCAACGCCCGTTGCGCGACCACCCGCGCACCCCACAGCTCAAGCAGAGAATCTGAGATACAGGCCGGTAGGCCAAACCTGCGGCACCCTCGACCGTGGTCACAACAGCGAGCACGCATGGGAGATCGCGTGCTTGTCAGTCCGCTTTCCTGGCCCATCCACGGCCCAGCGCGAAGACCGGCAGGGACGTGTCAACTGTGGCCCGGAGCACACTCGGAGCAATCAGCTCCGCCTCCAGCGGACCCACACCAAACACCTTCCGGGCACGCACGCACCTCGTCCGATGTTGGTGTGACGCGCCGTTTCCCGGTGGACGCCCACGTCGGGGGCACACCGACACCAATCAGAGAGCCGTGCGAAAAGGCACCGATGACCTCGGGGACCAAGCCTTCAATGCAAAGAGGCCCTCCGGGCATCTGCCATCTGCGGCGGCTCCCGACGACCGGCTATTGACCCGATTCGTTCCCGGCGGTGTCGCTCTCGGTCTCGGGGCGCCTCCGGCGGGTCTTCGCCATGCGGTCGTAGAGGATCACGTTCACCGTCGCCGCGAGGTTCAGGGAAAGGTTCGTCGGGATCTTCACGACGTGCTCGCAACGTGCAAGGGTCTCTTCGGACAGAGAACCGTTCTCAGGGCCGAATATGTAACAGGCCCTCTCGGGGTGTGCGAACGACACGAGGTCGAGGGCGTCGGCCGTCATCTCCACGCCGACGGCCGCGCAACCGTGCGGGAACGCGTCGAACACGCTGTCCACCTGCACAGAGGGAATATGCCTCCAGGCGCGCCCGGGATCGGTATGGAGGTGGTTCATCTTGAGCCCCGGCGGCGCGCCCGCGATGATTACCATCCCCGCGCCGAAGCACATGGCGGCCCGCAGCGTGTGGCCCACGTTGACGGGGTCGGTGGGGTTCTCCAGCGCAACGCAGGCGTAGCCGCGAACGGCCAGACCCGACGGGCGCTGGATATACCTGTGTTGCTTCTTCCGGCTCATCGGCCTGGGCCCGCTTCCCGGAGGATGCCGCACAGCAATCGCCATGCGGTTGGCGGCGCCCACAGGGTATTACACCCGGTTCGCGCGCTGGCGAGGAGGGAGGAGGAGGATGGAGACGCTGCCCACTGCGATGCGCTGGCGGGCGACCGCGTCAGCCGGAGAACTCGCCGATGGCCTCGTACAGGATCACCGGGGCCATCACGAACACGACGACCCCGACAAGAAGGCGGAGGTGGCGCGGGTTCAGCCACCCGACCAGCCGCGCCCCTGTGAACGTCCCCACCATCGCCGTGCCTCCCAGAAGGCCCAGCAGGGGCCAGTCTATGTGGCCGTGCAAGAGGTGACCGGCGAAACCGGATAACCCGGCCAGGATGCCGAGCACCGTGGCGGTGCCCACCGCCTTGGCGGGCTGCATCTTGAGGATCGTCACGAGCGCAGGGACGCGCACTGTGCCGAGTATGGCCCCGGCCGCGCCGCCCACCAGACCAATGGCCAGACCGACAACGCCGCCCGCAATCAGTCGCGAGCGTTCTGTGGAGCTTCCCTGTTCAGCGGTATCGTCCGACGATTCGCCCGCCTTTGCCCCGGACCTGAGGGCGCCCCACAGCATCGAGCCTCCGGAGGCTGCCAGGAAGAGCGCCACCAGCCCCAGCAAGAGCCATGTCGGGGCCTCCTCGGAGAAATGCCCGCCGACGTACGCGCCTGCGACGGAGGGCACCCCCATGAAGACGACCATCCAGAGGACCACCCTGCCCGCCCGGTAGTGCGGCCAGGTGCCGGTCATGCCGCTCAGCACGCCCACGGCGAGGTTGGTGCCAGCCGTGATCAGAGGGTCGATTCCGAAGGCCAGCATGAGCGGAAGCCGCATCACGCAGAGGGACATTCCGACCATGCCAGACAGGATGCCGATGAGCACCGACAGGAGGGCAAGCGCGATCAGAAGGGGGACCGAGAACTCCACCTCGGCCATCACAACGAGGAGCGGCAGACCGTCGCTCATCCGGGGCACTGTCCCGTCGCCGACAAACCAGGGCCGGCCCCGTCAGGGGGTCCAGAATCGGCAAGGTTAGCGGCGCGTGTCACGAAACAGCGTCTCACAGTACAGATACGGGCACGGTCTGCTCTCGGGCCCCGAGGAGTTGCACGGGCCGGGGGGCACTGTTCGAGCATACATCAGCCCGAGCGGAGACCGGCATCCCGTCCGGGTGCCTGCTGGTCCGAGGCCAGGGTCGTCTGAGGCTCAGGCGAGGTCGCTCGCCCAGTAGTACTGGCCGTGAACGTAGATCAGGGCCTTCGGGTCCCGGGAAAGCAGCTCACCAAACGTGGTGTGCGTCACGCGGCGGTTGGGGTTGCCTTCCGCGTCGCGTCCGACCGCCAGCGCCTGGCCCTCTGACGTGAACGCGATCTCCTTGCCCCCGTCGTCGGCGAACGACCACAGCTCCTGGGCGAGATCGGTTGCCGCCTGTGCGACGCCCTCGGTGAAGGGTCGCAGCCGCGCGGGCAGGGCGCCACCCTGTTCCAGGGCCTCGACGGCCCTGCGGTACATGGCCGCGGCGCGGTCCGGGTGCAGGTCGATCACGTTGTCCAACTGCTGAGGATCGTTTTCGAGGTCGTACAGCTCGGACGGGCGCCCCTTCGGGTTGCAGATCATGGCCCAGTCAGTTTCAGTCACGGTCAGAGCTTCCACGACGCGATCCGAGCCGACCCAGCCGTCAAACAGGTGGCCGACTCCCGGCTGGCGTTCCTTGCCCTCGACCACCGCCGGGAAGCGTCCGGAGACGACATGATCGCGTATGGAGCTCTTGTCACCACTGATCAGGGGCCAGAGCGACTGCCCTGCGACCTCGCCACCGCCCTCCCCGTCCACGGGGACCACGTTCGCTTCGGCCATCCCCTCAGCTTCCGGGTCCTGCCGGGGACCGCCCGCGATCTCCATGAGCGTGGGCAGTATGTCCACGGGTTGTGCGAAGCCGGGAACGCGCGTGCCGGCACCCAGCCCTTCGGGGTGGCGGACCATAAGCGGTATTCGGGTGGTTTCCTCGTACAGGTTCCCGAGCTGCCCGCCGGGCTTGCCTTCAAGGTCGTGCTCGCCGAACAGGTGGCCGTGATCCGTCATGAACATCACCAGGGTCGTGCTGTCCAGCCGGAGCCGCTCGACCGTCTCCAGAATGCGACCCACCCACCGGTCCACCGTGGTTACCTGGCCCGCGTAGAGCGCCCGCACATGCTGTGCTTCATCCGGCGACATGTAGCCGCTACGTCCGTATGGCGGATAGATGATCTGGTCGCCGTCGAAATCGGGGTCCGCATATCGGGCCAGGTCGTACCACGGCGGATCGAAAGGCTCGTGCGGGTCCCACATGTCCACGAAGAGGGCGAACCTGTCGAGGCTGTGGTTGGTTTCGAGCCAGTCGCATGCCGCCCCTGCGATGCGGGCGACTTTGTGGTCCCGGTCATATCGCTGGACGCCCTGGTTGCGCCGATAGAGGCGCATCGCGCTGACGGTCTTGCACTTGTGGTACTGCGCACCGATGTCTTGCGGGATCTCCGGATCGGTCATGTAGGGGTCTGCGTGCTGCCCGCGGACCCACCACCACGCGTCGAAGCCGCGCGTGTAGTCGAAGTTGTGGTAGCCGATCTGGGGCGGGTCGTAGATCAGGTGCGTCGTGTACCCGGCCTGCGACAGGAGTTGGGCAACAGTGACGTCCCCTGGCGAGAGGGGTTCCCAGCCGCGAATCGGGAAGCCGAACCGGCCGGTGGCGATGTCCCATCGGTTCGGGATGGTGGGATAGGAGGCGATGTAGAAGCGGTCGAAGACGGCCGACTGCTCGGCGAAGCCGTCCAGGTTCGGCGTGTGGATCCAGTCGTTGCCGTACGCGCCGATGTGGTCCCGGCGGAAGGTGTCGTTCATCAGGACGATGATGTTCATTGCAGATGCTCTCCCTGTCGCCTGCCTTCGCCTCTTCGCGTCCGGGCCGAGGCACGCGGTGATCGCTGAGGTCCTGCAGCGACCATCGCGCCGGCCAAGGTTATCTCACGTGCTGCCCGCTCGCGTCACCCCCGTCACGAGTCAG
>CAYYFS010000100.1:0-7915 GCA_964471055.1 uncultured Dehalococcoidales bacterium
CGCGGGTGACTTTGGTGAGCTGGACCTGAACGGGCATGGAAGCCTCCTGCTCTCTCCGACAAGCGACGACCCGAGGATGGCCGTACGCGCGCCGGTCTGTCCAGTCGCTGGAGCTGGTTTGAGTATAGCTGAGATTGTGCGCAGTTGAGAATCTCGCGGTAGGGGAAGGACGAACCTGCTAGGATTGGTCGGCCACGAGACCGGCGAAAAAAGGGGGAGATATGGAAGGCAAAGTCCAGGCTGAGATCACCTACTGCGTGCCCTGAGGCTACCACGGTGTGGCCTGCTGGTTGGCAGGCGAGCTTTTTGAGGCGGGCGGATCGGACGTGGCGATCTCGCTGGTTCCCGGCGGCGGCGGCGTTCTGCAGGTGAAGATGAACGGGGACCTCGTGTTCGACAAGGCGGCGGAAGGGGGCAAAACCCCCGACCTGTACAGGGTGAAGGACATCAAGGCGGAGTTGCGAACGCGCCTAGAGAACGCCTGAAACAGCCCGGCCACGAGACCAAGCGTATCCAGGAACCCCGGCACTGTGGGCGCCGGGGTTCCCGCCTTGGGGGTCGGAACGCGTCGGGTGCGGATCGGACGAATTGCTTGTTCACGCGCGGGGCGAATGGTATAGTCCGCCCTTGGAACTTTCCGGGGTGAAGACGATCGATGCTTGAGGACTACTTCCGCCAGTACGGGTTGATCGGCATGTTCGTGATCGTGGCGATCACGGTGCCGTTAGCCCTTCTGGTGGTGTCGTACCTGGCCTCGCTGGTGAGGATACGGGCGACGCGGCCCACCCCCGCGAAGATGAGCACCTATGAGTGCGGCATGAAGCCGATCGGCTCGCGGTGGGCTCGATTCAACATCCGGTACTACTACTACGCGATGCTCTTCGTCGTGTTCGATGTCGAGACGGTCTTCCTGTACCCGTGGGCCGCCAGATACGGCGCGCTGTCCAAGGAGTTCGGCATCATCGCCCTGGTTGCGATGATGGTGTTCCTTGCTGTGGTGACGCTGGGGTACGTGTACGCATGGCGGAAGCGAGCCCTGGAGTGGGTCAAAGGATGACCTCCGAAGAACGAGGCGTGCCGTCCGGAGCCGGGTCGGAGATGCGCCTGTACGAGACGACTCGGGAACTGGACGCCGAAGAGGGCGCCGCCATCAACTCGATGAAGGCGACCCATGTCGAACCGTTCCCCGAGCCGACGATCACCGTTCCGGACGAACTGCGCCGCAGCGCGGTGGTCACTTCGGTCGACTACATCCTGAACTGGGCGCGCAAGTGTTCCGTGTACCCTCTGTCGTTCGGCACAGCGTGCTGCGTCTTTGAGATGGTGGCGGCCGCGACCGCGCACTTCGATATATCCAGGTTCGGGTCTGAGGTGATGAGGGCGTCGCCCCGGCAGGCAGACCTGATGATCGTGGCCGGTACGATCACGTGGAAGATGGCGCCCGCGGTGCGCCTGCTATATGAGCAGATGGCGGAACCCAAGTGGGTGATGGCAATGGGCGCGTGCTCGATCAGCGGCGGGCCGTTCTATGACTCGTATGCAGTTGTTCCGGGCGTGAACCGCATAGTCCCGGTGGACGTGTACGTTCCGGGATGTCCTCCCCGGCCCGACGCGCTCCTGTACGGCCTGACGGAGCTTCACCGCAAGATACGACGCTACAGCCTGACGGGCACCGCCGCGGGGCACGGATGATCACTCCCTGGCGCGGGGACGAGCTGGCCACGGTGATCGATGGCATCGCCGCTGGAGCGGTCGAGGTTGCCGGCGACGATGTGGTGTGGCTCAAGGCTGAGCCGCTGGTTGAGGTGGCTCAGGCGCTTCGCGACAGGCCCGACCTCGATTTCAAGCTGCTGAACTTTGTCACCGCGGTCGACTACATCGACCACTTCGAAGTCGTCTACCGCCTGACGTCGCTCGTGCACAGCCGGTCGGCCATGCTGAAGGTGAGGTGCGGCGAAGGCCGGGCCGATCCGGAAGTGCCGAGCGTTGCCGGTGTGTGGCGCGGCGCTGATCTCCAGGAGCGCGAGATCTGGGACCTGATGGGTATCAGGTTCGCCGGGCATCCGAACATGAAACGCATTGTGTTGTGGGACGGATTCCCCGGCCATCCCCTGCGGAAGGACTTCCTCCAGTGAGGGACGAGGGGGAGATGATTCGCGCAGACGGCGCCTCCGGCCCGAGTCCCGGGGTGGAGGAGATCTCCATTCAGACAGAGCCGATGGTCATGAACATCGGCCCGCACCACCCCAGCACGCACGGTGTCTTCCGCATGCGGGTGATGTTCGACGGAGAGGACATTGCGGACGTCGAACCCGTTCTCGGATATCTGCACCGGGGATCCGAGAAGCTGGCTGAGGAGCGCACATACACGCAGATAGTGGCGCTCACCGACCGAATGGACTATCTGTCCTCGATGACGAACAACCAGGCATACATCCTGGCTGTGGAGAAGCTGGCGGGAATCGAGCCGACGCCGCGCGGCGTGTGGCTGCGCATGATCGCCGCAGAGCTTCAGCGCATCGCCAGCCACATCTCGATGGTCGGATTCCTGGGCAACGAGCTCGGCACCATCTTCACCCCCCTCGTGTACGCCTTCCGAGAACGGGAGGCGATACTCGACATGTTCGAGATGCTGTGCGGCGCCCGCATCACGCTTAGCTACGTCAGGCCGAGCGGCGTGTTCCAGAACGCGCCGGAGGACTTCTGGCCCGCGCTCCGGCGGTTCCTCGACACATTCCCACCGCGAATGGATGAGATAGAGGGTCTCCTGACAGAGAACGAAGTGGTGCTGGCACGGCTGCAGGATGTCGGGGTGGTAGCACTCGAGGATGCTTTGAACGCCTCCTTCACCGGCCCGAACCTGAGGGCCTCCGGGGTGGATTGGGACCTGCGGCATCGGAATCCGTATGAGTACTACGACCGCGTGGAGTTCGAACGACCGCTCGGGTCCAAAGGAGACAACTTCGACCGCTACCTGGTGCGGGTACGGGAGATCCGGCAGAGCCTGAGAATCCTTGAGCAGTGCATAGAGCAGATCGAGCCCGGGCCGGTTCGGGACGAGTCGCTGCCGACGGTGATCCGCCCTCCGAAGGGCGATGCGTATGTGCCTGCGGAGGCCACGAAGGGTGAGCTAGGGTTCTACCTGGTCAGCGATGGTGGCGTATCACCGTACCGCTGCCACGTGCGGGCGCCGTCCTTCATCAACCTAACGCTGTTGCGCGACATGCTGATCGGGATGAAGGTGGCGGACATGTTCGTAACCTTCGGATCCATTGATGCCGTCATGGGTGAGGTCGACCGGTAGTGGAACCCTTCCTCGACAACTCCCTTTTCCGGAACGTGTACTGCTACCTGTCGGACTCCAGTAGCCGGTGCGACACGCATGTTTGGGGGGCGGGATTCCTCCCCGGTGGATGGGAGTGGCTTGCCTACGCCATCACGGGTCTGGCGATCATCGTAATGATCGTGTCCGGGTTCCTGACCAGCGTCCTGCTGTACATCTGGGCGGAGCGCAGACTGGTGGGGCGATTCCAGTCCAGGAGAGGTCCGAATCGGTGGGGTCCGTTCGGCCTGCTGACGCCGGTGGCAGACGCCTTCAAGAACATGTTCAAGGAAGATGTCGTGCCAGCCGCCGCAGACCGCTTGCTGTTCAATGTGGCGCCGGTGGTGATGGTGATCCCGGTATTTCTCATCTTCACGGTCATACCCTTCGGCAGCGGGACGTTCCTCGCGGACCTGAACATCGGCGTCCTGTTCGCCATAGCCGTCACCTCGGCTACCACCCTCGCCATCCTGATGGCGGGCTGGGGATCGGGGAGCCGATTCGGGATGTTCGGCGGCGCTCGTGCCGTTGCGATGCTGATCAGCTACGAGATACCGATGGTCATCGCCGTGGTGGGCGTCGTGTTGCTGGCCGGGTCGGTGTCGATGGGCGGCGTGGTCGCCGCGCAGAACCTGCCGTTCGCGCTTGTGCAGCCTCTTGGCGCGCTCGTGTTCCTCATAGCGTCCACGGCGGAAATCAACCGGACGCCGTTCGACACGACGGAGGCCGAATCAGAACTGGTCGCGGGGTACATGACGGAATACAGTTCGATGAAATTCGGACTGTTCTACCTCGCCGAGTTTGGTGCGGCTGTGGCCTCCTCCGCCGTGTTCGTGACGCTGTTTCTCGGTGGTTGGCGGGGCTTCGATTGGCTGCCATCGCAGGTGTGGTTCTTCATCAAGCTGGCGGTGATGCTGTTCATCTCGACCTGGATGCGCTCGTCGTGGCCTCGGATGCGGATCGATCAGATCATGGCGCTGGCCTGGAAGGCCCTGTTCGAGCTGACACTCGTGAACCTGGTCGCGATGGCGATACTGGTTGCGATCTTCTGGGATCCGGACCTGGGCGCCGTGCCCGTTGAGAAGCTGTGGATCATGACGGGCATCAACTGGGGCGTGTTCGTGGTGTCCATCTTCGCGGTCGGCAGGCTTCTGGGCCCGAAACGGCACCCGACCGCGCGAACGGAGCGCGTTGCTGCCGTGTACCCGCCCCCGGCAACAGATACCCAGGCCGAAGGGGCCGAGTGATGTTTGGTGAGGGGCTCCTGCAGGGGCTTGTCGTGACCATGCGGAACTTCATCCGCCCGCCCGTCACGATCCAGTATCCCGACCGCAGGACAGGGTTGCTTGCCGCCGCGAGTGAGGCCGGCATGAACCCGGTGCGGTATCTGGCCACGCGGCCCCGGGAGGGCCTGAAGGCGGCTCTGGGGTTGGCGACTGTGGAGGCGCGGGCGGTCCAGTCGTCGCGTTTCCGTGGCGGGGATTTCGCCTGGTACGAGGACCGCTGCACCGGGTGCGCTAGCTGCGCCAAGAACTGCCCGTTGGGCATCATCAGGGTGGTCACGAAACCGGGCGGTATCGATGTGCAAGAGGGCGAGAGCTACGCCGTCGAGGTGTTCGAGGTGGACATCGGGAGGTGCTGTGTCTGCGGTCTCTGTGTGGAAGCGTGCCCATACGACGCGCTCCACCTGGGAAGTGGATTCGAGACGGCGCAGTACCGGCGCGACCAACTGGTGTCTGCCAAAGATGATCTGAATCGGGCTGCGAAACACCCCAGCACTTACTACCGTCCACAGCTGGAGGAGAAGGCCTATCACCCACACAGGGAGGGCCTGGAGGATTGGCGGCGGGCGGGCCGGCACGAGCAGCCTTCCCGGGAAGAGTTGACCGAGCGATGGGTGGAGAAACGATGAACGGCGCGTTTGAAACGTCGGGAATCGTGGATGTGGTCTTCTGGGTCGTTTCGGCGCTGGCGATCGGCGGCGCGGTGCTGGTCGTGACGGTGAAGAATCTCTTCCGGGCTGCGCTGTTCCTGGCGGGCACGTTCCTGGCGGTGGCCGCGATCTACTTCCTGCTGAGCGCGGAATTTATCGGAGTTGTGCAGATCCTCGTTTACGTGGGCGCTGTGTCCCTCCTGCTGGTTTTCGCTGTGCTGATGGTGAGAGACGTACCTGGCGGCGCACGACGAAACAGGATGTTCCACACAGCGGCGACCGTGGCGGTGTTGATGGCCGTGGCCGTCGGGTTTGTGGCGTACAACACGGAGTGGCGGCGGATCGAGGACGTTTCGAGCAATGACGTTGCTGTGGCAGACGACGCCACCGCGGCACTGGTCGGTACGTATCGGCCGCACCCCGTCGTGCGAGATGGCGTGACGGGGGCCGAGTTGTTTGAGGCGCGGCCAGACGAAGGCGAGGCCAGGCCGGGAGTGCTCAGGGACAGTACGGGTACGATCGGCGAACTGCTCATTCAGGACTACCTGCTGCCGTTCCAGGTGATAGGGGTGTACCTGGTGGCGGTCCTGATCGGGGCGCTCGTTCTGGTCCGAGAGGGGAGGCGCAGGTGACGCTTGAGAGCGTACTCATCGTCTCCGGGGTGATCTTCGCGATCGGGCTGTACGGCGCGCTGGCGCAGCGGAACGCGATCGTAGTGTTGATGGGCATCGAGTTGATGTTCAACGCCGTCGTGATGGCGGCTCTGGCGTTCTCCAGGTTCACTCTGCCCGCGGCTCTCGCGGGCGGCAGGGTCATAGTGACTCCGGAAGCAGTGCGATCGGCACTGTCCGGCCATGTATTCGCGGTCTGCATCATCGGCGTTGCCGCGTCCGGGCTTGCACTCGGGCTGGCGCTGGTGATCGCTCTGTATCGGAGCCGAGAGACTGCTGAGATTACCGATGCGAACCTTCTCAAGAACTAGGACACCGGCAGCGGGCACACGCTGCAAGGGGGCGCGTCTTGTGGGTTGACTACAAGAAGGCGCCGAACCTGATGATCGCCGAAATGTGGAAGGACCTCTTCGAGGGTGAGGGACTCCCCGCGAAGATCGTTCCGGAAAGCGACGACATCACCGACTGGGGCGAGAAAGTGCCGTTTCGGGTCCTGGTGCCGAGCGGACGCGAGCACGTGGCCGATGAGATTCTGCGGAAGGTCTAGGTGATCAACGAAGCAGCCGTCTGGCTGATCCTTCTAGCGCCTCTGACGGCGTTCGCGTTCGTCGGCCTGATCGTTCGTCCGTTCTTCAACCGCTACGCGGTGACGGCGGGCTGGATCGTCATCGCCGCGATCGGCCTCTCGTTCGCGCTGTCCGTTTGGGCCCTGAGTTCAGTGGCTTCCGAAGGCTCGCAGGTGTTCGGCGAACACCAGTGGGTGACCCTCGGGGGGCTGCAGATCACTTTCGGCGCGCTGGTGGACCCCCTCACCGCGATCATGCTGGTCACGGTTTCCGGCGTCAGCCTGCTGGTGCAGATCTACTCCCAGGGTTACATGCGCGGCGACACGGGCTACGCCCGGTACTACGCGTACATGGCCCTGTTCACCGGCTCGATGCTGGGCCTGGTGCTGTCTCGCAGCATCATCCAGCTGTTCGTCTTCTGGGAACTCGTGGGAGTCTCGTCGTACCTGCTGATCGGTTTCTGGTTCCACAGACCCTCGGCCGCCGCGGCTGCCAAGAAAGCGTTCATCGTCACCCGGTTCGGCGACTTCGGATTCCTGCTCGCGATCCTGTACCTGTTCTCGCAGGGCGGCCACTTGCTCGACATCCCGACGCTGTACGGGGCCATTGAGGGAGGTCTGATCGCCACGTCGGTCGCCACATGGGTGGCCCTGGGGATCTTCTCCGGCGCGGTCGGGAAGTCGGCACAATTCCCGTTGCACACGTGGCTGCCGGACGCCATGGAAGGCCCGACGCCCGTCTCTGCGCTGATCCACTCGGCCACGATGGTCACGGCGGGCGTGTTCCTCGTGGCGAGGTTCCTACCCCTGTTCGAGCTGTCGGCGGGCGCGATGAACACGGTCGCCCTGATCGGTGGGGCGACGGCGGTCTTCGCGGCGACGATGGGGCTGGTGGCGAACGACATCAAGCGCGTTTTCGCATATTCCACCGTGAGCCAGCTCGGCTACATGATGCTCGCCCTGGGCATGGGCGCGTACGTGGCCGCGGTATTCCACCTGTTCGCGCACGCCTGGTTCAAGGCACTTCTGTTCCTCGGCGCAGGTTCGGCGAACCACGCGACGGGCACATTTGACATGCGCTTCATGGGCGGGCTCCGCAGGGTGATGCCCTGGACATACGGCGTGGTGCTGCTGGCGGGCCTGAGTCTGGCGGGCATATTCCCGCTGTCCGGCTTCTGGAGCAAGGACGAGATCCTGGGTGGGGCGCTTGAGCGCGAGACAGGCGTGGGATACGTGGTCTTCGCCCTGGGTGCTCTGGCGGCGCTGATGACAGCGTTCTACATGTTCAGGGCGCTGTTCATGACATTCCACGGGGAGTACCGGGGCGGAGCCGAGGCGGAGGCGAAGGAGATAGAAGAGCAGGGCGGCGCGCCGCCCGAGGTGCACGGCGCTCCTCACCTGGGTGAATCGCCGCTCGTCATGGT
>CAYYFS010000101.1:0-7863 GCA_964471055.1 uncultured Dehalococcoidales bacterium
TCCGACCCCACCGTGGCGCACAGGCCGCTTTCTGTTGCCGCGATGCCGTGGGAGTAGCTGTTGGTGCGGATCGAAGTAGGGAGCCAGTTCTCGCCGCGGTCGAAGCTCGCGTAGACGGGTCCTTCGCCTACCGCCGCGTACACGATGTCAGGGGAAACCGGGTCCACGGCCACGGCCGCCACATTGGCCCCCGGCGGCCCGGCTGTCTGCTGCCACCTGCTGGAGGAAAGATTGGCGGGTGTTGGCGCGGGTGTGGGTGTCGCCGTCGGCGTGGGGGCTGCCGTCGGTGCCGCGGTCGGTGTGGCCCGGGCCGGGGTTTGTGTCGCCGTTGGCGTGGCCGCTGGGGGACGCACGGCCGTCGGTGTCGGCCTCGGCGTAGCGCGGGGCGTCTGCGAAGCGACGGCTGCAGGTGTCGGCGTGGGTAGGGCGACAGGCGTTGGCACGGGTGCGGGTACCGTCTCTGTAGGGAGAATCACAGGTGCGGGAGCCGTTGCGGTGGGGAGAGGTACGGACGCGTGTCCCCGAGTTGCCGCGGGACGGACAGGTACCGGTGTGGGTGTGCGAGATAGAGCGGTCGGGGTGAGGACCGTGGCCGGACCGGACGTCGGCATCTCGGGGCGTGATGCCTCCGCTGACCCGCCGGTCGGCAACGGCGAAGGTGGGGCCGGATCGAGCGGCTCGTTGCAGGCGGCGAGCACTGCCGTGACGCCCAGCAGGAGCGTCAGGGCCACCGCGGAGCAGAGGCGGGCCTTCATCGGCGGACGCGTTTCTTCCATTCTCGAAGCCGATCTGAGGTTGGAGCCTGGCTCAGGGTAGCAGCAGACGGGGATAGGGCTTCCCCCGCGCACATAGTCCCGCACGCCGAAACCGGCGGCGCCCGGGAGCGGCCCGACCGGCGCGGGGACACCTTGACTCAAGGCAAACCGAATGTACTATCGGGGCGAAGATCGCACGCGGACGCGCTCTGACTGCGAATCGACGCGGCGAATGCGGTAGTGGGTGGAGTGACACGCCAGTAGCAGGAGGCGGCACGGTGGCGAAGATATATCGGGTGAACATGGCCCGGCAGACGGTCACGGAAGAGGCAGTTCCGGCCAAGCTCGAGGCGCTCGGCGGGCGCGGCCTCACATCGCAGGTGGTGCTGGACGAAGTGCCAGCCGGCTGTCATCCACTCGGCCCGAACAACAAGCTGGTATATGCCCCGGGCATCGTGGCCGGGACAGCGGCACCAAGCTCCGGGCGTGTCTCCGTCGGTGGCAAGTCGCCTCTGACCGGGGGTATCAAGGAGTCCAACGCCGGCACGCCGGTCGCCCAGATGCTGGGCAGGCTGAGGGTGAAGGCCATCATCGTTGAAGACCAGCCTGCGGACGACGGGTGGTTCATGCTGAAGGTGTCAACGGGTGGGGTTGAACTGATCCCTGCGGACGAACTCGGTGGCAAGACCACGTCCGAAACTCAGAAGGCCCTCTTCGGCAAGCACGGCGACGGCGTCGGTGTCATCAGCATCGGCACGACGGGCGAACGTCGAATGGCAATGGCGGGCATCTGCTTCAACGACGCCGAGGGGCGCGCGACGCGCTACTCCGGGCGCGGCGGTCTCGGGGCCGTGATGGGCAGCAAGGGCCTGAAAGCCATTGTCGTGGATCCGGCCAACGCTCCCGGTGTCGAGATCAAGGACCCGGAGGTATTCCGGCAGGGTACCCGCAAGTTGCTCGAGGCTCTTCGCGAGCATGACGTGACGAAGCCAAGCGGCACCCTGAACACTTATGGGACGGCCGCCTTGGTGAACGTCCTGAACGAGGCGGGCGGACTGCCCACCCGCAATTTCCAGAGCGGTCACTTCGAAGGGGCCAACAAGATTGGCGGGGAGGCGATTGCGGAGGCGGTAGAGACCAGAGGCGGGGAAGGGATGACAGGGCATGCCTGTCACCCCGGATGCGTCATCAGGTGTTCCAACGTGTACCCGTACCCGGACGGCCGCGAGCATGTGTCCGTGATCGAGTACGAGTCGACATGGGCCCTCGGCGCCAACTGTGGGATTGACAACCTGGACCACATCGCCGAGATGATCCGCCTGTGCAACGAGCATGGTTTCGACACCATCGAGGCGGGCGTGATGCTGGGCGTCGCTATGGAGGCCGGGGTGGTGCAGTTCGGCGACGGGCCGGGTGCCATTCGTCTGTTTGAGGAGATCGGCGAAGGCACCCCCCTGGGACATGTCCTCGGCAACGGGGCAGAGTTCACCGGACGTGCGTACGGCGTGATCCGCGTGCCGACGGTCAAAGGCCAGGGTATGCCGGCGTACGAGCCGCGCGCCGTCAAGGGGATCGGCATCACCTACGCCACCAGCCCAATGGGCGCGGACCACACGGCCGGATACTCGATCGCGCAGGAGATACTGTCGGTCGGAGGCGAAGAGGATCCGCTCTCGGTCGAAGGGAAGGCGGACCTTTCTCGTGGCCACCAACAGGCTTCCGCGTTCGTCGACACCTCCGGCTACTGCCTGTTCATCGCCTTTGCCATACTCGATATCGCCAAGGGGCTTGAGGGTATGGTCGAGAGCCTCAACGGGGTAACCGGCACCGAGTGGACGACGGACGACATCGCCCGCGTGGGCATGGACATCCTCCGGAACGAGCGGCGGTTCAATGAGCTCGCCGGCTTCACCAAGGAGGACGACCGGCTGCCGGAGTTCATGTCCTACGAGACGCTTCCTCCGCACGACGAGATAGCGAACGTGCCGGAAGCAGAACTCGACAGCGTGTTCGGGTAGGGCGTGAGGCGTCCTGTCATGGCGACCGGCAGGCTGATAGCGGTGGAAGTGGCCTTGTTCGCCACGCTGCGGAAGTACCGTCCCGACGGGGGCGGTACCTCCGCGTTCTGGATGGACGTTCCTGAAGGCACCACCCTGGCCGGGCTTATGGAGAAGCTGGGCATCCCGGTCACGGAGACGAAGCAGGCATTCGCCGGCGCGCAGCGGCGGGAAGGCGACTATGTTCTCCAGGACAGGGAGCGTGTGGCGGTCTTTCCACCTGTCGCCGGCGGGTAGCGGTTCAGCATCAGGCACACCAAAGCGCCCCGGCCGTATGGCCGGGGCGTTGTCGTAGGAGTGACCTTGTTCCCACCATGGGAGAGGGGTTGCCCGGCCTTCCCCGGCGAGAGGGGAGGTAGGGTCGCCGGCCGGCGCTCCGCTGAGGGATGCGATAGCGCCCGCCGACGACCCGGAGGCCGGATCCCGCCGCGCCAGCCTGGCCTAGGCGTGACGTGACGGTGACATACGGTGGAACCCGGACGCACGCGCCGCGTGGTTCCAGAGTGGGACCGGTGCTCGTCTCCTCTCTTTTCTTCGTGTACGGGCTCTGGCGCCCGCTACCCCCGCTCCGTAGCTGCGGCTGCGGGGCCTCCCGGTTGCTGACGTTGGCCTGGTCGAGGAACTACCGCAGGTTCATCACCTGCCGGAGGCCCGGCGGAATCGTCCGCTGGATGGACAACGGAGCGCCCTGCTGAGGCGTCAACTCGAGGGTGAAACGTGTGCTCTTCGTCAGCAGCGTTCCGGTGGAATCGAGCCCGCCCGTGCCGCCACCGTCGCCCGTGCCGTCCATGTACGCAACGGAATCGGTCGCGGTGATCGCCGTCTGCGTGTTGCGGTCCAGCAACCACACCGCAACCTCAGCCTTCTCGCCGTCCTCAAGCAGGTAGTCGCCGTTGCTCTGGCCGACGAACCGCACCGTCCACGGAACGTCCAGTAGCCGCTGGTCCTCATCCGCATACGAGACGACTGTCACGGAAGTGTTGTTCGTGACGTAGTCGGGGTCTGTGCCGGTGTCATCCAACGTGTACGGAGGCGTCATGTCGATGGGCTCGCCCGCAAGCGAGTTCGCAACGATGAACGCAACCATGTACACCGTGCCGGTGCTGGCCAGGTCGCCCTGGTACGCATACGCGGCGCCCTGCTGCAGAAGCAGAGTGCGGGTCTCTTGCAGCCCCGCCGTAATCGTCTGTTTGTTCGCCTCAGACGACTGCACGCCGGCCGACAGGATCGTGAACGCAAATACCGACGCAACCACCACGAACGCGATCAGTACGATCGCGGTCTCAAGGCCGGTGATGCCGCGCTCTTCGCGGCCCGGCCGGGCTTCCGGGTACTTTCTTTCCAGCCTCATCTCCAGCCTCCAGGATCTCTCCGGCCGCCGCGCACTGTCCCTCGGCAGCCCCGGTCCCGGGAACCCCTCATCCCCGAAACCGAACAGGGAGCCGGTCTGTCTGGACTCGAATCTAGGTGCTGGCCACACTGCCGGCCCTGTAGCAGGCGCCCACGCGGGTGGGTAGAAACACCTAATAGCTGACCATCATGCCCGGTGGCAGTGTGCCCACACCGGCTGGCAAGAGGCCCACCCTCGGCCTCAGGGCCGGTGTATGCTTGCCAACTGCGCCGACCCGCGGAGTACCGCGGATTCGGGCGCCCGTTCTACTCGGAGGTCACCGTGAGCGAAGCGAATTTCGGGCCATTTTCAGTCCCCCGCCGAATCATCCACGGACCGGGGCCTAGCGCGGTGCACCCCAGGGTGCTCAGAGCCATGTCCGCGCCGGTCATCGGGTACCGGGACAAAGGCTTCTACGGGATCATGGATGACGTCTCCGAGATGCAGCGTCTCGTGTTCCGGGGCGGGGAGCACGTCATGTCCGTCGGTGGTGCGGGCTCGGCCGGAATGGAGGCGGGGCTGAACAGCCTGCTGGAGCCCGGCGACACGGTCGTGATCTGTTCATACGGTCACTTCTGTGAGCGCATGGTGCTCATGGCGGAGCGGCTGCCGGGCGTGAACGTGGTGCCGGTGCGCTCGGAATGGGGCAGGGCGATGGACCCGCAGCTTCTGGCCAGCGCGTTGGCGGAGCTGCCGAATGTCAAGCTGGTGACCGCCATTCACGGTGAGACGTCGACGGGCGTTCGGCAGCCGGTCGAAGAGCTGGCCCGGCTGGCGCATGAGCACGATGCGCTATTCATGCTGGATGTCGTGACCACACTGGCCGGATGCGACGTGGAGATTGACCAGTGGGGCGCCGACTACGCGTACACGGGCGGCCAGAAATGCCTGGCGGTGCCTCCCGGACTGTCTCCTGCCGTGATGACGGAGGCGGCCGTTCAGAAGATCCGCGATCGCGAAACCCTGCCGAGTTCCTGGTATCTGGACCTGAGCCTGGTGGCCGACTACTGGGGCCCTGAGCACAAGCCGCACCACACGTACCCGGTGAGCCTGGTGTACGCGCTGCGCGAAGGCCTTGCGATGGTGCTCGAAGAGGGGCTGGAGAGGCGCTGGGAACGGCACCGCCGTATGGGCGGGGCTCTGAGAGCGGGACTCGCCGCCATGGGACTCCAGATGCCGGTACCCGCCGACGTGCGGATGGATCAGATCACGGTGGTCGAGGTGCCGGAAGGCCTTGACGACGCGGGGTTCCGTGAACAGCTGATGGACGACTGTTCCATAGAGCTTGAGGGTGGACTGGGACAGCTCAGGGGCAAGGTGTGGCGCATCGGCCTGATGGGCGAGGCGTGCACTCCCTCCAACGTCCTGGGGCTGCTGAGCGCGTTCGAGCGGTTGCTCCCGCGGCACGGATTCCAGGTGCCGGTTGGCGACGGACCTGCAGCAGCGAGCGCGGAGCTGGCCAAGAACCCACCGACGCCGTACTAGTGGGGTCCCAGCCCAGAATTGCCCGCTGAGGACACTCGCGTCCAGACCCTCTCCCCCTAGAAGGAGGAAGAGGCTAGCGCGTCGACGCGGGGTTCTCGAGTGCGTAGGCTTCGTCGAGCAGGTCGATGACGTACATCACCCGCGTCTCTTCGCCCAGGCTGCGAAGGGTCCCCGCCACATGCATGGCGCAGCCGGGATTGCCGGTGGCCGCAACTGCCGCGCCCGTTGACGCGATGTTGCCTGCTTTGCGCCGTCCCAGCCGCTGGGACAGGTCCTTCTGGGTGATCGAGTAGGTCCCTGCGGAGCCGCAGCACACGTCGGACTCGGGAAGATCCACGAGTTCGATGCCGGGCATCGATCGCAGTATCTGCCGCGGCGCCTCGGTGATGCGCTGCGCGTGTGAAAGGTGGCACGGATCCTGGTACGTTACCCGCCGGTCGAGGCTCGCAGCTGGCGGCGTGAACGGCAGTTCCACGAGGAACTCATGGATGTCCTTTGTGAGGGCGGCGACGTGTTCCGCCTTCTCCCGGTACTCGAGGTCGCTGCTCAACAGGTCGCCATACTCCTTCATGGTTGAGCCGCAGCCCGCAGACGCGGTGATGATGGCATCTGGCTCGACTTCCAGGAACGTGTCGATGTTGCGCCGCGCCATCCGGCGCGCCGATTCGAGCTCTCCGGCGTGGGCGTTCAGGGCGCCGCAACAGCCCTGCCCCTTCGGCACGTGGACCTCGACGCCGTTCCTTGTCAGGACCCGGACGGTGGCCTCCATCGTCGGGCCGTGCGCCATCGGCATGACGCACCCGGACAGCAAGGCCACCTTCGCCCGCGCGACACCACGTGGGCGGACGACCTGGCCCTCTGCCGTGAAGAACGTGCCGGCCAGTTCCGGCAACGAGGCTTCCATGTGCTCGAGGTCGCCGGGCATGGCCTTCAGTACTCCGGTCGCCCTCACGGCGCGTTGGAGTCCGCTGCGTTGATAGAGTCGCAGTGCCCGGCCTGCGGCACGGAGTCGGGCAGGATGCGGCAAGACCTGACGGTAGCCACCGGCCCTCGCCAATCGCGCCCGGAGCGGCCGCTTGAATTGAGCTTCGATCTCGGCGCGTGCGCCCTCCATCAGAGGACCGTACGGCACCTGCGACGGGCACACCTCCTCGCAGGCCCGGCACTGAAGGCAGGCGTCCCACCGGCCGACGACAGTTTCGGTCATCTGCAGACGGCCCTCATTCAGCGCCTTCATGAGCGCCAGCCTGCCGCGCGGGGAGAAAGCCTCGAGCCCGGTTTCCAGATACGTGGGACAGACTGCGAGGCAGAACCCGCAGTGGACGCACCTGTAGAGTCCCGCCTCCTCAGGGGCGTCCGGAGTGGTGAAGCCGCCGAATGTACCGGCCGGACCGACGGGAGCCTGGGTCATCCTAGATCCTTCCAGCGAAACGACCCGGACTCAGGTTGCGTCCCGGGTCGAACTCACTCTTGAGCCGGCGCATGATTTCGAGTTCCGGCCCGAGTTGTCCGAATACGTCCAGTGTCTTCTTGATTTCCGGTGAGCAGCGCTCGATGACCGCACCGCCGCCACGCGCATGTGCCTCCTCGAACGCCGCGCCGATGACCGGCGCGAGCGCGCCGCCGGCTTCGGTGTCCGCGGACACCCAATCGGCGACCACGGTTCCGAAACCGGCGTGCACCGCTCCTGCCAGCTCCAGTACGCTGCTACCCTGGGTGGCCCTCTCAAGGGCCCCCAGGTACTCGAACGCCGCGGAGGGCTTCAGTGTTGCCCGCGCTGTGACCGCTGGCTGTGCCGGACCCGCGATGATTGTTTCCCACAGACTGTGATCGTCGTCGCCGTCGAGTACCTCGCACCCGGCCGCCCCGGCTGCTCCTACCGCGCCGGTGAGCATGTCCACCTGCCGGGCGACACTGGCCTCGCCGCCGGTCACGCGCGCAAGCAGAAGATGTGATGCGGTGTCGCCGGCTCCGGGCGGGGCCAGATCGCGAATCATGCCGGTGGCCGTCGGGCCTGAGTAGACCGTCAGCGCCTCGGGCGTGAACTGGCCGCCGAACACCTGCATAGCTGTTCCTGCGGCTCCTTCCAGGTCGTCGAACCACGCCGCCACAGTGCGCGTGCGAACGGGCAGCGGCACCAGCTTGAATGCGACCTCAGCGATGACGCCCAGGGTGC
>CAYYFS010000102.1:0-1342 GCA_964471055.1 uncultured Dehalococcoidales bacterium
CTGCCGAAACCTGTCCCCGGCGAAGGGCAAGTCCTCCTGCGAGTTCGCGCTTCGACCGTGACGCCCATGGACTGGCGGTTCCGCTCCGGGAAACTCCCCACCCGTCTCTTCACCGGGATCATCCGCAACAACTTCCCGGTCCTGGGATTCGAGGTCGCCGGGGAGGTCGAGGCTGTTGGCCCGAGTGTTCGGAGCCTGAAGAAGGGCGACCAGGCCTACGGCGCCACACCCCGCGGCGGCGCCCATGCTGAATACGTCGCCGTGGCCGAGGAGGAGCTCGCGCCGAAGCCCGAGAACCTGACCTTCGAGCAGGCAGCCTCGGTGCCCTTCTCAGGGAATACGGCCTTGACCTACCTGAGGAACCTGGGGGGAATCCAGCCCGGGTATGACGTCCTGGTCAACGGCGCGTCGGGCGGCACCGGGGTCTTCGCCGTGCAGCTCGCGAAGCACTTCGGGGCAAACGTCACCGGAGTCTGCAGCACGACCAACCTGGACGTGATTCGCTTTCTCGGCGCGGACGAGATGATCGACTACACGAAGGAAGACTTCAGCGCATCCGGCCGGCAGTACGACATCGTCTTCGACGCTGTCGGCAAGAGCTCGTTCTGCCGTTGCAAGCGGCTGCTCCGCCCGAACGGAACCTACATGGGCACCGTCGCGACCGTGCCGCTCCTCGCCGCGATCCTGTGGACCTCCGCGTTCGGTAGCAGAAAGGCGAAGTTCACCCTTCCGGGACGCAACAGAGAGGACCTGGTCTTCCTCAAAGACCTCATCGAGGCAGGTGAACTGAGGACGGTCATCGACAGAACCTACCCTCTGAGCCAGGTCGCGGACGCCCATCGGCACATGGAGGCCGGCCACGCGAAGGGCAAGGTAGTGATCACACTGGAGCCTGACGGCACGTCCGCGTGAAGCCTTCGAGTCTGCAGTAGGAGCCGAACGCCTATTCTGGGGCGGGTACCGGTGTGGGAGCCCGGAGCCATACCGGCGCACGGAGCGGCGATTCGAAATCCCCGTAGAAGGTCTCAGCGCGCAGCACGTTTCCTGTCAGCGCGTCCAGCACGACGGTCAGGTTGTCGAAGCGCACCGCGGGCTGGTCGGCCACGTCCAGTTCCACGTCTCCCTTGAACGCGAAGACCCACACCTCGGTTTCGGACGGCGCCTCGAGAAGGCCCTCCTCAGCCTGGAACGACTGGCCAATAGCTGCCGCGTACTCTCCGAACCGGATCCGGCGCGCGATGTGGGCAGATGAGTCGCCGACGAAGCCGTTCTCAAGCAAAGATGCCACGGCCAGTGGCAGGGCCTCCACCTCGGTCAGGTAGGCGGGTTCGGGGGTGGCGGT
>CAYYFS010000102.1:1442-3832 GCA_964471055.1 uncultured Dehalococcoidales bacterium
CAGTACCCTGTCGATGCCGCCCTGTCCCATTTGCCGCCCGTGCCTCCCGGTGCCTATATGCTAACCTCCGGCCTGTCCTGTGTTCACGTAGCCATGGAGGGCGCGAATTGAGCAGCCGAGACGTTGCCGGGATCATCGATTTCAACTGCGATATGGGGGAGTCGTTCGGCTCTCACAGGCTCGGGCTGGACGAAGAGGTGATCAAGCACATCACCTCGGCGAACGTCGCTACCGGCTTCCACGCTGGCGACCCCGACTGGATGGCCCGCACAGTGGCCCTGGCGGAGGCGGAGAACGTCGCAATCGGCGCCCACCCGTCCTACCCCGACCTCGTTGGTTTCGGGCGCCGCTCGATGGCCCTCTCGCCCGAGGAAGTGCGCAACGCCGTCATCTACCAGGTGGGCGCGCTGGCCGCGTTCGCGAGCGACCACCGCCTCCAGCATGTGAAACCGCATGGCGCGATGTACAACACGGCGGTGCGGGACGAGGCCGAAGCGACCGCTATCGTGGAGGCCGTCAGGGCATACGACCCGGACTTGATCCACATGGTGCTCGCCGGCTCCGTGTGGGAGCAGGTCGCCCGTGGCGCAGGAGTGCGGGTCGCGAGGGAGTGCTTTGCCGATCGCGCAGTGACGTCCGAGGGCAGCCTGGTACCTCGTTCCCAGGAGGGCGCGGTCATCCACGACGAAGAAGAGGTTGTCAGACGCTCGCTCAAGCTGGCGACCGAGGGACGCGTGGTCGCCGTTGACGGCACCGAGATCGACTTCCGGGCAGACAGCATTTGCCTGCACGGCGACACCGCCGGCTCGGTCGCACTCGCCGCGGCCGTGCGGAAGGAGCTCGAGGCCGCCGGTGTGCAGATCAAGCCTCTTCGGGATTTCCTCCCGTAGGGACGGCAGGTGGTTGAGGGTCCGACATGACCTCTCCGATTCCCGGCACTCCGCGCTTCCTGTCGGCAGGCGACCAGGCGCTGACGGTCGAGTTCGGCAATGAGATCGACTTCGACGTGAACCGGCGCGTCTACGCCTTTGCCGACATCGTCGCTGAGGCCGATCTGGCCGGCGTGGTGGAGATGGTGCCCTCGTACCGCTCGCTGCTCGTTCAGTACGACGTCGGCCGCACGGGCCGCTCCGCCTTGGAAGACGCGCTGCGCGGGCTGGCAAACACGCTCCCGGCGGAAGCGGAGGACGACGATACCGGCCGGGAGGTGTTCGAGCTGCCTGTGATCTACGGCGGCGAGGACGGCCCGGACCTGGAAGACGTGGCCGAGCACGCGGGCCTGTCGGTCGACGAAGTCGTTGCGATTCACTCCGGCACGGCATACCAGGTGTACATGCTCGGCTTTGCCCCCGGGTTCCCCTATCTGGGCGGCATGGACCCGCGGATAGCCTGCCCCCGGCTCAGCACGCCGCGCGTGCGACTGCCGGCCGGCTCGGTGGGCATCGCCGAGAGCCAGACGGGCGTATATCCGATGGCAAGCCCCGGCGGCTGGCGAATCGTCGGCCGCACCCCGGCGCCGCTGTTCACACCTGAGACTGATCCGCCGGTGGCCATACTCCCGGGGAAACACATCCAGTTCGTGCCCGTGGACGCCGCCGAAGCCCGCGAAATCGAAAAGGCTGTGGCACGCGGCTCGTATCGCCTCTCGCGCAGAGAGCATCAGCCGTGACCACCGCAGGACTGCGCGTGATCGCGCCGGGACCGCTTGCGACGGTGCAGGACAGGGGGCGCGTCGGGTACCAGCGATACGGTGTCTCTGTATCCGGCGCGGTGGACGAGTACGCACTTGTGCTGGGCAACCTGCTGGTGGGCAACGACCGTGACGCAGCGGCGCTCGAAGTGACACTGGGCGTTGCAGAGTTCGAGTTTCTGGAGCCCGCGGTGTTCGCCGTGACAGGCGGCGATCTCGGAGCCACTCTCGCCGGGGCGCCGGTGCCGATGTGGCAGGAGGTACCGGCCGAGGCCGGCGACCGGCTCGCCTTCGCCGCACCGGTCCTGGGGCTGCGCGCATACCTGTGCGTGGCCGGTGGGTTCGATACTCCACCCGCTCTCGGCTCTCGGGCCACACATATCGGGTCGAAGCTGGGCGGGTTCGAGGGCAGGGCGTTGCAGGCAGACGATGTGCTGCCTTTCGGCGATCCAGGTTCCGACTTCGCAGGGCGCATGGCGCCGGGCGAACTGAGGCCAACGTACGCAGCTGAGGTGACCATCCGGGTCGTGCCCGGTCCTCAGGACGACGCGTTCACCGAAGAGGGGCGAACGACGTTCTACGACTCGGCGTACACGGTCACTGACCAGTTGGACCGCATGGGCGCCCGACTCGACGGACCGGTCGTCGAGGCGATTGACGGCCGGTACGACATAGTCTCGGACGCCGTGCCGCGGGGCTC
>CAYYFS010000102.1:3932-7789 GCA_964471055.1 uncultured Dehalococcoidales bacterium
TCGTGAACGGAAGGGCCATGCGGGTGGATGTCGAGAAGCTGGCCCCGTAGGGGGAACCTCCCCGATTCCGCCTGCTGTCGTCGGAGCGGCATCGGCTTGGATGCTATTATTCCCGTCTGATTCGCCCGAGCCGCTACCAGAACAGGCCAGCGCGCAGGCGAACACACTTCGACGGAGGAACCCGCCACGTTCGACTGGGAGTCGCTCAGGGAAGGGCTGCTTGTCACCGGCGCCGGCATGGGCGTCGTTTTCGCGGTCCTCGTCCTGCTCCAGATAACCATCCGGGCGCTCGGCGCTTTCGACCGCGTTCCCGCGCCGGCCGAGGCGGCGCCTTCACCCGGGCCAGAGGCCGCCCCACCCGTTGCGGCAGAGGATTCCGCGCCCCGGATCGCAGCGGCCATCGGGGTCGCCCTCGCCATGGCGGAAGAAGAGAAGCGATGGTCGCCCTCGGCCCCGGCAACGGGCGAACACGCGACGGCGGGGTGGGTGCAGGCCGGGCGCACCCGCCAGATAAGCAGCCGGACGGCGGGGCGTGAAAGGCGCGGCAGTTGAGCGAACGCAGATATCGGATAACCGTCGACGGACGGCAGTTCGACGTACAGGTTGGGGAACTCAGCGAGTCCCCGGTGCGCGTCGCGGTGGACGGCACAGAGTACCCGGTCGAACTGCCCGGAAGGGCCGCGGCGGCCCCGACGCCGTCCCAGCCGGCCCCAACGCTAGCCCCTGCGGCCGCTCCGCCGCCCGCAGCCGCATCGTCGGCCCCGGCGCCTGCCGCCGCCGGCGCCATCACCGCCATGATGCCGGGGCGGGTCATCTCGGTTGAGGTGGCCCCGGGCGATGAGGTCAAACGAGGCCAGACCGTCTGTGTCATCGAGTCGATGAAGATGGAGCAGTCGATCGCATCACCCGCTGACGGCCGCGTGAAATCGATTCCGGTAAACGCCGGTGATTCTGTCCAGCGCGGGCAGACGCTCGTGGAACTGGAGTAGGGACGCCGAGTGGGAGATTTCGAAGGCCTCTGGGAAGGCTTCACCGCCATAGGAGATGACCCACGCATCATCGCGATGTGGTTCATCGCCGGGGCGCTTCTGTATGTCGGCATCGTGCAGAAGAAAGAGCCTCTACTGCTCATCCCCATCGGTACGGGCATCCTCCTCGCCAACCTGCCGCTCGGGGAGCTGACCCGCCCCATGGCTGCGGAGGGTGAGGCACCGGGGTTCATCTGGACGTTCCAGGAGTACCTGCTGCATACGGACATCCTGCCACTGCTCGTGTTCCTGGGGCTCGGGGCGCTCACCGATTTTGAACCCATGCTCTCCAACCCGAAGACGTTGCTGCTCGGCGCGGGAGCGCAGGCGGGCGTGTTCGTCGCGCTCATTGGAGCGCTGCTTCTGGGCATGACCGACCTGTTCGATTTCGGCCTGCTGGAGGCGTCGTCCATCGGGATCATCGGCGGTGCCGACGGCCCGACCACGATCTTCATTTCCACCCGAATGCGCGAGTTCGGAGAGGCGACAGCCGGGGTCACCGTCACCGATATCGTCGGCGCCACAGCCGTTGCCGCCTATTCCTATATGGCGCTCGTGCCGATAATCCAACCGCCGATCATCAGGCTGCTGACCACGAAGGCAGAGCGGCAGATCAAAATGCCGTACGCTTTCAAGCCCGTTTCGCGACGCACGAAGATCCTCTTCCCCATCATCACCACGATCGTGATCAGCGTCCTCGTGCCCAAGGCGTCGCCACTCATCGGCATCATGATGTTCGGCAACCTGCTCAAGGAGTCCGGCGTAGTACCCCGGCTGTCCAATACAGCTCAGAACGAGATGATGAACATCGTGATCATTCTGCTGGGCCTGGCAGTGGGTGCAACCATGCCGGGCAGCGTCTTTCTCCAGTGGGAGACCATCGCCATCTTCTTGCTGGGCCTGGTGGCGTTCATCACGGCCACGATGGCCGGTCTGCTGCTGGGCAAAGCGATGAACTGGTTCTCCGGTGGGAAGATCAACCCGATGATCGGCGCAGCGGGGGTGTCGGCCGTTCCGATGGCCGCCAGGGTCGTGCAACAGATGGCGCAGGACGAGGACCCCGAGAATTTCCTCCTCATGCACGCGATGGGTCCGAACGTGGCCGGAGTCATCGGCACCGCTACCGCTGCCGGCGTGTTGCTGGCCCTGGTGCCGCGTTTCGTCGGCGGCTGATCCCTCCCCCGGGCCACAGATCGGTCCGTCCGGCTTCCCTTACGGCCGCGCAGTAGAGATACTGTGGTGCCGGATCCCGCGGGCCGGGATCACTCTGACAATCGGCGGGCGCGCTCGCCGGGGAGGTACCCATGGTCGATCGTTCGATGACCGGCGTCTACCCGATTCTCCAGACGCCTCTCGATGCCGAATTGCGTATCGACGATGAGGATCTCCGCCGCGAGGTCGACTGGGCCATCGGCTGCGGCGTGGACGGCTTCGGAATCGCCCTGGCAAGTGAGATCTACAAGTTCACCGAATCTGAGCGCGACACCCTGCTCAAGACCGTGGTGGAGCAGACGAACGGCCGCGCGAAGGTCGTCATGAACACGACGTCCGCGTGCACGGAGGTCTCGGCGTTCTACAGCAAGCGCGCAGAAGAACTGGGTGCCGACGGTGTCATGGTCGGTCCGCCGAGCCTCGTGGCCGCGCACGCGGACGAGACCGTCCAGTATTTCAGGACCATCGCCGAGGCCATCAACATACCCGTCTTCATCCAGGATCAGTCTGCCGCGCCGGTCAGCCCCGGCCTCGCAGCCACCATCGCCCGGCAGCATGAGAACCTCTGCTATGTCAAGGTCGAGACGCCTCCGATGCCCCCGCGCGTGGCTGAATTGAAGGAACTCTCACAGGACACAGACCTCATCGTGTTCGGTGGCTACGGAGGGATGTTCCTGTTCGAAGAGGTCCGCCGCGGTTCGGTCGGCACAATGCCCGGCTGCACCATGCCCGATGTCTTCGTGCGTCTCTGGAGGATGTGGCACAGCGGTGACCACGAAGGCGCCGAGCGCGAATCTCGGAAGTATGCGGCTTTCATGCGGGTCCTCAGCCAGGGCTTCGGCCTGTCCAATTGGATCTACAAGCACGTGCTCGTTCGCAGAGGCATCTTTAAAGCGACTCATACCCGCAGGCCCGCTCTGCCGCCCGATGAACGGCAGCTCCGGGAGCTGGACGAAATCTTGGACGAGTTGGGTCTGACTGGTTCCTGAAAAGTAACAACGGGGTGCAACCCGCCAGAACGCCGCCGGATAGCTCGCGACAAAAGGCCGGGGGGGAGGATCAACATGGTTGATCGGTCAATGACGGGTGTCTATCCGGTTCTTCAACTGCCTTTTGATGCCGAAGACCGGATCGACGAGGAGGACTTGCGCCGTGAGGTTGAGTGGGCCATCGACTGCGGCGTGGACGGGCTCGCTGTCGCCATGGGCAGCGGCGTGTACAGGCTCATCGATTCCGAACGCGATCACGTCCTCAGCACGGTTGTCGATCAGGCAAAGGGCCGGGTCAGGGTCGTCATGAACACGGGCGGCGAGGCCACGTCAGTGGCGGTCCACTACAGCACGCGCGCAGAGGAGCTCGGGGCCGATGCACTGATGGTTCGCCCTCCGTGTTATGACGCTCAGGTGACCGCGGAAACAGTGCACTACTTCACGACCGTCGCGGATGCGGTCGGCATCCCGATCTTCGTGCAGGATCAGCGGGGCGCCGAGGTTCCGCCTGCCCTGGCCGTGCGCCTCGCGGGCGAGCGGGAGAACCTCTGCTACTACAAGGCAGAGACACCACCCGTCGTCCCGCGCGTTGCCGAGACTGTGTCACTACGGGGTGACAGCGGGCTGA
>CAYYFS010000103.1:0-7775 GCA_964471055.1 uncultured Dehalococcoidales bacterium
AGTTCCTGGATTCCCGCCTGCGCGGGAATGACCGCCGAGGGCGGGTTCTGGCGAATCCCGCCGACGCATCGTAGCGGCCGCGGTCAGCTGGAGAAGAACAGGTCCCACATGGCGGCTGCGCGGTGGAGGGAGAGATCGACGTCCTCGTCAAGCATGTACCGCTCTCCAACAAGCGCCTGCGCCGCCTCCCGAATCCTCGCCAGGTACTCGTCCCGTGAGCCGTACCTCTCCTGGATGGACGGCCGGCGGTCTCCGGACATTTCCCGCATCGCGAAGTTCGCCGCGAAAGGCAGCGTGCCGCCCCCGAACATCAGTAGCTGTTCCTCGCCGCCGATGTCGGGGTGCCGCAACGTCCAGCCGGTGTGGGCCGCGAGGGGCGCGGTGATCTCCGGCAGCCTGATACCCGCAACTTCGTTGCCGTCGGCATCCACATCGGAGACGAGCGACGGGAACGCCTTCCCGTCTCGCGGCGGCAGGGTGAGGGTCTGCTCGACATCGCCCACCAGTCCGAAATCGAGTCTGCGGGCCCGCGCGTGATGCGGCGGAAAGTGCGCGCCCGGAATGCGCCGGAAGGTGTCTCCCAGTGTCTCGGGCGGCACTGCGGTACCGTCGTCGATCCGGGCGTGCCTGCTGTCCGGAGGCTCGGTCCCCTCACTGACCCAGCGGTCCAGGTTAACGAGCGCGGCCCGCAGCAGCCGTCCGTAGTTGATGACGCTCAGCAGGCTCTGGGCGCGGTCGCCGGTGGTCGCGACCGTGTCGACGGGCGGCCACGTTCCCATGCCGTGCTCGGTGCCCGCGAAGTGGTAGACCCGCACGCCCGGCCCGTGCTCGACGTCGCGGTCCCCGGCAGGGTCCGTGTGGATCAGGGCTGCATCCCCCCGGTGGTACTCGGCGGACGTGTTCGTGAAGAACACCTTCGCGTCGCTGCCCCGCGCGTTCATCCGACCGAGCAGCGCATCCGCGGCGCCGGTCTCCGGGTCGGTCTGCCGGGCGTCCGAGAACGGGAAGAGCTGGGCCAGCATGTTGTACCGGTCTTTCGAGGCCTGGCCAAACCGCTGGTTGAACTCCCCTCGCATCCCACCTGCGACATTCGCGATCACGCCGTCCAGCGCTTCCCCGCCCTGCTCGTCCAGGTTCATGTCCTGGTACAGGTAGGTACGCATAAAACGGCCGGTCTGCGACATGCCGTACGCGTACGCGCGCTCGATGGTCCCGGTCGACGGGTTCCCTATGGATTCGCCGCCGTGTTTCATCCAGGACGCACAGTCGCGGATCGCGGCGAAACCCAGGCCCAGAATGCGCGCCCCGCGGGTGGTGTAGACGATCTGGTACAGCCTGCCCTTTTCGAACCCGCCCTCCAGGTGGACGTAGTCGGGGTCGGGCACGGCAGAGCCGCCCTCGACGCGTGCGAAACGCCACTGCCCCCGCGGTATCGGAGTCGCCTCTCCGTCGGGCTGATCGCGAACGACCAGAAGCGCGTCGGCTTCCTCCAGGTCCACGGCCGGGTACGCCGTGTGGTCCCGGTCGGAGAGCTTCAAGTGCTGCACGGGGACGGGTGTCTGGAGCTGCATGTAGACGCGGCCGACGAACGGCTGGCCGTCCGGCTGGACCGCGTCGGGACCGTATAGCCGGATGAGGCCCGGGTAGTCCGGCGCATCCTTCTGCCAGCCGCAGGAGACGACCGTGTAGCCGTGGCGCATCAGGAAACCGTCTCCCACGTCGATGGGAGGATTCGGGTCTGTGTCCGGCCCGATCACCGGGCGTGTCGCATGGTTGAAGTGGGGAACGACAATCCGGTTGCCCCGGTTCACCACGCCGACGATGACGCGGCCGTTGCCCCGGCTGCGATCCACCGGAGCAACGATCGACACGTCCGACGTGAACTCCACCCGCCCGTCACTCCCCCGCGGGGCCGAAACGAGGTCAGTGATGCGCTCATTGGCCGCGTGAAGCGGGTCGAGAGAGAAGCTCAGCCGGCCCTTGATCTCCTCGTACTCGCCCCCATCCCCGAACCGTTGCCCCCCGGCAAGGGGCCTTCTGAGAGCTACATCGAACCCGGTGACCGGCATGGCTTCCCTCGATCTCTGGATGCACTCCATCCCACCCGACGGGCCGGGAGGACGAGCACGGCCGCAGCGCGCTGGGCGGAGTCTACCTGTCTCCGGCGCGGATCGCTCGCGCGAGCCGGCGCGCCTCCCGAAGCGGTTCCGGCGTGCGGCCGGCTCCTGCGACCGTGCGCACGACAGCGAGGGCGGTTTCGGCGTCGGTGCGCCACGCCGCATGTACGGCCAGCGGCCGAGCGCCGGCGTGCGTTCGCAGCCAGTGCCCGACGACCTGATCACCGGCCATGAGCGGGCTGGCTGCGCCGGTTTCATCTGACGGCCACGCTCCCTCCGCGACCAGAGGTCGATGCGTGACGCCTACGGTCGGCAGTTCGAGCACCACTCCCAGATGCAGCGCCAGTCCGGCTTTTCGCGGATGATCGCGCCCGGTGGCGTTGACAAGCAGCACGTCCGGCCGCGCCCGCAGTTCTCCCAGCGTTGCGAACAACACCGGGCCGGCACGCAGGAACAGCAGGCCCGGCTCGTATGCAGCACCCGCACCACCTTCGACAACCGCCTGGTCGACCACCCTGCCCTCGCGCATTGCCACGGCCGCCGCCCACACCGGATCGCCTTCCGCGCCGGGCCCGCCCGCGCCTTTCTCGAACGCCGCGAAACAACCGCCCACTGTCAGTGGTCCGTCGCCCGGGCGCCATGGTTCCGAGCGGAGCTCGGCCAGCTCCTCCTGGGCGCACATCAGGTCGGCGGCGGATGAGGGCATCCACATGGTGCCGGGAGCGTAGCAGGTGCCACCCGGTGCGACTCAGGAGCGTCCCAGTCGGCGGCGAATCGCGGAAGCGTAGTCGCGGAGGTGATACCGGGAGAACGCGTAGAGGGCGATCGCGCCCAGGGTCGCGGGGAACACGATGTCGAAAACCGCAGGCGGCCGGGCACCGGTGGCGGTCTCGATAACCGTCCGCAGCAGGGACACTTCGCGGTCCCAGCCGGGGTGCTCCTTTGACCGGAGCCACCGTTCAAGAACGGTGAGGCCGCAACCCGGCACGGGCTGGTGCGCGAGCGTCACCACCAGCACGAACCAGAACACCAGCGCCTGTCGGCTGCGCCGGCGCAGCCAGCCAGCGGCGGCCACCAGAACACCAACGGCCAGGAACGCGAACAATGCGATGTGCGCGGTCAGAACGAGGTTTGCGAGCACCCACCAGCTCATGTCATGCCTCGCGAAGTCAGGCGACCCTAGCCTTCGCGAACAAGGTACCGACGATTGCTGCGGACTGCACGCGCCGACGTGCGCTATCGCGATTCCAGCGAGGGCAGTAGAATCCCGGTGATGTTGCCCGGGCCATGTCACCCAAAGGGTGTCGGCCTCGCACGCGGCAGACTCTCGGGAAGGGCGCGCGATGAATGCAGGAACCGAGTCTCTCTCAACGGCGCTTCGCGCGGCCGCATTCGGAGCATTTCTTGTCGTGCTCGCAGCCCTCGCGTCCTGCGGCGGCGCCCCGCCCGCGGCGGACGACTCATCCACCGCGGGAGAAGCCGTCCAGAGGGTGACGCGTCCCGAACGCACATATGCGATCGACGACTTCCGCGGGGCCGGCCTCAAGGCGAACAAGTCGTACGACACCTCCGAGCTTGAGAGCGCGGTCGAGGCCTGGCACGGCGTCTTCGGCGGCAAGGAGTTCGAGGTGCGCCTGTACGCCTCGCACGAGGACGCGACCGACCTGGGGGCGCAGCCGGCCGAGCACGTGACCGGCAAAGAGGGCGTCGTGGTCGGAGAGGACGTGTGGTGGAAAGAGGGCGAGAGGGACCGGAGGAAGTGCGTTCCGCGCGCCGGCCTGTCCGAGCACGGCTGCCTTCAGACCGCCAGGTACGGTGACTACATGGTTGTCGGCAACGTCGTGCTGCTGTGCGAGGGCCTGGACTCCGAGACGGCCCTCGAAACGTGCGCCGGTTTCCTCGCGAACCTGGACTAGCCGCCGGGGGCCACGTCGCGCCGTTCCCAGCCCGGCTCGAACATGCGCAGGAAGTGGTGCGGCGAGTAGGGGTGCTTCTTCGCCTCGGCCTCATCCAGCTCGACGCCGATGCCCGGCGCCTGCGGGATCGGTAGATGGCCGTTTTCCACCCTCACGTAGCCCTTCAGAACATCCTCGGTCCAGGGCTCCAGGAACTCGTCAAAGCACTCTTCGATGAACACATTCGGCGCCACTGCGCAGATGTGCAGGTTCACCATGGTCTTGAACGGGCTCTCCGCGTTGTGGGGAGCGATGTCCACGCGCCGCGATTCGGCCAGGGCTGCCACCTGGAGGCACTTCCAGATCCCGCCCACACCGAGTGGCTCGGGGTTGATGATGTCGGTCACGTTCATCGAAAGAAAGCGAGCGAACTCGTGCAGTTCATGCATGCGTTCCCCCGCGATCACGCGCACAGGCACCTGCCGGGCGACCGCGACCAGGGCGTCCGTGTCGTTCGATTGCACGGGCGTCTCGAACCAGGTCGGCTCGAACTCTGCAAGCCAGGTGCCGATCTCGATGGCAGCGGCGACGCCGAAGCGATCGTGCGCTTCGATCATGATGTCGACCGAATCGCCGACGGCCCCCCGGACGGCGCGCACCAGTTCCTGGCACTCGCGCGTTTCGTCGCGGCTGAGGCGGACGTAGGCGGTGCCGAACGGGTCGAACTTGAGCGCGGTGTACCCCTTCGACACCACTTCCGCTGCTTTGTCGGCGAAACCTTGCGGCGTACGCGGCCCGGAGTACCAGCCGTTGGCGTAGACCCGCACTTTGTCCCGAACCTGCCCGCCGAGCAGCCGGTGCACCGGCTCGCCCAGCGACTTGCCGAGGATGTCCCAGCACGCCATTTCAATGCCGACCATCGCGGGAGTGATGTTCAGGAACCCCGAGAAGTAAAGGTGGTTCCAGATCTCATGGACGTTCCGGGGATCGCGGCCGATGACGAGGTGCTTCGATTCCTCGACGGAGGCAACGTTCGGCGACGTTCGCAGGCCGCCCGTGGCCTCTCCCAGACCGGTGATGCCCTCGTCGGTCTCGACGACCACGAATATCCAGTTCTTCCACGGGTTGCCGACCACTACAGGTCGTACGTCTACGATCTTCACGGGCCATCCCCTCCGTCCCTTGTGCGCCGACGATTCCGGGCCGTGGCGGAGCCTACCACGCCGTGTGGTCGCCGGACAGGCCGCGACGTGCGATCAGCCTCCGGCGGGCACCGCGAAGTACGCACATGCTGCCGCCGGACACTCGGCGTTGCGGCGATGGAATTCGCAATAGTCGACGGGCGCTTCCTCGAGCGCCAGACCGAGGTGTTCCTTCAGGAACGAGGTTGCCACCGAAAGGGTCTGCCGACACGCTCGCTTGCAACAACGCGGGTGACCGTCTCCGATCTCGCGCAGCGCGGCCGCCGTCGCTCGGTCTGCCAGGCCGCGTTCAGGGCCTGTCACCGGGGTGGCGCCGGTAAGGATGCTCACCGCGATACCAACGCCGATCGCCGCGCCACACGCGCCGTGAGAGCCGCACCACCCGCCCGGCACTTTGGAGCCTCTCCGAACGGCCTCTTCGATGGCGTTGGGAGGGACCGCACTTCCCGAGTTGCGCGCCGCTGCGATCAGGACGCACGGCAGGAACACGTGGTGCTCGGGGCCGTGCATCGGGACAGAGGGGTGGGCCATGAGCATCTCAAGGAGTTCGTGAGGATTGACCGACGTGGATGACCCCAGCACGGCGTCGATGATTGAGACCGCATCGTGCCGGTGGCAGGAGTCGCACACATAGTGTCCGTCCGGGCAGGAGATGAGCGCCTCGAACTCGCCGCCGCAGCACGCGCACCTCATCTGAGCGGCCGCGGTGCGGTAGTCCAGCTCCGCTCCACAGACCCCGCAATTGTCCGCGGACATCATGGTCGTCCCGGTTGCGTTCAATCTCGACCCTCCAGCCCGGTCTGATGCCTGCCCTCATGGTAGCCGCGGTCGGTACAGCCGGGGGCGACGGCCTCTCGTGATAGCCTTCGCCTCGCCGCCCCGGCCGGCGGCTCAGGCACGAACGAAAGCGGGGCTATCGCGATGACGTCAGAGCCCGACAAGAACCAGCCAAACATCATCCTCATCGCCGTCGACGATCTGGGCTTCTCCGACCTTGGATGCTACGGGTCCGAGATTCGCACGCCGAACATCGACCGGCTCGGGGAGGGGGGTGTGCGGTTCACGCAGATGTACAACGGGGCCCGTTGCTGCCCGTCCCGCGCCAGCCTGCTGACCGGCCTGCATCCACACCAGGCGGGTGTCGGGCACATGGCCGCCGACCTGGGCTACCCGGAATACCAGGGCCATCTGAACCAGACATCCGCCACCATCGCCGAGGTGCTCAGAGGCGCGGGGTACCGCACCCTCATGTCGGGGAAGTGGCACATCGGCGGCGCGTACGACCCACGATACCCGGGTCAATCAGTCCCCGGCGACGCGACCCATCCATTGCCGACGCAACGCGGGTTCGACAGGTACTTCGGGTTGCTGGAGGCGGCGGATTCGTACTTCAACCCGAAGACCCTCATGAGCGGAGACTCGCTGATCCAGGTCGAAACGTCCGATTTCTATCTCACCGACGCGATCAGCGACAACGCGATCGAGATGATCGACGAGGCGGTGAAGCTGGGCAAACCGTTCTTCCAGTACGTGGCGTACACCGCCCCTCACTGGCCGTTGCACGCGCTTGAGGAGGACATCGCGCGCTACGAAGGGAAGTACCGCGGCGGCTGGGACAAGCTGCGGGCGGCCCGGCATGAGCAGATGAAGGGCATGGGGCTGGTCGACCCGAAGTGGGAACTCGCGCCCCGCGATGAGGATGCACCGCCCTGGGAGGACGTGGAGGACAAGGACTGGGAAGACATCCGCATGGCGGTGTACGCAGCGCAGATCGACCGCGTCGACCAGGGCGTCGGCAGGATCATGGCCAGGCTGCGGGAGCTAGGCGTCGAGGAGAACACCCTCGTGATGTTCCTTTCCGACAACGGCGGCTGCGCCGAGCTGTTCCACGAGGACACGGACTGGCCGGACCCGTCCAGGTGGGAGACGGCGCCGACCCTGGACGGCGAGCCGGTGCGGGTCGGCAACATTCCGGGCCTCAGGCCCGGGCCGGACACCACGTTCATGGCCGTGGAGCTTCCATGGGCGAACGTGAGCAACGCTCCGTTCCGGCTGTTCAAACGCTGGATCCACGAAGGCGGCATTACGACGCCGTTCATAGTCAACTGGCCCGCCCGTCTGCGCAGTTCCGGGATCGCTCGTGAGCCCGCCCAGATCATCGACATCGCGGCAACGTGCTACGACGCAGCCGGAGCAACCTATCCGAAGGAGCTGGGCGGTAGCGCGATCACGCCCCTAGAAGGCGAAAGCCTGATGCCGGTGTTCGAAGGCAGAAGCTGGTCGCGGGAGCAGCCGATATTCGTGGAACACGAGGGGCATCGCGGTGTGCGAGCCGGCCGGTGGAAGCTCGTAGCGGAGTTCGGTGGTGACTGGGAGCTCTACGACATGGTCGAGGACCGCACCGAGCTCAACAACCTGGCGGAGAAGAACCCGGAGAAGGCCGCGGAACTCACGAAGCTGTACGCGGAATGGGCCGAGCGGTGCGGCGTGCGCCCGTGGCCGGTCAGCCCGATGATGCTGGCCCGCCGGACGAAGGGCAAACGCGCGCATATCTCGCAGCA
>CAYYFS010000104.1:0-493 GCA_964471055.1 uncultured Dehalococcoidales bacterium
ACCTAGGAGATGGCCTCCTCGATTCCCTTCTGCAGGGCGTTCTTGGGGATCGCGCCGACCATCTGTCCGATCGGCTTACCGTCCCTGAACAGGAGCAGGGTCGGAATCGAACGCACTTCGTATTTGCCGGCCGTCGTCGGGTTCGAGTCTACGTCCAGCTTGACGAACTTCACTTGCCCATCGAGCTCTTCCGCCAGCTCCTCGACCACCGGGGAGACCATCTTGCACGGCCCGCACCAGGTGGCCCAGAAATCGACCAACACGGGTAGATCCGCCTGCAGTACCTCTGCGTCAAAGCTGCTGTCTGTCACGTCCGTGGGTAGAGCCATTCTTTCTTTCCTCTGGTCTGCCAGCAGGCGCGAATCGCCGCGTCTGCTTTCGTTCTTGAACCTCAGTTCGATTCTATCAGCGCCGGCCGGTCCGCGGCCGGGCGGCGTCAGTCTTTCGCAGCTCCCGCTCCGGCCGGGATTTTCGCAAGTCTGACCCGGCAGAG
>CAYYFS010000104.1:514-2920 GCA_964471055.1 uncultured Dehalococcoidales bacterium
TGTCCTGCATCTCGGACGCAACAGTGCCAAACAGCCGGGTGATCGCGACAAGGCTGCGCTGCGGCGACGAGAAACGCACCGTCCCGACGATATCGTCTGCAAGCGTCGGGCCTGCCACCGTGACTTCATCGCCTTCGCCGATACCCAGTTCAGCCGCGTCCTCGGGGTGCAACTCGACGATCTCGCGCCTCTCCAGGTAGTTCAGCCGGTCTTTCCGCGCGACCTCCACCTCCCGGTCCGGCTGGTGAAGGACGCGCCCGGGCGCAAGGATGAACGGCAGCTCCGCGTCGCGTCGCTGCGCGGCTGCCCGCAGCGCCAGCGGCTGGAACGGTATCCCCCGGCTATCCGGTCCGGAGGAGGCATACAGTACGCCCGAGCATGGGTCGCTTTCGGCTACACACGGCCACTGCACGCCGCCCTGCTCCAGACGGTCGTATGACAGGCCGGTGTACGCTGGCACAGCGGTCCGTACCTCCTCGAATACCGCTGAGGCGTCCGGGTAGTCGAACCCTCGCACCCCCATGTGCCTGCCGATGGCCGCAAGCGTTTCCCAGCCTGTTCTCTCTTCGTCTCGCGCGGCCCAGCAAGGTCGCAGCAACTGCACGCGGCGCTCCAGGTTGGTCATCGTGCCGGTCTGCTCGGCATAGGTTGCTGCCGGCAGCACCACGTCGGCCGTTTCGGTCAACTCGGACTCGAACGCGGCCGATACCACGAGGAAATCGGTCCTGGCCAGCGCAGCGGCGACGTCGCCCAATCCGTCTACCGTGGGGTTGACGCCATCCGCCATCATCAGGGCCGCCTTGATGCTCCCGTCCTTCATTGCGCCGAGCATCGCCTCGATGCCGGTGCCCTCGGCCTGCGGTACGGGAGAGCCCCAGACCTGCGCCATCTCCGCCCTGTGGGCTTCGGAACCCCCGCTCCTGTGCCCCGGGAGAAGGCCGGGGGCGCAGCCCATGTCGCTCGCCCCCTGAGTATTGGCCCCCGGGAACAGCGGATAGACTCCTCCGCCCTCCCGGCCAATGTTCCCGGTGAGCAGCGCGAGGTTGAGCACGCAGGCGACCAGATCTCTACGCTCCGCCCGCGAGCCGGTGTCGGCGCCATACAGGATCGCTGCCGGGCCATTGCCGGCGTACGCCCTGGCCGCAGCGCTGATCTCCTCGGTTGATACGCCGCATTCCCGGGATATCCAGGCCAGATCGAAAGCCCACAGCGCCTGCTTCAGATCATCGAGGCCGGAGCACCGTTCCGCCACGAACTCCTTGTCCTCAAGCGCCTCGTCAAGGATCGCCCGCGCGATGCCCCCGAGGAGTGCGACCTCCGTGCCCGGCTTCGGGCGGAGCCATACGGCTGCATAGCGCGTCAATTCCGTTTCGCGCGGGTCGATCACTACTATCTTTGCGCCCTGCCGAGCCGCCTTCTTCACCGGCACAGCGAGAACGTTCTGCTCCTCAGTGGGATTGCCCGAGACGATGAGCACGCATCCAGCGCGCTCCAGATCCCAGATCGAGTTCGTGGCTGCCGGGTACGTCAGGGCGGGCGTCAGCCCCTCCCGGAGCGAAGGCGCCAGATTGAGAGCGCTGTCCACGTTGTTGGTGCCCAGCGCCACCCGGGCAAGCTTCTGCGCGACGTACGCGTCTTCGTTCGTGCCGCGAGGGGAGGCGATGACGGCCCTTTCGTCAGGTGCGTACCGCCCGAGACCCTCGGAGACGGCGTCCAGCGCCTGCTCCCACGTAGTGCGTCTCAGCGTGCCCTCTGAGCGAATCATCGGGTACTTCAGCCGGCTCTCGTGGTTCGGGTAGTCGTATCCGAACTTGCCTTTAAAGCAACGCTGCCCGCGGTTGGCCCCTCCCGCCAAATCTCCCGCCGAGCGGACAACCCTGCCTTGGCGGTCGACATCCATCACGACCTGGCAGCCAACCGGGCAGTTGGTGCAAATGGTGACTACCTGCCGCTCGGGCTTGTCCCATTTGTAGTCGCGTTCGACCAGCGCGCCGGTGGGACAGACATCGACACAGGCGCCGCAGAACTCGCACCCCGCATCCAGCAGCGAACCGCCCCGCGAGGTACCAACCAGCGCAACGCCCGAACGGTCGACGGCCGCGAGAACGTCGTTGAAACGCACCTCCGCGCATACGCGCACGCAACGCGTGCACACAATACAGAGGTTGTAGTCCCGGTCGTAAAAGGGATCATCCGTGTGAATCGATAGCCCGCGCCGGTGATACGTGAGGAGCGTGCGCAGGTCCAGTTCCATGCTGCGCACTGTGTCCTTGAGCTCGCATCTCTCGTTCTTCGGGCACACGGTGCATCGGTCTGTGACGGCGACGTGGCGGAGGCAGACGTCCTGCGGGCCACAGAGTTCGATCCGGTGGCACGTCAGGCACCCGTGCGGGTGTTCCGAGATCA